>JBBRRV010000031.1:0-25613 GCA_038246075.1 Bacteroidales bacterium
AACCAATAACGGTTCTGCTCAGTGCTCAGCATCATAAGGGAACGTATCACGAAATATTTACCGATGTATCCTATGCCTTAAAGGGAAATGACGAAATTAAGCTCACCAAGTGGGGATTTTTGGTGCTGGCGAAGTAGAAAATAAATTTCAAATTTCAAGTTCCAAGTTCCAGGTTCCAAGATATTTCGCTCCTTTATACATTAGTTCAGGTGTCCTCAATTTGAGTTTAAAATATTACTTAAGAATGTTGGCTAGAGACTGGCGAAAATTATTTCCTGAAGAAAAGATATTCAACCCCTTCGGGGCTGTTGAGTCCAGTGTTCTCATAACCGTGGGCTCTGCCCGCGGTCTTGAAAGGCATATACGATCAGCCCCGAAGGGGTTGAACAATAAACTGAATTGCCAAATGAAAACCTTAATGACAAACGATGAACAGACATGAGGTTCCTGAAACAAATGCTGTTTTTTCAGGACCTCTGATATGCGTTAACAGGCGGCACATGTCACAGAATGAGCCTGTGGTAAATACCTTCAAGGCAAAAAAGATAAAATGACCAACAAGATTGAATAACAGAGCGATGTATTTCTGTTTATTTCTATGTTGAACTCAGGTGCATCCCTTCAATCCCTTCAATCTCATCAATCCACTTCCATGTATTTCAATGTCTTTCCCCTGGTTTTTTATTTCGTCCTCCCCCCTTCGACTATTGAATAATATGTCCGTTTATAATGCCTGATTATATCGTAACTTTGTTATAATTATTTTTTCAGGCATTTTTCCGGAACTCATTTGATCATTTTAGGTAAAAAACTGTTTTATTCCTGTTTTGCGATAATGTGACATCCTGCAACAATGCCTTATCATTTTAGCATGAATAATTGTCTGATAAGCCGCAAAACATTACAGGCCAGCAACTTAAAATCATAATCACCCTGTTATGAAAACAATCAAAAAACCTGAAAAAGAGAAGCCAGAAAGCAAGGCTATTTCAATAAAGGCCAAAAACCTAATAAAAGGGGGATCAAAAAAAATTGACTTCCCGATTATTGGTATAGGTGCCTCGGCTGGCGGGCTGGAGGCATTGGAACAGTTTTTCAGGAATATGCCCAATAACAGTGGAATGGCATTTGTTGTAATCCAGCATCTCGATCCAACGCGCATAAGCATCATGCCTGAGTTGTTGCAACGCATTACGCCCCTCAAAGTGGTGCAGGTAACCGATGGCATTAGAGTGAAGCCGGATTGCGTATATGTGATAGTGCCCAACAAAAGCATGTCCTTGCTGAACGGTGCACTGCATTTGTTCGATCCTGTTGAATCACATGGTCTTCGTTTACCCATTGACATTTTCTTCCGATCATTGGCCGACGACAGGCAAGCAAAAAGTGTCGGGATCATCCTCTCGGGTATGGGTTCAGATGGCAGCCTTGGTGCAAAAGCCATCAAAGAAAAAAACGGTATTGTGCTGGTGCAGGAACCAGCCTCCGCCAAATTTGACAGCATGCCACGCAGCGTTACAGATACAATGACTGCCGATATTGTTGCTCCTGCAGGGGACCTGCCTTCCCAGCTGATCGAATTCCTGAAATATACACCCATGCCTAAAAATGAACCTGAATTGGAGGGTATGAATAAGAGCAACCTCGAAAAGATCATCATCTTGCTCCGTGAACAATCGGGTCACGACTTTTCGCTGTATAAGAAAAACACCTTGTTTCGCCGCATCGAAAGACGCAAGGGTGTTCACCAGATTGACAAAATACAAAACTATGTCCGCTTTTTACAGGAAAATCCCAAGGAGGTCGAGATACTTTATAAAGAGTTGCTGATTGGCGTCACAAACTTTTTTCGTGATGGCGTTGTATGGGATAAGCTTAAAGAAAGCATTCTTCCCGAATTAATGAATGAATTACCCGACGGCTATGTGATGCGCGCCTGGGTTACGGGCTGTTCCACTGGGGAAGAGGCCTATTCACTGGCCATTGTTTTTAAGGAAGCGTTGAGAAAAATTAAAAAGCCCAGGCACCTTACTTTACAGATTTTCGCCACCGATCTCGACCATGAAGCCATTGAAAAGGCACGCAAAGGCCATTTCTCAAAGAAAATAGCCGCCGATATGTCAGCAGCGCGCCTCAGCCAGTTTTTTGTAGCTGAAAACGACAGCTACCGCGTAAATACCCTGATACGCGAAATGGTCGTGTTTGCACCCCAGAATGTAATCAAGGACCCTCCTTTTACGAAACTCGACATCATTACATGCCGCAATATGCTGATATACATGGAGCCTGAATTGCAGCGAAAATTGTTGTCACTTTTTAATTACAGCCTGAATCCAGGTGGAGTATTGTTACTTGGCACCGCCGAAACCCTCGGTAACTTTAAATACGGATTTACCGAACTTGATGCAAAATTGAAAATATATAAACGCACCTCCGGAACTTTAGCACCTGAACTCGTTGATTTCCCCAGTTCATTCTTCCATAGTCAAGATATGACTATATCTAAACCACCAGTGAAGGCTGTTGAAAACATCCAGACACTTGCCGATCAGATCCTGCTACAGCGCTTTGCCCCACCCAGTGTACTGGTAAACGACAGAGGCGACATCCTTTACATTACAGGCCGCACTGGAAAATACCTTGAGCCCGTTGCAGGCAAAACAAACTGGAATATTTATGCCATGGCGCGCGAAGGCTTGCAGCAGGAGTTGCCGGGAGCCTTCCGAAAAGCGATGCAAAATTTCGAAGCAGTGGTGCTGCATAATATTAAAATCGGGACTAACGGTGGAACCCAGTTTGTGGATGTTACTTTGCAACGCATCGAAAATCCCACTTCCATCAGGGGAATGGTCATGATCGTTTTCACCGATGTACCGGCATTGATTGCACATGATAGCGTGCAAATAATCACAGGAAAACAAGGTTCGTCCAGGCGGCAAAAAGAATTAGAGATCCAGCTGCAACGCAGTGGCGAAGAGATCCAAAGTATCCGCGAAGAGATGCAGACATCCCAGGAAGAGTTAAAATCTACCAACGAGGAGCTGCAATCAAGCAACGAAGAACTGCAGTCGACCAACGAGGAATTAACGACCTCAAAAGAAGAAATGCAGAGCCTGAACGAAGAGTTGCAAACGGTGAACATAGAATTACAGAGCAAAGTGGGTGATTTTATTAGAGCAAACGACGACATGAAAAACCTGCTCAACAGTACAGAGGTCGCAACACTCTTTCTCGACAAGGATCTGAATATCCGCAGGTTTACCGACCAGGTGATTACCATATTTAAATTGCGTAGTGTGGATATTGGCCGCCCTTTTACCGACCTGGTGAATGATTTACAGTATCCTGAAATTGAGGCCCATGCCCTACAGGTGATTAAGACCCTGGTATCTTTGGAAACGGCCATCGAAACGCATGACAAAAGGTGGTTTAATATCCGCATCATGCCTTATCGCACCGTTGACGACCGTATCGACGGACTGGTGATGACATTCAGCGATATAACCATAGCAAAAAAACTGGAACTAGAGTTGAAAGCGCTCAATAAAGCACTAAAACACCAGAAGTAAAAGGGATACATTATACCGGGTTAAATGGGCGTAAAAGCTTATCAAACAAAAGCAATCATGGAAAAAGCCAATATGAAATCTTATGGTGAAATGCTGCGTCAGAAGGCAGAAGAATTACTTGAGAAAACGAAGGCGCAGCAATCATCCGAACTGCGTTCGGAAACTGATCTCATGAAACTTATTCATGAACTTGAAGTGCATCAGATAGAACTGGAGATGCAGAATGATGAGCTTATCATGGTAAAAGAGCAAGCGGAATTGGCCAGCGAAAAATACATTGAATTATACGATTTTGCCCCTTCAGGATATGTCACCCTTTCTGACAGCTGCCATATTCAGAAGATCAATCTTACCGGCGCCAGCATGCTGGGTAAAGAACGTTCACATCTGATCAATAGTCATTTTTGCTTTTTTGTAACTGAAGATAAACGGCCCATATTTAATGCCTTCTTCGAAAATATTTTCAAAAGCAGGGCCAAGGAAACATGCCAGATTATGCTCACAAAAGAAGGAAGGATGCCCATATTTGTGCAAATTGATGGTATTGTTACCGAAAACAGCCAGGAATGTTACTTAACACTGACAGACATCACCGAGCGTATGCGTGCCGATGAAGCAAAAAAGAGATCGAACGAACTGCAATATATTAATAGTCTTTTTGTGGGCCGGGAGCTCAGGGTCGTTGAACTTAAAAAAGAAGTCAACGGACTACTGATCAGGTTAGGCGAAAAGGAAAGGTATCACATCATTGAACCAGAATCTTCAAAATTTGAATAGCCCCGGATAGTTGATTTAGTCTTCTCCCTATCACCCACTCGCCCACTCGCCCACTCGCCTTGCCCCCATCACCGTTTTGTAATGGATTAGAATTTGTATTCGATCCCACTGCAGCGCTGTCGTAATTTCAACGACAAATAATTTCATATTATCGCTACAGCCAATAAGTGCTTTTAGCTATAAGAACTCCTCTCTCATGACATTATCTTTATTACCTGTAAGTTGTTAATCACAACATCTGACAGTCTAGGGAATCTCCATTTCACCGTCACTCATTTTCTCAAATCAGCGCAACAGAAAATTATTTAACTCATTTTGAATGACGCCTGCATCCATTGGTTTCTTCAGACAACCTTACAATTGGCCCCAACTCCAGGCACCATGGGCACTCCCAGCTCTATGCACTTAAAACAACACAGCCTGCTGATTCTAAGGTAAATAGAAGTAACCACTTATTAACTTATTCTTCACCATAAAACACGACCAAAATGGAAACTGCTATTAAGATTCTTCACCTCGAAGACAATCCGAATGATGCGCAATTGGTGCAAAGTGTGTTGAAAAAAGCAAATTTAAAGTTTGAATACTTTTTTGCCGATAATGAAGCAGATTATATTCTTCAACTGCAGGATCATAAAATTGATATTATTTTGTCCGACTACAACCTTCCGGGGTACAGCGGCAAAGGAGCATTGTTGTTTGCGAAAAATAATTATCCAAACATTCCCTTTGTCTTTGTGAGCGGAACCATCGGTGAAGATGCAGCCATCGAATCGATGTTACAAGGGGCAACCGATTATGTGCTGAAAAATAAAATAGGGCGGCTGCTACCTGCTATCCAAAGGTCCATTAAAGATTTGCAGGAACATAAAGCCAGGATGGTGGCAGAGAAGGAATTGGAGAAAAAATCGCGTGCCCTCGAGCAAAGTCCGAATTCAGTGGTTATTACCGATACGAATGGCATCATTGAATATGTTAATCCTGCTGCAGTTAAATTATCCGGATTTACAAGAGATGATCTGATCGGGAAAAATCACAAAATATTAAATTACGTTGAAAACTCCGAAGAAAGCGCTTTGCCTGTCTGGGAAAAAGTCAATGCAGGGAAAGTATGGTATGGCGAAATTTATAACAGAAAAAAATTAGGAGAGCATTATTGGGAAGCAGTTTCCATTGCTCCAGTTATGGATAATAATAATAAAATTACTCATTATGTGACCATAAAAGAAGACATTACGGATCGGAAGCAGATGACCCGGGACCTGATAGCAGCCAAAGAAAGGGCTGAAGTAAATGACCGGCTCAAGACAGCATTTCTGCATAATATTTCACATGAAATCCGCACACCCCTAAATGCCATTGTAGGCTTTTCCGAATTTCTTAACGACCCTGACCTGGGAGCCGACAACCGTAAACATTACACAGAAATCATCTGTCAAAACAGCGACAAACTGCTCACCATTATTTCTGATATTGTAAACCTCTCAACAATTGAGGCCGGTGAGGAAAAAGTGAATGAGGCCGAATTTAACCTGAATTATATGCTCAATCTGCTACACGAAAAATTCATTGATGAAGCCAGAAACAAAAACATAACCTTAAACATTAAGCCTTTTCTACCCTATGAAACCAGGATCGTTTCAGATGAAGCAAAACTCAGCCAGGTGCTCACCAATCTGATTAGCAATGCGCTTAAATTCACCAAACAGGGAGAAGTAACTTTCGGATACGTGATCAAGGCCAAAGAACTCGAATTTTTCGTTGAAGACTCCGGCATCGGCATAGCACCTGAAATGCACAAAGAAATATTTAAACGTTTCCGCCAGGCAGGAACCACCATCACGAGCCAATGCGGCGGCATTGGATTGGGCCTGGCCATTTCTAAAGCTTATATCGAACTGCTCGGCGGAAAAATGTGGGTTGTCTCAGCACTGAATCAGGGTTCAACTTTTTACTTTACCATCCCGTATATAAAGGCAAAAAGGAACATTTCATCAGAAAGGAAATCCCACAAAGGATCACGCACCGAAATTGAAGAACCTAAAACAGTTCTGGTCGCAGAAGATGAAGATTCTAATTTCGAGCTGGTGCAGGCATTATTGAACAAAATGAATATCCATATTGTAAGGGCCATCACAGGCCATGAAGCAGTTGCCACTTGCAAATCAAAGCATGTTGACGTTGTGTTAATGGATATCAAAATGCCGGAAATGGACGGCTATGAGGCCATCAGGCAAATAAGGAAATTGATGCCCACCTTGCCCATCATTGCCCAAACAGCTTATGCATCCAGCGCGGACATGAACAAGGCCATGACTTGCGGTTGCACCGATTTTATAAGCAAACCCTTCTGCCGGGATCTATTCATTTCTAAAGTGAAAGAACACCTGTATATGAAGTGATGCTTTGGATCCCCTTCTGCTTTTGCTCCTTTCGGGCACGGGCTGAGATGGTGCTGCTAAGATGAAAACAATGAATAAAAACGGCGGGGTGACAATTGTTCGGAATAAGGGAGTGCAGTGATATTAGGTATACCGGGTGAAAGGCTCAGACCCGGAGTCGCCAGTCACGTATTGCCCATTAATCAGTATGCTGATTTTTTTGGCGGGTCTACACGCAAATAAAAATGTTTTTTAGCTCAAATAAAAATGAAAAATTCAGAAAACATCAATGTATTAATTGCTGAGGACAATCCTATGCAAGCCGAGGTGCTGAAATACATGCTTGAAAAACGCCATTACGGCGTAATGGTAGCTAAAGATGGAAAGGAAGCGCTGGCTTATGTACAAGAGTCTAAACCAACCCTCGTTATCAGCGATAACATTATGCCGGAAATGAACGGATACAAGCTCTGCAAAGAAATAAAGTCAAAAGAAAGTACATGGGATATCCCTTTTATCCTGCTAACGTCGCTTTCCCGGGCAGAGGATGTGCTCGACGGCCTTGAATGCGGTGCCGATAATTTTCTCACAAAACCTTTTGCTGAAGATTACCTGATGGCAACGATTGATCATATTCTTTTAAATAAGAAAATCTATCAAAATGAAAGAAAGTCTGAAGGTGTGGAGATCAGTATCGGAGGAAATAAACGAATCATCAAAGCAACAAGGCAACAAATGCTCACATTGCTACTCTCAACTTATCAAGCTGCAACACAAAGAAACATTGAACTGGTCATGGTCCAGCATGAACTGAAAATGTTTAACGACCGCCTCGAAGGATTAGTGGCACAAAGAACTGCCGAACTATCTGCAGAAATTGGTGTGCGCAAAAGTGCGGAAGCAGTTCTGGAATCCCAGCACGCCCTGCTCACAGCACTGATCAATAGCTCAACCGACCTCATTATTTTCTCCCTGGATAAAAATTATTGCTATACCACATTTAATAAAAAGCACCATGATGAGATGAAACATGCGTGGAAAGCTGACATCAGCATAGGAGACAATGTACTCGGTTACATGACTATTCCGGAACTGCGGGAATCGGCAAAACAAAGTATAGAGCGGGCCTACGCAGGGGAATCATTTGTAGAAATACAATACCAGCCGGATCGCGACATTTATTATGAGCTCACCTGGAATCCAATATTTCAGCATACAGAAGTTATTGGCGTTACTGTATTCATCATGGATATAACCGAGCGAAGGAAGGCAGCAGAAACATTAGGCAGACAAGCCGAAAGGCTAAGAACCCTGCACAAAATGGATCAGGAAATCTTGCACGCCATAGAATCGCCCGATGCCATCGCCCGGACGGCCCTTCAGCATCTCTTGAACCTGCTAAAATGCCAGGGGGCCAGCATCGGGATCCTTAGAAAATGAGTTAATCAACCATGAATATTATTTTGGCGTAACGGAGTTAGATGATAAGCTTAAAAAAAAGAAACGGGCATCATGACTTCAAGCGATCAATAAAAAAGCAAATAATGAATGCTAACCTAAAACATGGAAAAAATGGAAACAACAATCAATATCCTGCATCTGGAAGACAACCCAATTGATGCGCAACTGGTGCAATCGGTGCTGAAAAATGCAAATATAACATTTGAATGCTTTTCAGCCGATAACGAAAAAACGTATCTGAATCATCTCAGGAATCAAAAAATAGACATCATCCTGTCGGATTATAACCTGCCGGATTACAGCGGTAAAGGTGCTTTGCTTTATGCAAAAAACAATTACCCTAACATTCCCTTTGTCTTTGTGAGCGGAACCATGGGCGAAGATGCTGCCATCGAATCTCTTTTGAACGGGGCAACAGATTATGTGCTTAAAAATAAGATGGAACGCCTGGTACCGGCGGTTCACAGGGCCTATAATGAAGTTCAGGAGAAAAAAATCCGGCACCGCGTGGAACTGGAACTTCAGAAACATTCGCGTGCCGTTGAGCAAAGCCCTAATTCGGTCATTATTACAGATACAAAAGGAATGATCGAATACGTTAATCCGTCAGCCATCAAATTATCAGGTTATACAAAAGCAGAACTGGTTGGGAAAAAACAACAAATTTTCAGTTCTTCCGAAAATCCCGAAGACGAATACCTGATGATATGGGAAAATTTAAATACAGGAAAGATGTGGCAGGGCGAATTCCGCAACCGGAAGAAAAACGGAGCGTTCTATTGGGAGTCTGCTACCATTTCCCCCATCTGGGATAACAATGGTAAAATTACCAATTTTGTAACCATTAAAGAAGACATTACCGATCGCAAGAAACTTACCCAGGACCTCATTGCAGCAAAAGAAAAAGCCGAAGAAAGCGACCGGTTGAAAACAGCGTTCCTCAATAATATCTCCCATGAAATCCGCACACCCCTCAATGCCATTGTTGGCTTTTCCGACTTCCTGAATGATCCCGATCTGGATACCAACACACGCAAACAATACACTGATATCATCATTCAAAACAGCGACCAGCTGCTTGCCATCATTTCAGCCATTGTCAGCATCTCCACCATCGAGGCAGGCCAGGAAAAGGTTACACCAACTGAAATGAACCTCAATTCAACACTTAAGCTTGTTTATGATCAGTTTAATGATACCGCCAGAAAACACAACGTGACGCTTAACATGATCCCCTATCTGCCCTATGAGGAAAGGATTGTAACCGATGAAATAAAAGTTGTTCAGATACTAACCAATCTTGTTAGTAATGCAGTGAAATTCACGAACAAGGGACACGTTAATTTTGGCTATATTGTTAAAAATAACGAACTCGAGTTTTTTGTTGAAGATACTGGCATTGGCATCCCGACTGACATGCGTGAAGATATTTTCACACGATTCCGCCAGGTTGAAAGCACCATGGCTCGTCAATACGGAGGCACGGGCCTGGGCTTGTCTATCTCAAAAGCCTATGTTGAACTGCTCGGAGGAAAAATATGGGTAAACTCCGAACTGGGCAGAGGTTCAACTTTCTACTTTACGCTCCCTTATGTAAAAGGGAAAAAGACGCATGTTTCAGAAAAGACAACAACCAAAGAAACAGCAACTAAAAGCAAAGAATCCAAGACGATTTTACTGGCAGAAGATGAAGATTCCAATTTTAAGCTGATGGAGGCATTGCTGTTGAATTTGAATGTCAACATCATCAGGGCCATTACCGGCGTCGAGGCTATTCAAACATGCAAATCAAAACATGTGGACGCCGTGTTAATGGATATCAAAATGCCTGTAATGGATGGATATGAAGCCACAAAACAAATCAGGGAATTTATGCCCACAGTGCCCATCATTGCACAGACAGCTTATGCATCAAGCTCAGATAAGAGCAGGGCATTGGCCTGCGGCTGCACCGATTTCATCAGCAAACCTTTCAGAAAAGAACTGTTTCTTTCCAAGGTTAAAGAGCACCTCTTCAGGTAAACATTCCCTGACGGCTTATGAACAGATCATAAGGAATTAAATGCTCAGCTTTGCATTTCAATGAAGCCTGCCCCGGAATTTCGGGGCAGGTTTTATTATATTGACGCTTGCTCCGGGCGTCCTGCCATCTTTATAAAATCTTTATAGTTGCTGCCGCTTTCTTTACAATACCCTTATAAGTTCAGTTGTATTTTTGTAGGGTTAATAATCTGCCGACATGCATACAATCATATTGCTAATATCTAATCCCGGTGAGGAAAACAATCCTGCCGGTTATATAGCAGGCGCCGTCATAGCACTGTTTATCCTGGGATACCTCATTTATTCACTTGTGAATCCTGATAAATTTTAAATCATGACAGCACGGGACATTCTGCAAATTATCTTATTTTTTGCTTTTTTAATAGGGTTGACGCCTCTTTTGGGCAATTACATGGGCAAAGTATTTACAGGGACAATACACTTCATGCTGCCTGTATTCGGTTGGCTCGAAAAACTGACCTATCGGTTCAGCGGAGCAGACCCGGATGAGGAAACAAACTGGAAGTCATATACCTTCAGCTTACTCTTGTTCAATTTTATTGGATTTATTTTCCTGTTTCTGTTACAATACTTTCAGTCGCAACTGCCCTTAAACCCTGCCAGGCATTCGGATGTTTCCTGGCATTCGGCTTTCAATACTGCAGTAAGTTTTATGACCAATACAAACTGGCAGGGCTACGCCGGGGAAACAACCCTGAGTAACTTTGTTCAGGTGATCGGCCTTACGGTCCAGAACTTTGTAAGTGCAGCAACCGGAATAGCCGTTTTGCTGGCACTTATCAGGGGTTTCTCCCGTAAAAATACGGATAAACTTGGTAATTTTTGGACCGACCTTACCCGCTCAACGTTGTATGTTCTTTTACCGCTTTCAATAATACTCGCCATATTATTAGCAGGCCAGGGCGTTGTGCAGAATTTTCATACGCATGAAACGGTGCAGACCCTGGAAGGCGCACAGCAGATAATCCCAATGGGGCCGGCGGCATCGCAGATTGCCATCAAGCAGCTGGGTACAAATGGTGGTGGATTTTTCAATGCCAACAGCGCACACCCCTACGAGAACCCTACCCCTTTCAGTAATTTTCTCGAGATGCTGGCCATATTGCTCATCCCGGCTTCGTTGACATATACCTATGGCAAAATGGCCGGTTCCCCACGTCATGGCTGGACAATTTTTACGGCAATGTTCATTTTGTTGATTGCCGGATTGAGTATTTCTCTGTATGCTGAATATGCCGGCAATCCTGTTTTTGGGCATTTGCACCTGATGGAAGGAAAGGAAACCAGGATCGGGATCACAAACAGCGTCCTTTGGTCAACAGCTACCACTGCAGCATCAAACGGTTCGGTAAATGCCATGCAAGACAGCCTTTCGCCGCTCACAGGCATGATCGCTATGATTAATATGATGCTGGGAGAAGTTATTTTCGGAGGGGTAGGTGCAGGTTTATATGGCATGGTCGTTTTTATCATCCTTACTGTTTTTATTGCCGGCCTCATGGTGGGACGTTCGCCGGAATACCTGGGCAAAAAAATTGAAGCTTTTGAGGTTCAAATGGCCATTATTGCGACACTGGCACCAAACATTGCAGTTCTTCTTTTCACAGCCTGGGCTTCTTCGGGTCATGCCGGGCTAATGGGCCTAAACAATTCAGGGCCACATGGCTTTTCAGAGATACTATATGCCTATACTTCAGCTGCAGGAAATAATGGAAGCGCATTTGCCGGTTTGAACGCCAATACACCATTTTATAACCTTACGCTTGGATTCAGCATGCTCATTGGCCGGTTTGGTGTTATCATCCCTGTTCTTGCCATAGCCGGAAACATGGCAAAAAAGAAAATCACGCCAACGTCGTCCGGTACTTTTCGCACAGACAACTGGCTTTTTATTGTTCTGCTTATCGGTGTGATCCTTATTGTCGGAGGATTAACACATTTCCCTGCTTTGGCGCTGGGACCGGTCACAGAGCATTTGTTAATGAACAGCGGAATTACATTTTAACCTAAGCACAAAATGCGTACAAATCAAAATATAAGCCTGTTTAATAATAAACTGATTCTCAAGGCTGCCCGGGACAGTATTCTTAAATTAAACCCTGCCTTGCTGATCAAAAATCCGGTCATATTTATTGTAGCCTTGGGAGCTGCACTTACCTCCATCATTGTCATGGAAAGATTTTTCCAGGGAAGTTTCTCCTCCTTCAACCTTCAGATTGCAATCTGGCTGTGGTTTACCGTGCTGTTTGCCAATTTTTCCGAGGCCATAGCCGAAGGCAGAGGGAAAGCCCAGGCCGATAGCTTGCGCAAAAACCGCATCCAGACAAAAGCCCGCAAGCTTTCAGGCAAGCAGGAAATTTTGGTATTGGCAACTGAACTTAAAAAAGGTGACACTGTCATTTGCGAATCGGGTGATGTGATACCTTCGGATGGCGAAGTGACTGAAGGCATTGCCAGTGTTGACGAATCGGCAATAACAGGCGAATCGGCCCCTGTCATACGCGAAAGCGGTGGCGACCGTTCGGCGGTTACCGGAGGGACAAAGGTAATTAGCGACAGAATCTTGATCCGCATCACCACCGAACCGGGAAATACCTTTATCGACCGCATGATCGCCCTGGTTGAAGGAGCCAAAAGGCAGAAAACACCAAACGAAATAGCCTTATCCATACTGCTCTCGGGACTGTCCATTATTTTTCTCGTGGCCGTGGCCACACTTCCTGCATTCTTTGCATATAGCCTGAGCGCATCTGGTCTGCCCATGTCGCAAAATTTAACACTCCCGGTACTCATTGCTTTGCTGGTTTGTCTCATTCCGACAACCATCGGTGGCCTGCTGAGCGCCATTGGCATCAGCGGAATGGACCGGCTGATCCAGCGTAATGTCATTGCTACCAGTGGCCGTGCAATTGAGGCGGCGGGCGATGTTGATGTTCTTTTACTTGATAAGACAGGTACTATTACTTTGGGCAATAGGATGGCGACTGATTTTATTCCTGAAGAAGGTGTAACAGCTGAAGAACTTGCTGATGCCGCCCAACTTTCATCTTTATCTGACGAGACTCCTGAAGGGCGTTCAATCGTCGTTCTGGCGAAGGAACTATTCAACATCAGGGGTCGTGAAGTGCAGCAGCTCAATGCCACCTTTATCCCTTTCACGGCACAATCGCGAATGAGTGGTGTTGATTATAAATCCGATGACGGTGTAACGCATCGGATCCGCAAAGGCTCAGCGGAAGCCATCCGCACTTTTGTACAAGGCAATAATGGTTTTTACACGCAGAAAATTCAGGATATTGTTTCCGACCTTTCACGTCAGGGAGCTACACCATTGGTAGTGGCAGAAAACAACAAGGTTCTGGGCGTTGTGCATCTGAAAGACATTGTTAAGGGAGGCATTAAACAGCGATTCGCAGAACTGCGCAAGATGGGTATCACGACTATTATGGTTACTGGGGATAATCCGCTGACGGCTGCTGCCATTGCTGCCGAGGCGGGTGTCGACGATTTCATGGCCGAGGCAAAGCCTGAAGATAAATTGAGGCGCATACGGGAAGAGCAGGCTAACGGCCACCTGGTCGGCATGATCGGCGATGGCACCAACGATGCGCCTGCACTTGCTCAGGCTGACATTGGCATCGCCATGAACACAGGAACTCAGGCAGCCCGCGAAGCCGGCAATATGGTTGACCTCGACAGCAACCCTACCAAACTCATAGAAGTAGTTGAAGTCGGCAAACAACTGCTGATGACCCGTGGTTCGCTCACTACCTTCAGCATTGCCAATGATGTGGCTAAATATTTTGCCATTATCCCCGCCATAGCCATTTCACTTTATTCCGGAAAAACCGGCATTGGACCGCTTTCTGTCTTGAATATAATGAACCTGGGTTCACCCCAAAGTGCGATTCTGAGTGCGGTAATATTCAATGCCATCATCATCATTCTTTTGGTACCTCTTGCTTTAAAAGGGGTCCGCTACAAACCCGTTTCGGCCAATGTTGCATTAACGCGCAACCTGCTTATTTTTGGTCTTGGTGGCATTATAGCTCCGTTCATCGGAATTAAGCTTATCGATCTTCTCATTAATATGTAATTTCAATTCAAATGAAATCATTCTTCATCGCATTAAGAATATTCCTGTTTTTTACCATCCTGACTGGAATCCTCTACCCTCTTTTTGTGACCGGAATCGCACAGCTTATATTTCCGGGAAAGGCAAACGGCAGTTTAATCGTTAAAGACCATAAAACAATAGGTAGTGAACTCATCGGGCAAAAGTTTGATAAGGCCATTTATTTTTCTTCACGACCTTCAGCCATTTCATATAATCCTTTGTCATCCGGGGGCTCAAATTATGGTTTGACCAGCAAAAAACTAAAAGCCCTGGTTTCCGGACGCGAAAAACAGTTTCTTGCATTTAACCACCTCGACATCCTAACAGTTATCCCGTCAGAGATGCTGTTTGCTTCGGCAAGTGGTCTCGATCCGCATACCTCCCCGGAAGCAGTTTTATTACAGGTCGACAGGATCGCCTCGGCCCGTAATTTCGACGACAACCAACGGCGGAGATTATTGCAGGTCATCACAAACCTCACTGAGCCACCACAGTTCCAATGCCTGGGCGAGAATCGGATAAACATATTAGTATTAAACCTTGAACTCGACCATATCAAAGGGAATTATTCAAACAAAAATTAAAACTAAACGTCATGAAAGTGTCAATCCGCACAAAATTCACAATAGGCATCATCTTTTTCTTTGTGATTATCCTGGTGCTGTCGATCTTTTCGGACTACTACCTGAACAGATTGTCGAAGAAGACAGATGCTATCCTTAAAGAAAACTACCTGTCTGTTTACTACGCCCGCGACATGTCGGAAGGCCTGATGGTCATAAACCAGGAAATATCAAATTGCTTTTTAACGCATAAAAATCCGGATGAATCATTAATCCATAAAGAAATGAGTTCATTCGATAAATCGCTTCAACTAGAGAAGCGTAATTTTACAGAAGAAGGGGAAGATAAACTGGTAGCCGGCATTGAAACAGCCTTTGTTGAATACAGCGATTCTGTTGCACAATTTTATAAATCGCCAAAATCAGTTGAGATGGCGCTTTATCTTCAGCACAAATCCGGCGGCATTTATCAGCAATTAACGGTTTTATCCCAAATGAACGGAAAGGCTATTGAATTAAAGACCAATGATGCCAAGTTATCGGCAAAAAACGCTTTGAGCCAGATGACATTTATTGGGGCGTTTTGTTTTTTGATCGCCCTGAGTTTTACCTATAGTTTTGCCTCCTATTTCAGCGAGCGATTCTTTCAGTTGTTCAATGGGATAAAGGAAATAGGGTCCAGCAACTATGGTCACCGGTTATACTTCGAAGGAAAAGATGAATTTCAGGAGATATCATTGGTATTTAATGAAATGGCTGAGAAGCTAAGTGAAAATAAAGAGAAAATGGCCCTAACTTTACAGGGGGCTATGGAGAAAGATTACACTGCAGATGACGTTCAGGAATTAAAAAGATTACTGTTAAGGGTTAAAGGTATCGAAGAAGAAGCCACAACTTTAATTTCAAGGATAGCAAACAAGACGTAATAAATGGACATTCTGGACAACAGGCCCGATCCCGATGCGCTTTTAGCTTCGCTGATGGAAGAGGAAGAAAGGAGCAAACGCGGGAAACTGAAAATATTTTTTGGTATGTGCGCCGGTGTAGGGAAAACCTACACCATGCTGCAAGCCGCCCGTGCCGAGCAGTTAAAAGGCAGCGACATCATTATCGGTATCGTTGAAACGCATAACCGCGCTGAAACAGCCGAATTGGTGAAGGGCTTTGAACTTATTCCGCGTAAATCCTATGCATACAAATCCACTATTGTTCAGGAGATGGACCTTGATGCCATCATCGCCCGCAAGCCCCTGATTGTGCTGGTTGATGAACTTGCACACACCAATGCCCCCGGAAGCCGTCATGCAAAAAGATATTACGACGTTCAGGAACTTATCGAAAACGGCATAAATGTGTATACCACTTTGAACGTACAGCATCTTGAAAGCCGCTCTGACACTGTTGCCCAGATTACGGGTATCATCGTGAGGGAGACAGTTCCGGATGAGATTTTTGAAAACGCCGATGAAGTAGAGCTGGTGGACCTGCCACCCGAAGAACTGCTTCAAAGGTTAACTGATGGCAAAGTTTATACACCTGAGCGCTCCCGGGAGGCTATCGAGAATTTTTTTCGGAAAGGCAATATAACCGCCTTGCGAGAAATGGCATTGCGCATTGTGGCAGACCGGGTGGATAAGCAACTGCACGATTACCTGCAGCATAAGCGCATCCGCGGGCCCTGGAAATCGGGTTTACATCTTTTGGTTGCAGTAGGACCCGGTCCTAATTCGGGTAAATTATTACGCTGGGCAAAAACCCTTTCTTACTCAATGGGGGCAAATATTCAGGCCATTTATGTGGAAACATTGCATAAGCTTACGCCCAAAGCCGGGGAGCAACTCGACAAGAATATAAGACTCGCAAAGCAATTGGGCATAAAATTCAGGATTGTTACCAATAATGACATCGTAAATGCCATCGTCGATTTTGCCCAGAAAGAAAATGTAACCCACATTATTGTTGGAAAAACCAGGGTAAGCGACTTTCTATCAGTTTTTCGCCTTGGCAGCTTTGTAAACAGGCTTATCCGCTACAGCGGAAATATTGATGTCTACATCCTGGGATCGGAAAACCCGTCGAAAAACAAATTCAGGGAACACGCTGCTATACCTACCTTCACTTCAAATATCAGGCAATACCTGATTGTTTCACTTTATGTGATATTGTTATCGCTGGTCTTTTATCTGATTAAAGATTTTGCAGGTTACCAGGTCGTTTCTTTTGGCCTATTATTCATGGTTTCCATACTGGCCGTGTTTTATGGCACCGGACCCATTTTGCTCGCTGCTTCATTGAGTGCCCTCATCTGGGATTACTTTTTTATCCCACCTCAGTTTACGATGCATATCGAAAAACCCGAAGATATGCTCATGCTGGTCATGTTTTTTATCATCGCGATGCTCAATGGAATTCTGACATCAAGGGTGAGGGACCAGGAGAAAAAGATCCGGATCCGAGAAGAACGAACGCAGGCACTTTATCAACTTACAAAGGAATTAGGATCAGCAACAGGGATCGAAGAAGTTTCGAAAATTGCCAGCAGTGACATTCAAAAATATTTCAATTTGGCATGTGCCATTCTGATTAAAAATGAATTGAACCAGCTGGATTTCCAGACTCAAGACGATGCAAAAATCAAACTCAGCGAAAACGAATTAAGCATCGCGGCCTGGGTCTATAAACATTCCTCCAAAGCAGGCAAACACACCGACACTTTACCTTCCACTGATTACACCTTTTACCCTTTGACAGGAAGTAATGATAATATGGGTGTGATAGCCGTCGAACACCCCCACATTTTCACGCAGGGAGAAGAACAATTCTGGGATGCATTTCTCTCCCAGATATCCGGCAGGTTTGAGCGCGAATTATTACGCATTGCGGCCCGTAAAGCCTACATATTGAATGAATCAGATAAACTCTATAAAACCCTCTTTAATTCAATTTCACATGAGTTCAGGATTCCGGTCTCGACCATCATGGGCGCTTCAGATACGCTCCTGACTCAAAGTTACCCGGAAGAAACCAAAGTGAAATTGTATAATGAAATTAATACCTCCTCGGTGCGGCTCAACCAGCTTATCGAAAACCTGTTGAATATGTCGCGACTGGAATCCGGGCGTATAAATCTTCATCCCGACTGGTGCGATGTTCACGATCTGGCCAATAAGGTATCTGATAACCTAAAGCAGGAATTACAGACTTTCAAGTTATCGACGGTGATCCCCGCAGACATGCCGCTGGTGCTGATTGATTTTGGACTCATTGAGCAGGTTTTGTCTAACCTGGTTTTAAATGCCACCCAAAATACTCCTTCAGGATCCAGGATAAGGCTCAAGTTTTTTCACGACAATGGTGCACTTACCATACAAGTTATGGATCGGGGAAAAGGATTTCCCGAAGCAGAATTAACCTCTGTTTTTAATAAATTTTATCGCGGGAAGGATGCCAAAGCTGGAGGTACAGGATTAGGATTATCTATCGTTAAAGGTTTTGTAGAAGCCCACAAAGGAACAGTTATTGCCGAAAACCGTCAAAACGGCGGCGCCATTTTTACGATTAAAATACCAGTTGAAATTTTGAGCCACACAGATCTCCAGAAAACACAATAAACGCTTTGCTATTGTCTGTCATACGGAAAAACACAAATTTATGCAGGAGAATATATTGATCATTGATGACGAAGTTCAGATACGACGGTTGCTCGAAATAACCCTTTCGGCTAATGGGTATAATATTTCCGAAGCAGCAACGGGTAAGGAAGGGCTGGTGCTGGCTGCTGCCAGTCAGCCTGCACTGATAATCCTCGACCTGGGCTTACCCGATGCGGATGGTCATGAGATATTGAAAAAGCTTCGTGAATGGTTCCTGAAACCTATCATTATCCTTTCGGTGCGTAGTTCAGAGGATGAAATTATAAAGGCACTCGATCTGGGAGCTAATGATTACCTGACAAAACCTTTCCGCACAGGTGAACTGTTGGCACGGATAAGGGTCGCGATCCGGCTGAGCCAGGGCACTGATGATATGCCATCATTGTCATTCGGCTCGATAACCATAGATATAACCAACCATATGGTTTGTAAAAACAACGAAATTATAAAGCTCACCGCTACCGAATTTTCCTTGCTGGCTCTTCTGGCCCGAAATGAAGGAAGGGTGCTTACCCATAAGTTCATTTTGAAAGAAATTTGGGGAATGAGTTACATGGAGCAAACACAGTATCTGAGAGTGTTTATTGCCCAATTACGCAAAAAAGTTGAAGACGATCCCGCCAGACCTAAATTTCTCAATACTGAATCCGGAATAGGCTACAGGTTTGGTTAACAGCCATGTGCTTAGCTCAAACACGGCCAAAACTAAAACAGTTCCCTGAACTGCTCCTGTCAGGAAGATTTCTTTCAAAAGCGATTAGTGATCAAAACAATGACTAATTTCGCTCCGCTCCGGTAAGAAAAGATTTTCCTGCATGTTATTTAGCTCCGGGTAATAAGCTAATTATGACTTCAGATTTGTTTGCAATAAGACATAAATCACTAATTCTTTTGAATATTTTTATTGACGAACGATTTTTTAGTATATTTAATAAAGATTAAACACAATCACTGTAAGAAGTTGAACGCACACCTTGCACTCCACAAACTAAAGGTTCAGACTAACCACATCATTGATCGGTTGTATAAGCCTTTCGCAGACCTTGTTCCATATGAAACCTTCCGTTATGGCTTATGTGGCGGTGCAAACACAACGCTCGATATTTTCCTGTATTTTATTTTCTATAACTTCATCCTTCAGAAGCAACTGGTGCACTTGGGTTTTGTTACCATCAGCGCTTACATAGCGGCATTCCTGATTGTTTTTCCCATCACCTTCAGCACCGGGTTCCTTTTAGCTAAATACATCACTTTTACGCAATCTACACTGCGGGGAAGAATTCAGTTGATGCGCTATGGGGTAACCGTGTTGTTTAGTATTTTTTTGAATTACGTATTTCTGAAACTTTTTGTAGAAGTATTCCATATTTTTCCGACCCCCTCCAAAATACTCACCACATTTTTTGTGGTCATATTCAGCTACTTCTCTCAAAAACATTACACATTTGGCGATGCCAAGCAATAGCTGGTGCAAGTGAACTTTGTAACCAGGCGGCTGTTTATTCGCGGGGGCCCGACGACTTCGGGTCAGACATTTTTAAGATGAATGTATTTTATATTCAGGTAGTCTTCAATTCCATACCTCGACCCTTCCCTGCCAAAACCTGATTCTTTCACACCGCCAAATGGTATGTAGGCCGAAGAGATGGCGCCTGAATTAATACCTACCATTCCGTACTCAAGAGCTTCAGCTACCTTCCAGATATTATTCATGTCAGCAGCATAAAAATAACTGGCAAGTCCCTGCCTGGTGTCATTTGCCAGTTTAATCACCTCATCAGTCGTGCTGAATGAAACAATTGTCACCACCGGACCGAAAATTTCGGTACTGAAGATTTCCATGTCAGGGGAAATGCCTGATAAAACCGTAGGTTCAAAAAACTGCTTTCCCAATTTATGCCTTTTGCCTCCACGTAAAAGTTTTGCGCCCCGCCTGGTGGCATCTGATAACAGGTGTTCAATTTTTTCGATGGCTTCCTGGCTGATCAGTGGTCCTATATCATTGTCATCCAACCCATTCCCTACTTTTAATTTTTTAATTTCTTTGATCAGGTTGATGCTGAATTCCTTTATAATGCTGCTATGAACAAACACACGGTTAGCGCAAACGCAAGTCTGCCCGGCATTTCTGAATTTCGAATCCATCAGGCCCGTTACAGCATTTTCAATATTTGCATCTTTAAAAACGATAAAGGGTGCATTTCCGCCAAGCTCCAGGGTGATGCGCGTGAGGGTATCTGCTGCATTTTTCATCAGCAGCTTACCAACCGCTGTCGATCCGGTAAAGCTGATCTTCTTCACCAGGCTGCTTGCTGTAAATGCCTGACCGATTTCACCTGAATTGCCCGTTATGACATTGATTACTCCCTTTGGAATTCCGGCCCTGATGGACAATTCCATCATGGCAAACGCAGTTAAGGGCGTTTTTTTATCCGGCTTGATCACACAGGTGCATCCACTTGCCAGTGCCGGGGCTACTTTTCGCATAAGCATTGCTGCCGGGAAGTTCCAGGGTGTGATGATCCCCACAACGCCAACAGGTTGCTTAATGATGAAAATCCGGGTATCCGGGAATGGTGAAGGCAAAATATCACCATAAATCCGCTTGGCCTCTTCTGCATAAAACTCAATATAAGAAGCTGCATATTGTATCTCGCTGAGCGCTTCCCTGAATGGTTTTCCCTGTTCAAGAACCATGATGGTTGCCAGGTCTTCGGCATTTTGCAGGATGAGGTCATTCCATTTTTTCAGGTATGCTGTCCGCGCTGTAACCAGGATGCTTTTCCATGAATTGAACGCAACCGATGCCGATAAGATCGCTTTGTCAACCTGTTCTGCAGTGAGCACAGGCACTTCTGTAATCTTTTCATCCGAAAATGGATTTACAACGGCCATGTGGTTATGATCTGCAGCGTCAACCCACTCCCCGTCGATGAGGCATAGGTTTCTATGCAGTGTTTTGTCCTTTAGCAATTTTGTAATAGGGTTCATAGGATCAGGTATTTAGCTGTCATCATATTTCATTGCAGTTCAGGCGATCCGGGTAAAAAATTGAATCACTGAAATGCGCAGAAATTTGCATTACAAATATAGAACAACGCATTGAGAAATAGAGCCTGCCGACAAATGCTTTGACACTGCATGTATTACTGGTATGTATGAAAATAGGCACAGATATGCATAGGCTAAACCGTATTTTTTTGCTTACTTTACAGCAGGAAACCTTTTAATTATTTTTTCTGCTTTATGAAACAAAAACCACGCCTTAGTTTTTGGCAAATCTGGAATATGAGCTTCGGATTCCTTGGAATCCAATTCGGATTTGCCTTACAGAACTCAAATGTCAGCCGGATCTTCGAGACGCTCGGGGCAAAAGTTGATGAAATTCCCATCCTCTGGATAGCTGCTCCTGTTACAGGTCTGATCATCCAACCCATTATCGGGCATATGAGCGATAATACTTGGGGAAGGCTCGGACGCCGGAGGCCCTATTTCCTGGCCGGTGCGATCCTGGCATCCATGGCCCTGCTGATCATGCCCAACTCCCCTGCCCTTTGGATCGCTGCCGGAATGCTCTGGATTATGGATGCTTCCATCAATATTTCCATGGAGCCTTTCCGTGCTTTTGTGGGTGACATGCTGCCTTCCGAGCAGCGCACCTCAGGCTTTGCCATGCAGAGCTTTTTCATAGGAACCGGTGCTGTGGTAGCCTCTGCCCTGCCCTACATAATGACAAACTGGTTCGGGATCGCCAATACTGCACCTGCGGGACATATTCCACCTTCGGTTCAATATGCCTTTTATCTCGGTGCGATTGCTTTTTTCGGGGCCGTACTCTGGACGGTACTGCGGACAAAAGAATATTCGCCTGCTCAACTGGCCGAATACTCGGAAACTGAAATAGAAGCTGCAGCTATAACGCGCAAGCTGGACACCGATAGTGCCATGGCAAAACGCTTCCTCAAACGTGGTGTTATCATGTTAATCATCGGCGCAATTCTCTCTGCAGCCTTATACCTGCTCAAATGGAACAGCGAATTATACATTTTTGCTGGTGGAATTGCGTTTTATGGTATGATGCAAATGCTGGCCGGATTCATGTTCAGGGCCAATAAACAGGAAAGCGGAATCGCTGTGGTCATGTACGATCTGTACCGTATGCCTAAAACAATGGCTCAACTGGCCGTGGTCCAGTTCTTTTCGTGGTTTGCATTATTTGCCATGTGGATCTACACTACATCAGCAGTAACAAGTCATGTATACGGAACTTCCGATCCTACTACTGCCTTATTTAATCAAGGTGCCGACTGGGTGGGAATTTGCTTTGCCATGTATAATGGATTTGCAGCTATTGTGGCCTTCCTGCTGCCGGTGCTCGCTAAAGCCACCAGCAGGAAGACAACCCATATGATTGCACTCATCGCCGGGGGCATCGGGCTGATCTCGATATATTTCATTACCGATCCTCACATGCTTTTGGTATCAATGATTGGCGTCGGACTGGCATGGGCCAGCATACTCTCCATGCCATATGCCATCCTTGCAGGAGCTGTTCCGGCTAATAAAATGGGAACATACATGGGCATTTTTAACTTCTTCATTGTCATCCCACAGATCCTTGCTGCCAGTATCCTCGGATTCTTCACCCGCGATCTTTTCGGCGGGGAGGCTATTTATGCCATTGTACTGGGAGGGGCCTCTATGATTGTAGCCGCATTCCTGGTATTGCTTGTAAAGGATGAGCATTAGCAGTTGCTGTTGTTTTGTCAGCATTTGCGCAAAACACAAAACCTGGTCAATAGGATTGCCATCAAAAAAAGTGCCCCGATAGATTTCTATCGGGGCACTTTTTTTGTTGATTTATGCCACAGCAGCTGGCATCAAAAGTGTAAGTTCTGCTAAGTTCTGAAAATCCTGTATTCCCAGGGCTGGAGATCAAGGCTCATGCCGTTTCTCAGCTCGGCATGCCCGCCATGAAAATAATCCATATAGCTGCCCGCTGGCAGGCCAGAGAGTATGGCATGCTGTGATTTCCCCGTAAAATTGATGACCACCACCACATGATTTTCATTTTTCGACCTGCTGAACGCGAAAACGTCAGCAGATGCTGAACTCAACCTGGCAAAGTCACCCCCATAAGGTCCGCTCCAAAGGGCCGGGGTTGTTTTCTTTAAATGGATTAGTCGTTGAAATAAGGCGAACATTTTATCCTGCTTCCATGTGATCTCATCCTTGTCAAAAAACTTTAAACGACGGTAGTTCCCCGCTTCCTGCCCGCTATAAATCAGGGGCATCCCGGTAAGCGTAAAGCTCAGAACCGTATAAGCTTCGAGCCCATAGTGGAGACGTTCTATTTCCGAGCCATTCCATGAATTTTCGTCATGGTTGCTGGTAAACAGCAATTGATAGGATGCTGCAGGAAATTCATCGATTTCAAAGTGCAACATGGCATCAAGATCTGCAACACCGCGCTGACCCATAGCCATATCATTCATCAGATGGAGAAAGTTCCAGTTATAGATAACATCGAAAGCTTCGTTGAGCATTTCACGCTGCTCTGCCTCGGCCAGCATAAATACCGGTTTTGTTTCATCTAGTTCATGACGGGCTTGTTCCCAGAAATCAACCGGCACAAGGTTCGCCATGTCACAGCGAAACCCATCAATACCTGTTTCATTAAGCCAGAATTGCATGGCACCGACCATGTATTTCCGCAGGTCATTGTTCGAATAATCAAGTCCTATGACATCCTCCCATTCATCAAAAGGCGGGAACACATCGCCTGCAGCATTGTGCCGGTAGAAATCAGGATGCGAGACGGTAAGCACATTATCCCATGAGGTGTGGTTTGCCACCCAATCGAGAAGTACATACATCCCCAAAGCGTGAATACGGTCCACCAGTTCCCTGAATTCCTGCAGTGTGCCATATGCCGGATCAACGGCCATATAATCGCTGATGGAATAATAACTGCCCAGGGTTCCTTTGCGGTTGATTTTGCCAACCGGCTGCACCGGCATGAACCAGAGAATTCCGACGCCCAGTTCGGCAAGCCGCGGCAGATGATCTGAAAATTCACGAAAAGTTCCTCCGGATGTATATTGCCGGAGGTTCACCTCATAGATCGTAAGGTTTTTTGACCATGCCAGCGGTGGCTGTTTGGTTACCATGCTCAGTTTTTCTTGATATCAGGTATCACAACCTTATAATCCATGTTTACAAAAATATCGGCAGAAGCGCGTAATGACAGCACAACCTGGTGCTCACATTCAAGAACCATCATGCGATAGTCATTCTGTGGCTCTTTTCCGCGCACCACCTGGGCTTTCTTGGTTTCGTGGTATGTTAGTTCGATAAATATCCTTACATGGATGCCTTCAGTTTTATTGGCATAAAGCCCATCAACAATCAACATGTCCACACCCTTGAAATTCGTTGTGAGCTGGTCAACCTGATCGGTCACCAGGTCGATACATGGCATGGTCGAAACACGGTCATGGCGAAAATCTTCGAGATTCCTGTTGATCGTATCCCAATCATATTCCGCGAATCCGACCGATTTTTCTATTCCGTTCTTTTTGCGCCATTCGGTGCGGAGCAGCGGATCAATGCGGTAATAATTATCGATATGCAATGGTTTGGCAACAATGCCTTCCTTACGGAGCATTTTTGCCAGAACGTGCGCCAGTTCTGTTTTTCCCGAACCCGATTCTCCGGAAATGCCTATGAGCATTTTAGGAACCCTGTGCTCCAGAATAAACGGCAGTATAGCTTTGGCAGCATTCTCGTGCTTTTCGGTAATAAGTAATACATCTCCTAACATGGTAATTATTTTTAATTGAGAATTATTGGTTCATATATTGACAATAATGTCATACATGCTTTATTAATAGTGAAAATAATCGCTGTCCAAATCGAAATCAACATAAAAATCCGCTTCGGATTTTAATGTCTGCACAACTTCATGTTCGCGCTCGAGCACTTTAAGCCTGAACTCGTCCATAGGCTCTTTACCTGTGGCTTTCTGC
>JBBRRV010000032.1:0-25544 GCA_038246075.1 Bacteroidales bacterium
ATCCGCACTTCGAATAACCGCAATGTTTGCATGCAAGGCAGCCTTCCTTGTATATCAGGCCATCCTTTTCATGGCATTCAGGACATTCCTGCTGGACTGCAAGAGTGCCATCCGGAATAAACTTCTTCAGTGCACGCACCAGGCCATTCTTCCATGTATTGATAGCTTCGATATCAAAGTTCAGGTGCTCTACCAGGTCAACCACAAAAGGGAGCGGCATGCCATGGCGCAGAATGCCCGAAATAAGCTTGGCGTAGTTCCAGTATTCCTTATCGAATAAACGCGAAAGTCCTTCGATGGTATGTTTGTAACCATGCTTGTCTTCAAACTGAAAATCATAACGGGCGCGTTCATGTTCAATTTTCTGCCTGATTACCCATCCACGTTCAACTTTGGGATGAAGCAGGAAGTCATCAGCTTTCCCGGTGAAAACTTCATAAGGTTTCCCATCAAGCAGACCTACAACGGCAACCCAGCTTTCATTTTCATTCTGAAACCTCACAACTTCAGCTACCAGTTTCTTGGGACGCGCAGGAGCAGTTGTTTCGTGAAATAACACCCTTTCATCCTTTTTCTGCTCATTGCTCACCAGCACGCCGGCCCGGCATCCGTCGCGATAAATGGTCATTCCCTTGCAACCACTCTCCCAGGCGGTCAGATAAACCTGGCTCACCAGATCTTCGGTGGCTTCCTTGGGCAGGTTAACCGTAACACTGATTGAATGGTCGACCCATTTTTGAATCTCCCCCTGCATTTTTACCTTACTCAGCCAATCGATATCATTGGAAGTTGCATTGAAATACGGTGATTTTTCAATGATAGGTGCCAGTTGTGCATCGCTGAATGTCTTCACCAGTTCCTGGTCGTAACCGTTTATCTTCAGCCAGTCGAAAAATTTGTGATGGAATACGTTGAATTCTTCCCAGCAATCGCCGCTTTCATCAATAAAAGTGACATTTACATTTTTATCATTGGGGTTTACCTTGCGACGACGTTTGTAGCTTACCATAAACACCGGCTCAATGCCTGAGGTGGTTCTTGTACAGATACTTACGCTTCCCGTAGGTGCAATAGTGAGCATGGCAATGTTGCGGCGTCCGTATTTTTCCATATCAGCATACACTCCCGGAGCAGCTTCCCTGATGCGCATCACAAAAGGATTGTTCTTTTCGCGGTTGATATCGAAAATAGGAAATGCCCCGCGGTCGCGTGCCAACGCCACTGAGGAGCGGAATACATTTACAGCAAGCATCTTATGAACATCAACACTGAAATCAGTAGCCGTCTGAGATCCGTAACGTTTCCCCAACGCTGCCAGCATATCGCCTTCAGCCGTTATGCCAATCCCTGTGCGGCGGCCCTGAAGCGTTTTTTTGCGGATATTTTCCCACAGGAGGAGTTCCACACGTTTGATCTCTTCATCTTCGGGGTCAGCCTTTATTTTGGCGATGATACCATCGATTTTTTCTGTCTCCAGATCAATAATATCATCCATAATCCTTAATGCATACCCCGCATGTTTTGTAAAAAGTTCCGTATCAAAATTTGCATTTTTCGTAAATGGTTCATTTACATAGCTATATAGATTTATGGCCAGCAAACGGCAACTGTCGTATGGACAAAGCGGAATTTCGCCGCAGGGATTTGTGGAAAGGGTTTTAAATCCCAGGTCGGCATAACAATCAGGCACTGATTCGCGCACGATGGTATCCCAGAACAACACTCCGGGTTCAGCTGATTTCCATGCATTGTGAATGATCTTATTCCAAAGTTTACGGGCCTCTATTTCCTGGATCTTCATCGGATTGTCAGATCCGATAGGATATTGCTGAACATAATTGCCATTGGCAACTACAGCACGCATAAACTCATCATCGATCTTCACTGAAATGTTGGCCCCGGTAACTTTGCCCTGTTCAAGTTTGGCATCTATAAAATTCTCCGAATCGGGATGTTTGATGGAAATGGACAGCATGAGGGCTCCGCGACGGCCATCCTGGGCAACTTCACGCGTAGAGTTTGAATAACGCTCCATAAAAGGCACGATGCCGGTTGATGTAAGCGCGCTGTTTTTAACAGGACTTCCATAAGGCCGTATATGCGACAGGTCATGCCCCACACCGCCCCTTCGTTTCATAAGCTGCACCTGTTCCTGGTCTACGCGCAGAATTCCTCCATAAGAATCCTGGTTGGAATCGCCCCCGATTACAAAGCAATTGGAGAGTGACGAAACCTGGAAATTATTTCCCATCCCTGCCATCGGACTTCCCTGGGGGATGATGTATTTGAATTCCCTGAATAGTTCAAAGATCTCCTCTTCCGACATTGGATTTGGATATTTCTTTTCGATGCGTGCCACTTCCCTGGCAAGCCTGTGGTGCATATCATCTGGGGTAAGCTCGTAAATATTGCCAGCACTGTCCTTTAATGCATATTTATTCATCCATACACTGGCTGCCAGATCATCGCCCTTAAAATAGGCAGTAGCACTTTTCAGAACTTCTTCATGCAGGTAAATTTTTGTTTCCAATTGTTGATCAGGATTTTGGGTGTAGCCAGCAGGATGGTCCAAAGGCGCATCATCAGCTGAAACTGCTGGCCTTGAGCGCTTTTCCAGCATCTGGCCGTAAAAGTTGTTTTTTGTTTCTTGCTCTAATTCTTGTTCTGCTTTAGCAAACAGGTGGTTATCCATGGGGCTTTAAAATATCGGGGGTGACAAATAAATTAATAATCTGGCAAGCGGCTGAGCATAAATTAATTGTAATTAACCAAGTGCCGTAGCTTTGGGATAGCAATTTACAAAATGGAAATGTGTTTGCGCAAATACACTTATGAACAAATTCAGGAGATTTACATCTAAGCCATTGACTGCTAATTACTAGAATTACTCATAAGTATTTTGGAGGGATTTTCGGGGTTATCCCAGATGAGTTTTTTACCAAAACCAAGGCTGTTATGCGTCATCTTTATATAATCGGGCGAAAGGCCCCAAAGTGCTAATTCCATTAGCAAGGAGACTGGAAAGCGCTTATGATATGCCGTGCGTGCGACATCCAAAAGCTCACCTTCCAGGAGCCTGCAAACACCTGTGAGTTGAATGCCCTGGATGCGTCCTATGACCATTGTTTCCAAAGCAACAGCTCCTGCCACTTTTGGCTGGTTTTCCATTTCGCACACATGCCGCGTGCCGGGGTCAGAAGTAAAAACCAGGAGGTTCTCCTTTTCGAGATAGACATAGAAGCATGAGCATACATATGGCGTATTCATATTTGAAGTAGCCAGGGTAAAGACATGATGTTTTTGCAAAAAGCGGATGATCCGCTGATCGATAGGTTCCATAATAAAAATTTATTGCTGGCTAACGCCCGAGGATAATGTTCAGGGAAATACCAAGGAGAACAAACCCGAAAATCTTTTTTACAGTCGCAACCGGTATGTCAAGGGCAATTTTTGAGCCGAAATATCCGCCTATGGTGAATGTGATGGCGATGATCATGGCATATTTCCAGTTAAGGTGACCGGCTTTATAGTAATTCATGGCTGCCAGGATCCCGATAGGAGGAAGCATTACGGCAAGGCTGGTCCCTTGTGCTTCCAGCTGGCTGAATCCCAGAATATAAATAAGCGCCGGGATCATAATTACCCCTCCGCCCAAACCCACGAAACCGCCAAAAATACCGGCAATCAGGCCTATCAGTACCAGGATCGAAAATATATAAATACTCATATTATCAGGATGTTAAATTAAAAATCGAGACTAAGTGAAAAATAGAATATCCGGGGTTGTATCTGGCCGTCTTCCACCCCCCAGGCCCAATCGGCACGGATAAAATACCCGAATAAACGGCTCCTGAGCCCGGCTCCGTAGCCGGCCACAATGGGATTTTTCTGCACCAATACGGTTATCAACAATGGTCTGCGGTCAATTGTCCGCTTGAAGTGGGTGTTCTCATCAGAGTATGGATTGATCCCGGTCCAGGCTGAACCCACATCCGCAAAACCGACAATCTGGAAGTTGTTGATAAAGTCGGATTTTATAGGCCGGTTGAAAAGATAATTGAAAACCGGGAATCGCAGTTCTGAATTTAGTACTGCAAATGTATTTCCATTGCGTATGTTCTGTTGAAATCCCCGCATATTGGTTGCTAAG
This sequence comes from Bacteroidales bacterium, assembly GCA_038246075.1. Lineage (GTDB taxonomy): Bacteria > Bacteroidota > Bacteroidia > Bacteroidales > DASVHX01 > DASVHX01. Next base: position 4,151 of record JBBRRV010000032.1, read on the forward strand.
GTCTGGTAAGCATAATCATTGCCGGTAGCAACCGAATTTTCCTGGTTAAACTTAGGATTAAGCCAATTGTCGACACCGCCCATGTAATAAATCAGCTTGTTATTGCCAAATGAAGAACTGGCTGCAAACCGGTTAGCCCAGATGAAGTTGCGGTGAATTTTAAGATAATTCCTAAAATCGAGTCCTACCACAGTCAGCGTTTTGGATTCGGCATCCAGCAGTTTAAAGTATTCACCGAATATTTTATAGCGCCAACCAGAGTATAAATTCAGGCCCAGGTTACGTGTATTGTCGTAAATAAGTTCAGCTTTAAGCCCTCCCCAGGTTTTAATGACATTGGGTTGAAGCAGGTTAACGGGATCTGTTGAGAGATACACGGCCTTATCATACCTCACCATCGCCGTTCCTCTGATGGCAAAGACTTCGCTGAACGGATATTTTAGGATATAATACAACTCATGAATGCGATGACGGATCCGCGAAAAATCGCCAGTCTCTTCCACTGACTGCCTGTGAAAAATAATCTGGCGGTCGATCCGGTGTTTCAGATTTTCAAAACTGAGCAGGTATTCGTTATTTTCAAAATTCATATCAATCCTCACGCCACCGGTAATGCGGTAATCCTCCAGCAGATCGATCCCGCCAACTTTCAGGAGCACATTAAGCCCCGGATAAAGATAAATAGGCGAAGATCCTCCCGTATAGGGCTGATATGATGCATTCAGAAAATTAAAATCAAGCTGGCTGACCAACTGGTTTATGGAATACCCAACATTGTAATTGCGTTGTTTCGGCATCTTGAATTCTGATGCTTCAGTCGTCAGAAAACCCGCCATTGCCGATGTTCGCTTCGTGAGTGAATCTCCCCTTATTTTCCCCTGCGGGTAAGCCTGCTTTGATAACTGATAATTGTTGATATCGATGCGGCTTGTATCTGTCCGGGGCTTATTGGTTTCATTATCATAAACATTGACCAGTCTTTTCTTGTGAACGGGAACAGCTGCTGCTTCCAGCCTGGTTTTGATTTTACCCCTTTCTGCGCTCCTGGTCATTGTAAGCTCGTCCATATATGGCGTATTGGTCAGTGAAACAACCGGAGCGGTGGCTGCCTGGGGCATATTATTCAGGTAAAGGTGGTATGCATTCTTACTGAATATAATTTCTCCGTATTTACCCGCCGTACCATTGGCATCATGCTGAATGATGTTGTTCTGATAATTTGTAAGCGGCTTCGACGAAGTGAAAAAACGGTAATGGGTAGCTGTGTCCACGTATGTTATCGTACTGTCGAATTTTGCAACAAACCGGTTATAAATTCCATTTGAATCGCTCAGATAGGTGAAATATCCGCCCTGATAAGGCATGGGCTGGACTTCGTTTGTAAACGGGGTATGTGTTACCCGGTATAATACTTTGGAGCGGGAACTGAAATTATAGAAAAACAAATCATTGGTAACGAATCCCGGAAGAAAAGGCCTTTTACTGTCCTTCAAACGGAGTGTGTCATCCGGACGATTGGAAGAAAAGATAATTTTGCGGCCCGCATCGATAAACCTTGGCTGTAAATCGTTATAAGGATCCTTGGTCAGCTGATCAAAGGAATTGGATGCTATCGTGTAAATGTAGAGATCTGATTGTCCTTTTTGTACGGCCGAAAACACGAACGACCTGCCATCGGGGGCATAGGAGAAATCGAGGATCTTGTCGAAATTATATAAAAACTGCTTCTGAAACTTATGCGTTGCTGTTGAGTAGAAGTAGAGAAATTTCACCCCCTTGGCTTCGATGATCATTGCCAGGATACTGCCGTTGGGATGCCAGGCCAGCAGCGGATAAGTATAATCGGTTTTCTCATCGAGTTCATGCCCCCGTTTGAAAATCATCCTGTTTTTTTGTGTTGCCAGGTCCTTTACAAAAACGCGGTATTTGCCTTCTTCATTGGTGGTATAAGCGACGGATCCGCCATCCGGGTTGATCTTGATTTGCCCCAGCACGAGGTGCGGTTTTTTCCTGGTTTTAAGCGGGTTGTCAGCAACGGTATGCCCCAGCTGATCGAAAAGCTGATAGCGTGATTCGTAATAAGCACGCCAATCCTTCATAATTGTCTTGAATGAAACACCCAGCACATATTGGAATCCGTTTTCCACACTCTTGCTGATGCGTGACATATAAATGATATCCGGAATATTACGTTCCCCGTATTTCCTGGCTACGTATTCCCACATGGAATGCCCGGCATAAAGGGCATCTTCGCCCATGAGATGATTGAATTTACGGTAGCGACCGCTGAGAATTCCATCACGTACGATATTGTCAGTTTCGGTGCTCCACTCCTCACTCAGGTATGATACAAGGCCGTTCACATACCAATTGGGAAAGTTTATTAATGTTGCATTTTTGATCTGCGTGCCAATCGATCCGCCATATATGGTCTTGTCGATCAGCAATTTGGCAATCCCCGCCCTGATCTGCTTGTCGAAATGGGTATAGTCGCCATCAAAATAAACGAAGACTTTGTGCTCCACGATATACGTGACACCCCCGGTATTGAATTGCTGATCGCCTGAAAGTCCTATGTTGCTCTGCTTCAGGTCGGACATATTGTTGAAAACCACAAACTGGAACTTATCCTTGTCCTCAAATGTTGTCTGAAGTTTCCGCTCAAGTTGGGAGACGTACGATTGGGCATAAAGTGCTGTATGGGTGGCTAATTCCTTGCCATTGAGGTAGAAGTAAACATCAAACCTTGGAAAGCGGTAATATGTCCAGAGGAAATCCTTGTATTGAACCCTGTTTTTGCCGAACGTCATCTGGGATCCATTATAGAACTGCGCCTTACCCGATTGGGGTAATAACAGTAACCCGCCAATGCAAAAAACAAATGCAATTATCCTGTTCGCTATGAAGGTCTTCATGGGTAGATATGCAATTATTCAATTCGGCAAATAGAAATGCTAAAGTAACAAAAAAAATGCATCCTGCGTCAACGATTTTGGGTGAACATATATTTCAGTACCTTTGAATTTCCAATTAAAACAAGGTTATGCTCACTGTCCGATCCTTTATTTTTAATGCTTTTGGTGTAAACACCTATGTGCTTTACGATGAGAGCCGCGAATGCATCATCATAGATCCGGCCTGCCAGGAACCCGCTGAAGAAAATGAACTGGCGGGATTTATTGAAGCCAATGAACTGAAACCTGTCCGCCTTGTGAATACGCACATGCACATTGATCACATCCTGGGAAACGCCTTTATCAGTGAAAAATACAAACTGCTCCCGGAAGTTCATGCTGATTCACTTGTATTCCTGGAAACAGCCCGTCAGACAGCGGCTGCATACGATCTGAGGATAGGAAAAATTATTTCGCCGGCAAAATTCTTAAACGATGGCGACATCATGAAATGCGGCAATTCATCTTTGGGTGTCTTGTTTACACCCGGGCATGCCGCAGGTAGTATCTGCCTGGTATGTCATGCCGATAGTTTTGTGATAACCGGGGATGTCCTGTTCCAGGAAAGCATCGGACGTACCGATCTGCCCACGGGCGATCTCGACCAGCTTTTAACCAGCATCCGTCAGAAACTGTTCACGCTGCCCGATTCATTTAAGGTTTATCCCGGACACGGTCCGGCTACCAGCATCGGTTTCGAACGCCATAACAATCCTTTTATCAGCTGATTCCTGAAAATTCGTTTAACAGGAGGGCTATCTTTTCTGCATCCTGATCTTTCATACAACGGAAATGGCCCCTGGGGCAACGATCAAATCCGATCCTGCTGCAGGGCCTGCACTTTAGTCCTAAAACCTCAGCAATGGCCGTTTTTCCGCCATTTTGATCTGGCATATAAGGATACATTCCAAAACCCGGAACGGTATTCCCCCATATTGAAACGATATTCTTGTCGAACGCTGCTGACACGTGCATGAGTCCGGTATCATTGCTCACGATGGCCCTGGCCTGCCTCACCAGTGAGGCTGATTGCATGAGCGGGAATTGTCCGCAGGCATTAAATGCCTTTTCACCGACGGCTGTTCTGATAATTTCGCCATTGGCACGATCCTCGGGTCCTCCCAACAGGATGACAGGAAGTTCCGATCTGCGGATGATCTCTATAACCTTATCTGCAGGCAGAATTTTGGTGCTGTGCTTGCCCCCGATGACCATCCCATTGTAGCCATTCCGGAAAACAGGCGGAAAAATGTGCAGATCGACCTCCTCGGCCGGTGGAATAAAAAAATCAAGCCCTTTCCCGTCGTTTTCCACACCAAATCGCTCCACGGCTCCCAGGTAACGATCAGCAATATGAATCGGCGGCATCATATTAATGCCAAATTTGACCAGCATCCATTTCCTGAAATTCAGTTTGTGGAAACTGGAAAACGGCTTGCGCAGGCTGGCGAGAATGTATATTGAGCGAAGGCTCTTATGCAGATCCACGATGTGCGTATACTCCTCTGCCTTTAGGAAGGAGATCAGTTTGTCGAGGCTTCCTTCAAAGGCAATAACTTTTTTGATATACGGATTATCGGCGAGGATTGGCGCGAATTTTTTCTTGGTGAGATAATGAATTTCGATTCCTGGAACCTGGGTGGCAAGGCAGCGAACTACCGGTGTGGTAAGAATTATATCGCCGATAGAACTGAACCTTATAATCAGAATCTTCTTCAATAGCCGTGCTTTTGCGCAAAGATACAAAAACAGGGTTATGCTTCACGTCTCAGGCTTTTTGCAATTGAATTACTTGCACGCTCAAATGATCTTTAGCTGTATCAAGCAAACAATGTGAATTCCCGTACCTTTGCCTCATGCAATTTATCGATACACATACGCATCTGTACCTGGAGGAGTTTGACGACGACCGGACTGAAATGATCAACCGGGCCTTACAGGCCGGCGTTGAAACATTTTTGCTCCCGAATATCGACAGAAATTCGCTGCCGGCGCTGCTGAGCCTGTGTGATGCCTGGCCGGCCCAATGCCTGCCCATGATAGGGTTGCACCCTACATCTGTAAAGGGCGACTACCTGGAAGAGCTGGAAATGGTTGACCAGCAGTTGAAGGAAAGGAAATTTTTTGCCATTGGCGAAATCGGTATTGACCTTTACTGGGATAAAACCCACCTGGAACAGCAACAGATTGTATTCCGGCACCAGCTTAAGCTGGCCAAAGCATTTCATTTGCCGGTTGCCATTCACATGCGCAATTCCTTTGAGCATGTTTATGCCATCATCAAGGAAGAGGCTGATGCAAGCCTGCGGGGTGTCTTCCATTGCTTTTCAGGCGGCATACAGCAGGCAAAAAAGGTAACTGAACTTGGATTTATGCTTGGCATAGGCGGTGTGGTAACCTTCAAAAATTCAGGCTTGCAGGATGTTATCAGGGAAACAGGCATGGAACACCTTGTGCTGGAGACCGATGCCCCTTTCCTGGCGCCCGATCCACATCGCGGCAGACGCAACGAAAGCAGCTATATCCCTTTGATTGCAGAGAAGATTGCATCTTTGAAAAGCATACCCCTGGAGGAAGTTGCCCGGACAACCACTGCAAATGCCCGTCATCTTTTTAATCTCAATAGTAAACAATAGCATATGGAATCACAAACTTCCATCCTGGTCATCTATACCGGCGGAACAATCGGCATGATCAAAGATATTGAAACCGGAGCGCTGAAGCCTTTCGATTTCGGCAACCTCTATAAAGTGATGCCGGTACTGGAAAATTTCAATTTCCGGATCCAATCCCATTCCATGACCCCGCTGATCGATTCATCCAATATGAATCCCACTTTCTGGATACGCCTGGCCACGCTGATAGCGGACAACTACGAAAATTATGACGGCTTTGTTGTATTGCACGGCACCGACACCATGTCGTATTCCGCATCGATGCTGAGTTTCATGCTCGAAAACCTGAACAAACCCGTAATCTTTACCGGATCACAATTGCCTTTGGGATTGGTGCGCACCGATGGCCGGGATAATTTTATCAATGCCATTGAGATTGCCGCTGCCCGCGAGGACGAAACGCCCATGGTTCCCGAAGTAGCCATTTATTTCGAAAACAAACTGATGCGCGGCAACCGAACCAATAAATTCAATGCCGAGAATTTTAACGCATTTGTTTCGGGGAACTATCCGGTATTGGCTGAAGTTGGTGTTCACATCCGCTATGACCGCAATGCCATTTTAAAACCTAATTTCAAGCACCTGAAACTTCATACCAAACTCGATACGAACGTAGCCATACTCAAGCTATTCCCAGGAATCAGCGAGAATGTCGTGAACAGCATCCTGCATATTGATGGATTAAAAGGTATCATTCTGGAAACTTTCGGTGCCGGAAACGCTCCTACCGATAAATGGTTTATCGCTGCACTTTCCGGGGCGATAAACCGGGGGATCATCATCTACAATGTTAGCCAATGCAAGGGAGGTTCGGTGGACATGGGATTGTATGAAACCGGCGTGGAACTGAATAAAATCGGTGTTATCGGGGGTTACGACATAACTACCGAATCTGCACTCGCTAAAATGATGTTTCTCTTTGGTGAAGGTTATGCACGACCCAAGATCGAAGAACTCTTGCAGTCACCGCTGCGCGGCGAACTCACACTTTAGGCTTTCAGGAAATCTCAATATCCGGATCTGCCATTCCGTTTATGGTCTGGATCTTTCCGCTTCTGCATATAAATACAAGCAAAATGGTTATGCATATTGCTGATACCGCAATGATATAAATATTGTCCGATTGGCCAAACTCATCAGCCGAAGTAGAAATGATCCCCCTGCCAGCCAGCCAGGCTACCATCACCGAAGTTGCATTTTGAACGAAATGCGCTGCAACGGGAATCCAGATATTACCAGTCCAGATAAAAATATATCCGAATGCAGCGCCCAGCAACAGCCTGGGGATAAAGCCATAAAACTGCATATGAATGGCGCTGAAAAGGATGGCCGCAATCCATATCCCGGCATGGTTGTTATTAAGCCAGCGGATGAAAATACGCATGAAAACGCCCCTGAATAAAAACTCCTCACCGATGGCAGGCAAAACGGCGATCATCAGCATATTCAGCAACAAGCCCCAAAAGGAACCTGTCATGAAGAAGGCTTCAGTTATCTTAGTAGCATTCGCTTCGGAAGATTTCATCCACGCTTCCAGGCCCGTTAGCCAGTAAGGTAAATGCATGGCTTGGTTCAGTTCCGCAAGCCAGCCTATTAATGGCATTGAAGTGAAAATCAGAAGGGTTACCAAAAGCAGGTTACGCCAGCCCGGTTTTTTATCAGCGCGCAGGTATTTAAATGGCGCACGGTCGACAATCCAGGCAAAAAGAATGGGGGGAAGAACCAACATGCCTAACTGGTTAACAATTTGAAAGTATTTCAGCAGACTGATAACCCTGGGGTCGGTATAATTGGTCAGCGTTGAAAACTCCCTGACAATCGACGCGCCATAGAACGGAATAAGCATTAACAGGCCCAGCAGCGTCGAAAAAATAAGCAGTGTGATGAGCAGAAACATGATCAACAGGAACTGGCTGAGCGGAGATGACTGCTTATAAAGACCTGCTAGGCTCATAAAAGAAATTCAATTAACTGCCGGACTTCCGGCTAACTGCACAAAATTAGACATTACTTTTGTACTTTCCTTTATACTGTTGATTTTACGATAACCAATGAAAATAGACCACCTTGACCTGGGCGTCTTCCCGCTCCTGCTAGCTCCCATGGAAGACATCACCGATTCCTCCTTCAGGCAGATATGCCGCGGATTTGGAGCCGACCTGGTGTACACTGAATTTGTTTCCTCGGAAGCCCTCATCAGGGATGCCTGGAAAAGCCAGCATAAAATGCGCTTCGAAGAAAGTGAAAGACCCATCGGCATCCAGATTTTTGGGAATGAGATCGCCTCGATGGAGAAAGCTGCCCAAATGGCTGCAGAAGCCATGCCTGAATTGATCGATATCAATTTTGGATGTCCCGTTAAAAAAGTTGCTGGCAAAGGTGCAGGTGCAGGGCTGATGAACGATGTACCCAAGATGGTCCGCATGACCGAAGCGGTTGTCCGCAGCACTAATCTGCCTGTTACGGTTAAAACACGGCTGGGCTGGGACGACAAACAGAAAAATATCGTGGATATCGCCGAGCGGCTGCAGGATGTCGGCATCAAAGCCCTTACTATTCACGGGCGCACACGGGCCCAGATGTACACGGGAAAAGCCGACTGGACGCTTATCGGGGAAGTGAAGAACAACCCGCGCATGCATATTCCTATCATTGGCAATGGCGATATCGACAATCCCAGGCATGCAGTAGAAATAGCTGAACGTTATGGCGTGGATGCCCTGATGATTGGCAGGGCCGCTGTTGGAAATCCCTGGATTTTTAAAGATATCCGGAGCTTCTACGAAACGGGGCAGGCGCCGCCTCCTCCGTCAGTGGCGGAGCGCATTGCAGTTTGCCGCATGCACCTGCGTAAAGCAGTGGCTGTAAAAGGAGAAATAAAGGGCATTCTTGAAATGCGCCGCCACTATGCCAGCTATTTCCGAAACCTGCCCAATTTTAAGAAAAACCGCATGCAGCTGCTTACGATGTGCGGGCTTTCGGACATCGAAAATTTCCTTTCTGAACTTGAAACAATTTCCTGCCAAACCATTTAGAATTTATTTTGTTTAATCTTTATTAATTCCCTATTTTTGTTTTGATAACGAATTGAGGGATCATTATTTCCACTAAACGCAAAGCAAACTTGGAACCATTCAGGATTTTCATCGTTGAAGATGATTTGCTCTATGCCAAAATTCTTGGTCATCACCTCTCACATAATCCAGATTATGAGGTAGAGGTTTTTACAAATGGTAAGGACATGGTTAACAATCTCTACAAGAATCCCCATGTCATTTCACTTGATTACAACCTGCCGGGTATGAGCGGTATGGAGGTGCTCAAGCGCATAAAGGAGCATAACGGCGATCTGCCTGTCATTGTGGTCTCCGGGCAGCAGGATGTTTCCACGGCTATCGAATTACTCAAAAAGGGCGTTTACGATTACGTCATCAAGGACCAGGACACCAAAGAGCGGCTCTGGAACCTGATGCGCAACATTCAGGAAAATTATCGCTTAAAGAAAAAGATAACGCTGCTCGAAGAAGAGATCGGCAAGAAATATGAGTTCGGCAACCTGATAAAAGGAAACAGCGCAGCGATCAATAAGGTGTTTATGCTGATTGATAAGGCCGCAAAAACCAATATAACCGTTTCTATTTATGGCGATACAGGAACCGGGAAGGAACTGGTGGCCAAATCTATTCATTTCAACTCCAAGCGAAGGAATAAGCCCTTTGTGGCCGTGAATGTGACGGCCATCCCCAGGGAACTCATTGAAAGTGAAATGTTTGGTCACGAAAAAGGATCTTTCACAGGTGCCAATAACCGGCGGATCGGAAAATTTGAGGAAGCAAACCATGGTACCATTTTCCTCGACGAGATCGGTGATATGGATTTGAACATGCAGGCCAAGCTGCTGCGTGTACTTCAGGAAGAAGAAGTATCAAGAGTAGGTTCCAACGCCACCGTCAAACTCGATGTGCGCGTGATCGTGGCCACACATAAGAACCTGCCGGAAGAAGTAAAGAAAGGAACATTCCGTGAAGATTTGTATTACCGGCTGCTTGGATTACCGATAGAATTGCCGCCACTGCGCGAGCGGGGAAACGACATTTTCCTGCTGGCACGTTTTTTTCTGGATGAATTCTGCACCCGAAACCAGATGCCCAAAATCAATCTTTCAGCTTCAGCGCTCGAGAAATTAAAGAGCTACCCTTACCCCGGGAATGTGCGTGAACTAAAAGCTATTGTGGAACTTGCCGCGGTAATGACAAATACGGATATGATTGAGTCTGAAGATATCAGTTTTACTTCTGAAGGCACCATCAATGACCTGTTGCAGCAGGAAATGACCCTGGAGGAATATAACCGCCTGATTATTAATTATTTTCTAAAGAAATATGATAATAAGGTGAGGCTGGTAGCCAAAAAGCTTGATATAGGCAAAACAACCATTTACAGGATGATGAAAGACGATACCGTTGAGCTTTTATAGCTGATCTATAGTTTCATCCTTAATGAGTATTCCATCCCTGAAAAAATCCCCGATTTCCTCCCCGGGCAAAAGTTGGTGCGCAATGATGCCAAGTGCTGCAGCTGCAATCACATTATCGGTATTATCGTCAATGAAAATGGTTTCTTCCGGCGTAAGTCCGCTCTGCTCCAATACTTTTTGATAAATTTCAAGGTTAGGCTTGCACATTTGCATCTCGAAACTGTAGTATGCCTGCTCAAAAAGCGAATTCATCTCCAGCGCGTAATCCTGTTTGAACCTTTGCGTATAACTTTGGTGATGAATAGCATTCGAATTGCTTAAGAGGAAAACCCGGTAATTCTCCTTTAACTTCTGAAGTACCTTAACCCTGTTGGCTGGGAAACCGGAAAGCATTGCATTCCAGGCGGCGTCGATAGCCTCGTCGGAGGGTTTTTGCGGCGAGAGTTCACGGATTTCCTCCCGAAATAATGCTGCAGAAATAGTGCCGGACTCCAGTGCGGTATACATCACCGCCCTGCGCTCCACCTCAGTAGGATCGGTTGGCTCCGGTATGTCCAGTTTGCTGAACGCTTTGATCGTGCGGTCGAGGTCAAGATCGATCAGCACACCACCAAGGTCAAAAATGATGTTTCTTATATTGGTTTTTGGATTTTTCACGCTGCTAAAATAAGCGCTTCCGAAATAACGGGCAATAAATGGTTGAAAATTTTCTGAATTTTTAGCTATCCGGCAACCATTTATGGTATAAAAACGAATGGGTTTGCTCGAAACTGCATCATCCACGGCTGAAAAAACGAACAATCCACGTGTTGAAGGATTTTGCAAATCACAGCATATCAGCATACAGCGGGCATCCGGGGGGATCAGATCACCTTGCTGCCCTCCGCGCAGTAAAAAAATCCCTGTCCAGCCTATGAAGTTTGCCTCAAAATCGTAAATTTGCACACTTATTAATTTCCGGGCTCATTAAGCCCGGAGCTAATACGGGCCTATAGCTCAGTTGGTTAGAGCACCTGACTCATAATCAGGTGGTCCCTGGTTCAAACCCAGGTGGGCCCACTTTTAAGGCTGATTCATTACGAGTCAGCCTTTTTCGTTTAATTGCTATACCTGTAAGTACCTGGTTCATCCCGATAATTATCAGGATATCGGGATCGGTAGGTGATTTTTTGTTTGATGACAGAGGTGCAGCGCACCGGAATATTTATTTACTTGAATTCTCAACCAGGTTCTTCTAAATAGACAATGTTGCATTTTCACATAATAATGACAAATGAATTATTGAAAAATTGAAAAATTGTAACTTTAAAGTTACTTTTACGTATAATCGAATGACTTATGGAGAAAATCCGGGAAATCATTGCGTATAAAAACTATTTTGAAGACTTCTTGTTACAACAACCAATTAAGGTTCAGAATAAGATATTCAAAATTTTAGAAGCTATTGAGACTCTCGAAAGAATTCCAACAACCTACTTAAAACTCATTGTTGGAGCAAACGAACTATACGAAGCAAGAATTCAATTAGGAACTGACATTTGGCGAATATTCTGTTTTTTCGACCGGGGGAAATTGGTGATTCTGCTGAATGGTTTCCAGAAAAAAAAACAGAAAACGCCTCCAAAAGAAATCTGGAAAGCAAAACTACTCATGAAAGAATACTATGAAAACAAAAAATAAAACTGAAGATATTTCGACCTGGACTGAAATTAAAGATAAAGTCTACGGCGATAAAGGCACTGAAAGACGTGACAATCTTGAAAGAGAAGCTGAATCTTTTAGAATTGGCCTTTTGCTCAAAAAGGCCAGAGAAGCACAGAATATGACACAAGAAGAATTGGGAAAGAAGGTAGACAAGAAAAGGACTTACATCTCCCGCGTTGAAAATAATGGTTGTAATATTACCCTCAGCACTCTCATTGACATTGTTGAAAAAGGACTTGGCGGAAAAGTAAATATCTCAATTGAAGTATAGATAAATGACTTGCCCGACATAATGAGCGATAAATGAAAATGGGTGCGGGAGTCAGGTTTAAAGCGCATACATTTTGTCCCTTGTTTACGCTTACAAGGACAACATTAACCATTCCCGTTTTTACACTCTTTTAAACCATCTCATCCAAAACAAGACGTTTTTCCCCCATCCCGATATCCCGATTAATTCTTTTCCTGAATCAACTTTTTCACCCTTCATCTGTTTTAATAGCTCAAACGTAATAAAATCATAAAATGGGAAAGAGAACATTTTTCATATCCTTTTTGGGGTTTGTTGTTGGTGCTTTAACGCCAATTCACATGTCGGCACAGCAAAATCAGGAAACAACCATACAGGAACTTGAACATAGTGAAGGGCAAGCCTGGGTGAATAAGGATACGCTGACACTGTTTAAGCTGTTCTCTCCTGACCTTATCGTGAATACACCGATGAACTTTGTTGCGACGCTGAACGACCTTAAAAAGCTTATCAGATCCGGTAAAGTTGACATATCTTCGAGTGAAAAAATAATTAAAAAAATCAGTTTCATAAATGATATGGCCGTCGTAATGGGGAATGATATTGTTAAGCCGCAAGGATTAATGGAACATGCAGGCAAAACCACCACCAGGCAATACACGGACATATGGATAAAAGATAAATCCGGTTGGCACCTCACCGTGCGTCAGGCAACAATTCTTTCTGTTCAATAAGCCATATAATAATACCATTGGCAGACCTCCCAAAAAGTTAAAATTATTTATTGCAAACTGCTTTGAGTTATTTAGCTATAGAGCCCTAAAAAAAGGTAATCCTGATGAAGTTTTACCATTTATTCATCTGAGCTTCAGGCCTTCACCTACTCTGGCTGACCACCCTGATCGGGTTGGGTAGATTGTTTTTTGGTTATGTCTGGTTTAGATGAGGTTTTGGAGGAATCAACACACAACCAGCGATGCGTTTTGCTAAAAGTGTCAGTAACAGAATAAAAAAAAGCTATCTGAAATTTCAGATAGCCTTTTTTTTCAATTAATTTCTGACAAGCATTTATTTAGGAAGCAACACACCATCAATTACGTGAACTATCCCATTGCTTCCTTTTAAATCGGCTGCAGTAACAAATGCTGAATTACCCGATTCGTCAGTTAATTTAACTTTTCCTTTATCGACAGAAGCTGTTAATTTTCCGCCACTCAGGGTTGTTAAAACTGCTTTGCCGTTTCCTTTCTTTATGGCAGCCATTACTCCGGCAGCATCAATATTACCGCTAACTACATGATACGTCAGGATTTTGGTAAGTTGAGCTTTGTTTTCCGGTTGGAGTAAAGATTCAACTGTACCTGCCGGCAACTTGGCAAATGCTTCATTTGTCGGAGCAAATACAGTAAAGGGACCTGCGCCTTTTAATGTTGCAACTAAATCAGCTGCTTGAACCGCAGCTACAAGGGTTGTGTGATCAGCAGATCCTATTGCGATATCCACAACATCTTTTTTCTGGCTGAAAGCACTCATAGAGGTAAAGGTAGCTATCAGGATTACAAATAGTTTTTTCATGATTATAAATTTTATTGTTTAACATTTTTGATTTAATGATAAACAAAATGTGTTTCCTTATGTTCATTTGGATAAAAAGTAGTTTTCATAATAAATGTTAAAATTTATCATTCCCTGGCGTAATTTTCTGCCAAAGCCCGCTAAGATAAGCCTCCGACAACGCTTCTATTCATTCCATGCACTGGTTGACGTACCTCATACTGGCACACTTATTCATTAGATGACAACGGTGGCTGTATTTATTTTGTATATTGAATGATTAGTTGGAGGTTTACAAACAAATAACGGCATACGAAATATCTGCTTTCAAAGGACCTGTATTAAAACACTTGTTAGCGCTTAGACTTAAACAATAAGGTGAAAAAAATATTTATATTTTTAGGATTCCTGTGCCCGTGCATGATGACAAGTTGTTTGCTATATACCTCCAATACGGCTGAAAAGGGCGACAAGAAGGGCACCCCCAGCTCGAAATAACCCTGTTCATAGAAAAATCAGCGGAAGAATAAAAGACAACAGATTGCAGCAACTTGCCGGATGCCCCGGGAATCCCCGGACCCGGCAGGCTGCTGAAATCTGATTATGCGACACCCATTAAGGGATTAGCGCCAGTGACCGCGCACCCAAATCACGCCGCGACGGGTTTCTTTCCAGTGACCCGGGATGTAAACTGCACCTTGTCGGGGAGGAGCCACCCAATATCCACCGTGCCAGGTATAGTTGCCGCGCTTTGCAATCCAATCCTCGTCCACCCATACATGGCGCGGCGAAGGGGCAGGCGAACGCTTTACAACAACTACAGATCTAACAGGACGCACCTTTACGACAATCTGGGCGAAGGCGTTCGATGCTGCGAAAGACATTACCATTAATAATGCTAAAAATTTCAGGGTCCTTTTCATATGGAATTAGCTATTTTAAAATGATTTGACTCCTAAGGCTACCAAAGGTTTAATATGTCCTTGATAAATAGTCGATCCTTACGAACCAGATTTTAATAAACAATATTTGCATTTACCTTTGGTTTTGTAAAGTAAAGATGGTCAGAAAAAAGGCCAAAGAATTTCTGCTCTAATTTTTCATAGTAATCCTCTTCTCTTAAAATCAGCAGCAGCTGGAATCCCCTTAAAGTTGCTTTAAAAGTTAGCATCTGGGTTACCGAAGGAGCTGTTGGCAATTCCAACTGGACAATCGGCGATTACGATGCATTTGCACAATCACAGGAATTTATAATTACAAAAAGCAATTCCTCAAGTGATTTACAGTTGACATTTCCCACGGCCGAAACAGTTTTGGTGGATCCTTCCCCGATCTTCCTTACCATAACAGGAAAGTTACTATATTTGACCTGGAAGCTACGTTTGCCTCATGCGACTCATTTTCCCGGTGCTGACATCAACCTGGCTGCTATTACATTAAAAATCAGATTATTTATGAAAACACAGTTAAAAAAAGAGGAGAAAGTAGTGATGGAGACCAGACCTCACTGGTTTACCTTAATCGGACCATTTTTTATAGCACTTATCGGTTCTGCCCTGTCCATTCTTGTAGCCCTCTATTATGAAACAATAGGCACCAATGCCATGATAGGCGTTGCTGTTTTTGCCGTTTATTTTATTTACAAAATGATTCAAAGGCAGTATAATCTGTGGGCAGTAACAAATTTAAGGGTCATCGATGAATATGGCGTATTTTCTAATAACACCAAGGAGAGCCCTCTCGACAAAATTAATAATGTGTCCTACCAACAGTCCTTTTGGGGTAAAATATTTGGCTATGGAAATGTTCAGATCCAGACAGCAGCAGAAATAGGTGAGACAAACTATGTCGCGGTCATGCATCCCAAAAAACTTAAAGACACCATAACGCTGATGCAGGAAGCGTATAAACAACACTTGATGAGAATGCAGGCCACTGAAATGGCAAGTGCAATGCAGGCAGGACAACAAAGCAGTACAACTGATATCGCTGCCGAACTTGAAAAATTGTATGCCTTAAAACAAAAAGGTATTTTAACTGAAGAAGAATATAATTCGCAAAAAGCGAAAATTCTAAACGCATAATGTGTTAGCCTGAATAACTGAAAGTTAAGCCAGGCCCATAGCAGAACCAACCAGGCAGTCCCATCTCAGGATGTGATCAATTAAATTTCGGCCAACTGACATAAGGTTTACATTTTATACATATACTAAAATATAACTTTGGGAAACTGATCTATGCGTAAAATAAAGTCCGGAAATTTAACTATACACCTGATTATATTCTTTATATTAATTGTCAACAGTGCAACTGCTGCCAGTGAGGATACGTTACGTTCAAAAACCCCGGACAATTCATTTCAACTCGATGCCTCAACCTGGGCGTTGGTTGGCATGTACGCATTTCATTATGAAAGGATTGTTCACCGGTCAGATAACTTTATGGTGGCGGTTGATGCAGGTTTTGGGGAATGGTATTTTATACCAGGTCTCACCTTGTATGAGGGCTACTCAATGCCATTTACATTCAATATGCTTTGGGGCTCAGGCAGAAATTTTTTTGAAGCCGACCTGGGGGCAAGATATACAATATTCAGGACACAGACAGACAACTCAGTAAACCATATAAACCCTTTAATCCCGGAAGTGAATATTGGCTACAGATATCAGCGACCTGACGGCAAAGGATTGATATTCCATGCATTTGCCGGTATTAGCGGCATTGGTATCGGCATTGGTAAATCTTTTAAGTAAAACCCGCCTGTGAAGCGTGGTTCCTGCCACTATAGCATCAAATCATATGGCCAGATTTTATCCCTTTGCAAAAATTTCAAATATTCTCTTCCGGCAATTGTGTTTATAATTGAATCTTCTGCAATATGTTATCCTTATCTTCTGCAAAGGATGCGCCGTTAAATTATTGGCTGTTTTTCCCCGCAATCCTTTATCTTTGCTCAATTAAAATCTGAAAATAAGAGACTATGCGTTATTTGATCACTTTATTAGGTGCCTGCATCTTCACATTCGCAGCATCAGCTCAGCAACCTGAGAAATTGTCACTCAAGAAGGTTAATTCCGGAATGGATGTGTTTACAGATATCTGGCAGAATATGCCCGACTCAGTTCAATCGCGCAATATTAACCAGGGCATAAACATTTATGCTATGTACAGTTTCCCGGTAGGCAAGAGTGACTTTAGCCTTGCTTTAGGTGGCGGAATAGGTTCCCATAACCTTTATCTCAAAGGCATTGTAAAGACCGTCGCCAACAAAACCGCTTTTTATCCGGTAAAGAGCAGCACAAACATTCCCATAAGCTACGACAAGAGCAAACTCAACCTGACTTACGTGGATATCCCGCTTGAATTACGGTATAAGAATAAGAATCAATTCAGGGTTTCCGCCGGATTCAAGGTTGGATTTCTACTGAGCAATCACACCAAATACAAAGGAAATAGCCTTAGCGGAAGTGGCCAGAAAGTAAAGGAAAAACTCGCCACCATTCAGAATGTCGAAAGTATGCGCTATGGCGTAACCGGGCTGGTCGGATATAAGTGGATCAATCTGACTGTATTTTATTCGCTCTCCAAAGTATTCAAGGATGGCCTTGGACCGCAGGTATACCCCATTTCGGTTGGTATTGCCTTACGTCCTTATTAGTCAACAGAAATTCATCGCTGTTAGCATTACAACCAATCCCACAATCCAGCCCAGGTATACCTGAGCAGGATTGTGGGATGCTAATTTGAGCCTGGCAAAGCCAATTATGCCACTCATGAGTATGGTTAATAATATGATGACCTGAACAGGCTGGATGAGCAGCAATGACACACTGATGAGAGCCCCGGTTGCACCGCCGGAAGCTACCATGTGAAGACTGATCTTCCAGAAAAAATTGATCAGCAAAGTGCATACAAGCGCATAGAATGTACCGCTCATAAACAGCTGAAATACAGACGGAAAGTGCATCTGCTGGAGCATCCACCACGACAAATAATAGAATATGCCGGAAATAGCAAGGATGAGGATTCGCTCCTGCCTTTGTTCCATCTCCAAGCTCATAATTCTGCCATTATATTTTAAAAGGAACACCATCATCAATGGAAAGATACAGGTTGATAAAAGTATTATGCCCAGCAGCAGTTCTTTTGCATGCAGCGGGAGTGCGAGCGCAAAGTGAGCATTAAGTGTGAGTAATAATGCAAATATATATGTTGGCATTAGCAAAGGATGAAACAGGATAGAAATCACCCTTGCGATTCTCACTTCCATGGTACTGGATTTATTTTAAGCGATTGATTCAAATATGCAATGGTAATCGGAACCTGCTCATGCCTCTTCTGATGACTGAGGATCTATGTATCAGAGTTCCTTGCGCAGCCGTGC
The DNA here is from genome assembly GCA_038246075.1 of Bacteroidales bacterium. Lineage (GTDB taxonomy): Bacteria > Bacteroidota > Bacteroidia > Bacteroidales > DASVHX01 > DASVHX01. The sequence goes on from JBBRRV010000032.1 coordinate 22,149, forward strand.
GACAGGAATGTTAAGTTGCTCCCGGTATTTTGCCACTGTGCGCCTTGCTATGTTATAACCTTTTTCCTTGAGTATATTGGTCAGCTGTTCGTCGGTGACCGGCTTTGATTTGTTTTCGGCTTCAACACAATCGGAGAGAATCTTCTTAATTTCACGCGTAGATACTTCCTCTCCCGAGTCCGTTTGCATGGATTCGGAAAAAAAGCTTTTAAGCAAAAAGGTACCAAAGGGTGTTTGAACGTATTTGCTGTTAGCCACACGCGATATCGTGGAAATATCGAGATTTACAATTTCTGCAATATCCTTCAGTATCATGGGCCGCAGACGGGTTTCGTCACCTTCCATAAAATAGGCTCTCTGGTATTCCATAATGGCATTCATGGTAAGGAAGAGTGTATTTTGCCTTTGCTTTATGGCATCGATAAACCACCTGGCCGAATCTATTTTCTGCTTGATAAACATCACAGCTTCCTTATGGGTTTGCGTTCTGTGATTTTTATCTTCCGTATAAGTTTCAAGCATGTCAGTATAGTTGCGGCTTAACCTCAGTTCCGGAGCATTGCGCGAATTGAGCGAGAGTTCCAGATCGCCATCTTTATTCTGAATAATAAAATCGGGAATGATGTATTGATTCAAACGCGAATCATCACCCATAGAATCGCCCGGCTTGGGATTCAGTTTGAGGATTTCGTCAATAGCTTCTTTGAGTTCCTCGTTGGTGATTTTATTCTTTTTGGTAATTTTTTCGTAATGCTTTTTTGTAAATTCATCGAAAAACCGATCGAGGATGGCGATAGCTATAATAATTGCAGGTGTCGGCTGTTTTCTCCTGAGCTGGATCAGCAGGCACTCCTGGAGTGTCCTTGCGCCCACGCCCGCCGGGTCAAGCCGCTGAATATAGGCCAGTATTCTTTCCAGTTCCTGGCGGGAGGTGATGATATTCTGCGAAAAGGCCAGATCGTCAACCATGGCGCCCAGATCGCGCTGCAGGTATCCTGAATCGTCAAGATTACCGATGATATTGAGTGCGATCTCGTAGTCGGTTTTGCTCATATGCTGCATTCCCAGCTGTGAAATCAGCGTTTCATGGAAGCTTGTACCCGAAGCAAAGGGGATTTCCCTGCGTTCATCGTCACTGCTTGTGTTGTTGGCCGAAAGCTTGTAGGCCGGCGTCTCATCGTCGTCCATGTAGTCGCTCAGGTCGAATTCCTCGTTATCGCGGTCCTTTTCTTCAGCTACATCGGCTACAGATAATTCCTCCTGGTCGTCGCTGTTGGAATCGTAATCTTCATCGAGCTCTTCGAGTGCCGGATTCTCCTCAATTTCCTGCTTTATACGTTGCTCCAGTGCCAGCGATGGAATCTGCAGCAATTTCATCAGCAGGATCTGCTGAGGAGATAGCTTTTGAAGGAGTTTCTGTTGTAGTCGCTGGTTTAACATAGTTCTGCAAGATTACCACTTTTGTGGGCAGTAATGAATGAAATTATATTTTTTGAACTTCATCGTCATAAATTGAATTGATCAGAATTCTGCATTCTGAGGTGTGCGCGGGAAAGGAATCACATCCCTTATATTCGCCATCCCGGTAACAAACAGGATGAGTCTTTCGAAACCCAGACCGAATCCACTGTGAGGTGCGGTGCCAAATTTACGCGTTTCAAGGTACCACCACATGTCCTTTTCGGCAATTTCCATTTCTGTAATACGCTGGTGCAGTTTGTCGTAATTCTCTTCACGCTGCGACCCCCCGATGATCTCGCCGATCTTTGGAAAAAGAACGTCCATAGCGCGAACGGTTTTTCCGTCATCGTTCTGTTTCATATAAAATGCCTTGATGGATTTCGGATAATCGGTAAGAATAACCGGGCATTTAAATTCCTTTTCCACAAGGTATCGTTCGTGCTCCGATTGCAGATCGATACCCCAATCCACAGGAAATTCAAATTTCTGATCCGATTTTTTCAGGATCTCCACAGCCCTTGTATAAGTAAGACGCTCGAATTTATTGCCCACCACAAACTTCAGGCGTTCAATCAGCTCATTATCGTACATCTTGTTGAGAAACTCAAGATCATCCATGCAATTTTCAAGCGCGTAGCTGATGAGGTATTTCAAAAAATCCTCGGCCAGGTCCATGTTATCTGTAATATCATAGAACGCCATTTCCGGCTCTATCATCCAGAATTCAGCCAGGTGACGCGGCGTATTTGAATTTTCAGCACGGAAGGTAGGCCCGAAAGTATATACATTGGACAGTGCCATGGCGCCGAGTTCTCCTTCAAGTTGCCCAGATACGGTAAGGTTTGTGGCTTTACCGAAAAAATCCTGCGAATAATCCACGCTGCCATCTTCCTTTAGCGGAGGATTCTTGTCGTCCAGCGTGGTAACCCTGAACATCTCCCCTGCTCCTTCGGCATCCGAGCCGGTGATGATGGGCGTATGCAGGTAGAAGAATCCGTGGTCGTTAAAATATTTGTGGATGCCATAGGCCATGGCATGCCTGATGCGTAAAACAGCACTTATGGTATTGGTTCGCGGACGAAGGTGGGCAATCTCACGCAAAAATTCCAGGGTGTGTCCTTTTTTCTGAAGCGGGAAGGTCTCAGGATCGGCCGTGCCATATACTTCCACTGCCGTGGCCTGGATTTCCACACTCTGACCCTGGCCGGGCGATTCCACCAGGGTGCCCGTTACCGAAAGACATGCCCCGGTCGAAATGAGCTTAACCAGGTTTTCATCAAATGAAGCCAGGTCCATCACCACCTGTATGTTGTGTATTATAGAACCATCATTGAGTGCAACAAAAGCTACATTCTTGTTGCCACGTTTGGTGCGCACCCAGCCTTTGACATTAACGGGATTTCCAACGCCGACAATCAGGGGTGTTTTGATAAGTTCAATGATGCGGGTTCTTTTGAGGCTTTCCATATAAAATTAACAGTTTAATAAAAATCTGAAACGCATAAATATTTATGCTATTGGCACGCAAAGGTAACAAAATATGTTTTTTTAAATTCGCCAATCCTATCCCTGCAAAATACTTACCCAAATGCACGCATTCAGGTTCGGCATCTTTTTATACTTTTACACGAGAAATATACTGGCATGAACATAACTCCTTTGAATGAATGGCTTGATACAGGTGGGAAACCGCTCATTATCAGCGGCCCCTGCAGTGCAGAAACCCAGGACCAGGTGATGGAAACAGCGCGGGAGTTGTCGAAGATCCCCCAGGTAAAGGTTTTCAGGGCGGGAATCTGGAAACCGCGCACCCGCCCCTCGCAATTTGAAGGGGTTGGTATCGCAGGGCTCAAATGGCTGCAACAGGTAAAATCCGAAACGGGATTACTCACCACGGTCGAAGTAGCCAACCCAAAACATGTTGAAGAAGCTTTG
>JBBRRV010000033.1:0-25535 GCA_038246075.1 Bacteroidales bacterium
CCATCGTGGTACCTAAAGGACAAACACCGGTTAATTATTTTAACAATGGCGTTTATCTTTCAGGACACACTTATAAAGGAAATGTGATTGGCTCACCTTTGTTTTATCCTGTCGTTTATGATTCAGCAGGCAGGATAATCGAAATTGCCAGCACACGGCTCTTTGCCTTCCATGGCGGGCTGGGAGGAAGCATTGGGTCACACGATCACTATAAAGCCCTACTCACTTATTCTGTTAATTCAGGTATCTGGAAATCCTATCCAAGCAAATTCAGGCGGATCAGCACACTATTTGAGTATGATTATTTCTGCACGAATAATCTTACAGTTAATTGTGCGCTGGCATATGATTTTATGCACCAGAGTGCCGAAAACAAACAAGTGCTGGGAGGTTATCTCGGTATTAAATGGACAATCCTTCCTTAGTAGGTCACAACTCAATCAAAAATGGTATTCGGTTTGGTTTAATATTTTAAATATTCTCATATTAGCCTAATTTATTAAAAGATGAAAAACTTTGCACTTATTGGCGCTGCCGGATACATAGCGCCCCGCCATATGAAAGCCATAAAAGAAACTGGTAATATACTGGTGGCTGCGCTGGATAAGAACGACAGTGTTGGGGTGGTGGACAGCTATTTCCCTAATGCCGATTTTTTTACCGAACCCGAACGCTTCGACCGCCATCTTTATAAACTCAGGCGGCTGCCGGGCAAGCAGGTTGATTTTGTAAGCATCTGCTCACCAAACTACCTCCACGATGCACATATCCGCCTGGCCCTGCGCAATGGTGCCAATGCCATCTGTGAAAAACCGCTTGTGCTGAATCCCTGGAACCTTGATGCACTGGCCGATATAGAAAAGGAAACCGGCAAGAAGATCTTTACAATCCTTCAGCTTCGCCTCCACCCTGCCCTGCAGGCCCTCAAACAAAAAATCGACAGCGGTCCGGCAGGTCAAATCTATGATGTCGATCTCAACTATATCACCAGCCGCGGAAAATGGTACCATATTTCGTGGAAGGGCGACCTGGCCCGCTCAGGTGGCATCGCAACAAACATAGGTATCCATTTCTTCGATATGCTCACCTGGATATTCGGCGATGTAAAGGAAAATAATGTAAAGACGCATACCGATACAACTGCCTCCGGATCTCTGCTTCTTGAAAAAGCCCGTGTAAACTGGTTACTGAGTGTCGATGACCTGCAACTGCCCGCTGCGGCCATTGCAGCAGGCAATCGCACTTTCAGGTCCATCACTGTTGATGGGGAAGAAATTGAATTCAGCGGTGGATTTGCCGACCTGCATACGCATAGTTACAGAGAAATCCTCAATGGAAATGGCTTTGGTCTGGAAGATGCCCGCCGGAGTATTGAGATTGTACAAAAGATACGCGCATCCGTTCAAAACTAATTTTCCAACGAGAAATCTGCAAAGGGAAACCCTGCGATTCAACTACGCCTTGAAACCCTTCACCCTGCGCCAAACTAAGTTCGTTCTTCATTCTTGTTACTTAGTTTTTAACTTTGTCCTGCTGAGCGAAGTCGAAGCATCACTTTTAACTTTTAGTTTTTAGTTTTTAGTTTTCAGTTTTTCCGCCCCTCTTTTCACTTTGTCCTCCCGCTGCTTTGTTTTCATACTTTTATCAGAACCAGAAGGTTCGAACATTATTTTATGCAACCGCAGGTAGAGAAATGAATAGAGTATAAAAAAACCACCCGACAACCAGAAAGAAAAAGCCTGTCCGGTGGCACTTAAGGATCTGAAATCATAGGCAAAGAGTTTGATCGTCGTCAGCAGCAACAATCCCAGCGAAAGCTGACCAAGAAATTTATTATTCCTGTCGAACGAAAACACCATGATGACAAGGCTGGTCAGGTAAAAGATGATACTGAACGGCAGGTGGTGGTTGGCTTTGAGAATATCGGCTTCCAGGGTTCCGGCACCCATGATCACGGTGATATTGTCATATTCAGCCAAGAGCAGGAATACAAATAAACCAACAATGGACAAAGCTACCCAGGCAGGCTGTTGCTTTTTTCTGGAGCGTATTTTGTTGAAGTTGTAAGCTGTGATCAAGGCGAGCATAACCATGAGCGGGGCACCCAAAAAATGAAAGTAAAAAGCCCCAAGGCTTTCACCCCCTATGGAAAGAGCTTGCCTGCGCAAAATAGTTACAAATAAGATGAAAACCGCCGGAAGTATGGCAAGGGAGATAGCCGATATATAGAGGATAGGCCGGTGTATCCATGAATCCCTGCTGACGACCACTAGCTGAAGCGCTATTAAAAAGCCCATATGAAAAATACACCAGCTTACTACATTGGCTGCATGTACGTTAAAGGCAAAAAAGAACAGGTATTGAAAAAGCCAGAATGCTGAAAGGTACATCGCCGTGTAATAAATGCCGGAGATATACTTGCCGGTTCCGCTTTTGCTGAACCATTTCCGGGAATAGGTGAAACTGACCCTGTAAAAAAGTTTTTTCAGAAAATAAGCCGCAAGTACAACAGCCACGCTCAGGATCAAACCTTCCAGGAAAGGTTTTACCGGCAGCGACTTCGATTCAATATACAATGCAGGATAGTAATGCGCGACAGCCCTGAACACAAAAATCGCCATGGCCAGACTGAGCAGACCCACTGCCAGCAGGGCAGCAAATTGATTTTTGCGGTACAGTGAAAGGAAGGTTAACAGCATCGTCATCATACTGATGTATAAGACGAACATATTATGCTGGACCAGCAATGGCAATATGGATGCCCCGACAAGTATCGTGGCAAAATAATAAGGTTCCGTTGCAGGACCTGGATTTATGCCTTTTTTTAACCACAACAATGCATAGCTTAAGATTGTAAGAATAGCTGCAAAAATCCATTGAAAATTTGTTAGTCCGTATTTATGAAAAATGACCAATATTGTACCTAAAGTTAAAGCCGTAATTACAAAGATGACCGCATCATTGTAGTACTTTATATGGAATTTCTTTCCTTCATAAGGTTTCAAAATATGAATCAGCAGAACAGCCAGGTAAAGCGCAGTAGTGGAGCCTGCATAGAGCCCGATCAGATCCGAATTGTCCTGCAAAACTAATCTTCTTAAAAAATAGAGCAGGAAATAGCCGGCTGCAAAATACGCGTTTGTTGCATTCACAATACTTCCCAAAGTTTTGCCGGAGAAGAAATACAATAGTGCAGTGAAGATGATGATCATCGCAAACAGGCTTAAGTTATTGGGCCCGTTTCTGGTTATTAAGATAATCGCAGCAAAATAAATGAACAGTATAGTTGCAAAATGGACCCTGGATTTATGTGTAACAAAAGTAAAATACATGACCGAAGCAGCAATGACCAGGATTACCCCGACACTTATTTGTATAGTCGAATAAGGCATTACTCCTTTATAATATATATTATACAATAAATCAACCATATAGGTCAGGTAAAGCATGCCTGTTCCTGCATAAAAAGAAGTGGTGGTCAACCAGGGCTTTCCTTTGAATACATACTTATTCATGCAGGCAATGCCTAGGACCAGGATACCTGGCAACAAGTGCAGCAGGGCAGTGATATCATCTCCGCCGGTGACGACAGCATTTTGCCCGCCCCCGCCCCCAAGGAGTTTTGCAGCTAATTGGTTGATATAAACAAGGAAACCGCTTTTATACAACAGCCAGGCTATGCCGGCTATAAAAAGAAGAATGCCTGCTATTTTCAGCAGTGGACTGGCAGCAATGGTTTCAAATGTATGCTCTTGTTTGCTGCGGTAGCCTTCAGTGTTTTGCCATCCGGAATGCCGCTGACGGCTGCTGCGCTGACGGCGATCAGCACTTTCAGTACTGTCTAACTTAGAGTTGTTATTCCCCGGCTCCGGGGTTAACGGGGCAGGTTCATCGTTGCTGTGCGTAGTGTTCATAAATGCAAGTGGTTGAATTGGTAAGCCATCCTATTGTAAAAAGCACTACTATAGTATGATTTATTGCAAAAATAGTGAAAACAATTGAACATTCAGTTTCATCCTTTTGACTGTATAAATTCGTATTTGTGCCGGCAATTTTGGCCTTTCGGGCAACAAAAAATCCTGTATCCCTGAAATTCTTTATCGCTGTAAATCTTTAGCTATCTAACTCTATAACTTTGCAACTCATTAAAGATGAGATTTTATAACTCTCAAACCCTGTATCTCAGAAGACCAAAAACCCTGGAACTCTAAAACGCTTGAAACTCTGGAACTCTGAAAGACTGAAACTCTGAAACACTGCACCGAGTGTAGCGAATTCAATGAAGGTAAACGCTGAACCGGGCAGATCGAGCTGTGCAAAGCCAAACCGTGAAATCCTGAAACACTTATGATCAAATTTTGCCTTACTTTTGCAACTTCAAAACCAGCATACTTTTTAACGTATTCTGCCAGGTTTATGAACCTCTTGCTATATTCTCACATTGGGACTGGCGGGGCGAAGCATGGCAAAATAATAATTCAATCCTTTCACGATTAAAGTTGAAATTAAACCAATTACTTACTTCACAAGTATTGTAAGTAAGTCTGTTGTTAATAGTAAATTAAAATAAATATTTCAATGATATATTACTAAAATGCAAGAGAATAAACCAATCTACGTTACCCAACCCGCCCTTCCTCCATTAGAAGAGTTTATAGAGTATCTCCGGAATATTTGGGACAGTAAAATAATCACCAACAACGGACCGTTTCACCAACGATTTGAAAAAGAACTGGCTGAATACCTGGGGGTAAAATACATCTCGGTTTTCTCAAACGGCACGCTGGCACTTATCACGGCTCTGCAGGCCTTGCGGATAACCGGCGAAGTAATTACAACTCCTTTTAGCTTTGTTGCAACCACGCACTCATTATGGTGGAACAATATTAAACCGGTTTTTGTAGATATTGAGCCTGAGCATTTCAATCTTGATCCTGAAAAGATTGAAGCAGCCATTACTCCTCAAACCACGGCTATTATGCCGGTGCACGTATATGGTAATCCTTGTAAAATGGAAGCTATACAGAAAATTGCTGATACTTATGGATTAAAAGTGATTTATGATGCCGCACATGCCTTTGGAGTGAATATAAATGGTAATTCCGTTCTTAACTATGGTGATCTCTCAGTTATGAGTTTCCATGCGACAAAGGTATTTAATACCATTGAAGGGGGCGCTATTGTGTGCCATGATGAAAAAATGAAGCAGCGCATTGATTACCTGAAAAATTTCGGATTTGCGGATGAAGTAACCGTTGTAGCTCCTGGTATCAATGCCAAGATGAATGAAATGCAGGCTGCATACGGATTGCTTCAGTTAAAATATGTGGATGGTTACATTGCAAAACGAAAAGTAATAGCTGATTTATACCGCCAGCAGCTGGAAGGCTTGCCTGGAATCAGATTTCATAAGGATATGGAAAACGTGCGCCATGGTTATCCTTATTTCCCTATCTTTGTAGATGCCTTGGAATATGGACTTACCCGCGATGAAGTATATGAAAACCTGAAAAAGCACGATATTTTCGGGCGCCGCTATTTTTACCCGCTAATCAGTCAATTCCCCACTTATCGTGGACTTCCCTCTGCTAAATCCGATAATCTTCCGGTAGCAACAAAAGTGGCAGAAAAGGTTATTTGCTTACCAATATACCCCCTACTTTCGCGATATGAACAAGAACAAATTATTAATACACTAAGAAATGCTGATTGCCGGAGCTAGTGGACATGCTAAAGAGGTATTAGAATTATTTCATCAGCATAAAGAATTAGATGGTTTATGCTTTTTCGATGATTTATCTGATGATTTTGAGCGATTATTGTTTGAGAAATTCGTTGTTATTAGAACATTAAATGAAGTGCACAAGCACTTGATTAATTCTCCTGAATTTGTACTTGGAATTGGTAATCCGAAATTAAGAAAATTACTTTCAGTAAAACTGACCGAACAAGGCGGCAAAATGGTTTCTATAATATCTCTAACTGCATGTATTGGTCATTATGATGTTAACCTCGGTGAAGGAGTAAATATAATGCATAACACAATGATAAGTAATAGTGTTAAAATTGGTCCCGGAACACTTATAAATGCTTTTGTCAGCGTTCATCATGATGTAATTATCGGAGAATATTGTGAAGTATCACCCCATGCTACTCTTCTTGGAGGTTGTCGAATTGGCAACTTTACTTCTATCGGAAGTAATGCAACAATACTTCCAAACATAAGTATCGGTATTAACGTTGTTGTTGGAGCTGGAGCCGTTGTTACAAAGTGTATACCTGATAATGTGGTTGTTATTGGTATCCCTGCTCGCATTGTTGACTTAAAATAAATGTAATTCGAAATATGAACCCGTCCTTATCCTAAACATTAAAAATCAGTTTCTTTTAAAACCCGTCAAAAACACTGCTACCTCATAAAATATCCACAATTGGCAAACTAAAATATTTTAATAATATAATATGAAATGTTTTTTTCCTTATTACTCTATCCTTTTGTGCTAAATCCAATTCCTTGCCATTCAACAATTCCAATTATTGATTCATCCATATTAGTTACATTTAACAGGTTGTTGCAGTATTAGTTATGGTGTTATAATTGGGTATTTGACGTTCCCTGACCTCTATTAAAAGAAAGTTCAAAGACTAGATTATGTCTAGTATTCAAAAGTACAAATAAACTCAAAGGCAAACATTTTACTTATATTTCACACCAAAGCTGAAGAATTTTACGCAATGAAGTTAAATTTTAATTAAGAAAGATGTTTTAGTTGCAACTTTCAAAAATATTAATAATCTAATAAAATGAATAATTCACATAACAATTGGCGCATATATATGAATAGCCAAATATGTTTTTATAAAAGCAAAAAAAATACAAAACGTACTGATGATGAATTTTATTGGAGTTGGTATAGTTCTGTTCAGCCTAAAAGTAATCTAGCTCAAATTAAAACCGCTGTTAGGACCTTTGTAAATTATACTCCATGGTATAAATGGTTTATTCAAAATTCTGAATTATTATTTGCCACAAGAGAAATACTGGAAGATGAATATAGTAAATTACAATTCGATTTATATATAATATTAAAAATAATTGGTCATAATAAATTATTTTTCCCAAGATATCATTTCGATGACTTCATAACAATATTTAATGTAGAAGAATTTGATTCTGACTTGCCAAAAGATTATGGAGGCTTTCCCTTGAAAAAATATACAATAAAAATTGATGATTCAAGCCAAATTAATCAGGAAATAATTGTTGTAACTTATGAGGCATTTATTACGCTTACAAATAAATGGAGGCAATATTTTATTAAAAGAGACAATATCAATCTGATACCAGCAAAAGGAGACATTGTATTTGATTGTGGATCGTGCATTGGAGATACGGCCATTTTATTTGCTTCCTTTGTAGGAGATCAAGGTGAAGTCCATTTATTCGACCCAGTACCACTACATAATAGATATAGCCGCATTCAAGCAGATTTAAATCCTTTTTTAAAAAAGACATTTCATATTAATGAACAAGCAGTTGGTGATATGGAAAAAAAATTAGATGGTATACCAGAAGATGTGTCAAGAATTTCCCCTGGAGGATGTGTGCTAAACAATTTTGAAGTAACTACTATTGATAATTATTTTTCAAAGCACGATGTACAAAAAGTGGATTTGATTAAAATGGATATTGAAGGTGCTGAAATCGCAGCATTAATAGGTTCCTCTGCTACTATAACAAACTTCAAGCCAAAGCTCGCTTTAGCAGCCTATCATAAAGAAGATGACTTATGGAAAATCCCCTTACTCATGAAAAAATTAAACCCAGGATACAAGATTTATTTTGAACATCATTTGCCGATATATTGGGAAGCTTGTTTTTATGCCATCTAATTTATCAACAAGAAAAATAGAATGAAAGAAAGATAAAGTGAATACTTATTTATTTTCAAAACTTACAACAAATAATTAATTATGTGTTAAAAGATAACAGTTTAATAATAAGGAACAGTGGAATTTTGTATGTTCGTTTGCTCTTTACTTCGGTAATAGGGCTATTTACTTCTCGTTTTATTATCCGCAGTTTAGGGGCTTCCGACTTTGGCCTTTATAGCGTCGTGGGGGGGGTTGTGGTTATGATGGCGTTTCTAAATACTGTAATGGTCTCTACTACATTTCGTTACATTGCTTTTGAAATGGGTAAGGGCAATAAAGAAGGCGTGAACAGGGTTTTTAATATTAGTTTGGTTATTCATCTTTGTTTGGCCTTATTAGTTCTTGGTCTTACAGAAACAGCTGGAGTTTATTATATTAATAAATACTTAAACATTGAAGCTGGCAGGATACCTGATGCATTGTTCGTTTTGCGATTTTCAGCTTATGCAACAATGATTTCAATCGTTAGCATCCCCTTTCAGGGACTCGTTACAGCACAAGAAAATTTTGGCACCCAGGCAAAAATAGAAATAACAAGAAGTGTACTATCCTTTTTTGTTGCTGTCATAATTGTTTACTACACAGGCAACAGAATCAGGTTGTATTCCCTTCTTATCTCCATTGTAAGCATATTTCCTGCTATATTGTTCCTTATTTACTGCAAACGAAAATACAGTGAAATTGTTAAATGGAATTTTCAGCGAGAGAAAAGCAAATATAAGGAGATGATCGCTTATACTGGATGGCTAATGTTTGGTACAGCAGCATGGGTAGGTCAAAGACAAGGATCAGATCTTATTATCAATGCTTTCTTTGGCACAGTTCTGAATGCTGCAATGGGTATAGCTAATCAAGTAAATGGTATTGTATTAATGTTTGCGAGAAATCTAGGGCAGGCAGCCATCCCGCAGATAACTAAAAGTGTAAGTAGCGAGAATTCTGAAAGAACTACAACATTGGTAACGTATATCTCTAAATACACCTGTTTTTTAATGTTGTTGCCTGCACTACCAATATTATTGGAAACAGATTTTTTATTACGCCTTTGGCTTGGTAACCTACCTCCATACACAGTGCTTTTTTGCCAGCTTCTAATTTTTATTGCAATAATTGAAAGCCTTTCCAGTGGAATCCCAGCAGTAATTCAAGCAACCGGGAAAATTAAATTTTTCATGTTAATAATAGGCCTAATATCTTTATTGGGTTTGCCAGTAGCTTACATACTTTTTAAATTAGGCTACCCACCCTACACAATTCTTGTAATATATGTCGTAACAGCGATTGCCAATATTGTGGTAGGACAAATCTTATTAAAATATATTATCAATTTTAATGTACTATTATTTTTAAAAACATCATATCTAAAAGTATTTTATGTATTTTGTATAATAGCACCACTTTTTTTTATCCGGGATATATTTCCAACCGGTCTTGCACGCTTTATCCTGTTTTCAATATTTGCAGTAGGCTGGCTTCTTTTGGCAATATATTTTGCAGGTTTGGAAAAGAAGGAAAAAGATATGTTGAGTCAAATTGTAAATAAAATGATTAAATCCAAGTAATTGTTAACATGACTAATTTCTCTCCAGTATTAATCCCAACGCTAAATAGGCATATTCACTTCAAAAAATGTGTTGAATCATTATCTTCTTGTATTCATGCTATAGATACAGATTTATACATCGCCCTTGATTACCCTTTAAAAGAAACACATTATGAAGGTTATAATTTAATAGCACAATATATCCCTGCCATTAAGGGGTTTAAAACCATCAACATTATCCAAAGAGACGTGAATTTCGGAGCAGAAAAAAATCTTCAAGAGGCGATTACAGTATTATTTAAGAAATATGATAAAATAATTATTACAGAAGATGACAATATTTTTTCTAATGATTTTTTAACTTTCGTAAATAAAGGACTCGAAGTTTATCAAAACAGGTCCGATATATTCTCCATTACTGGATACCAGTACCCAATATCAGTACCAAGATCTTTTAAATTAGATATTTATCTTTGGTCGGGGTTCTCCGCTTGGGGAGTTGGAATATGGAAAGAAAAATGGGCGAAAGTCGATTGGAATTATCCCAATTTAAAATCCTTCCTTGAAAACAAGCAATTATTCACTAAACTTAATAATATTGCAGAGCATTATATACCTGAATTGCGAAAAATACTAGAGACGGGTCATATAACTATCGACACAATCATCTGTTACCATCAGTTTATCAATGGACTATACTCAGCATTCCCAATTATTTCCCGTGTTAGAAATATAGGGAATGATGGAAGTGGAATACATTGCTCTAATCTGAAAAATGATATTTATACTGAGCAAGTTTTATATACTAATGGGACAGATTACACATTACCTCCAAATATAAGAATTAACAATAAAATGTTTAGTATTTTGAGTAAACACTTTAGAAAAAATATAAAATCAAAATTAAAATTATTTTTAATCAATGTATTAAAATTTACTGAAAAATAATATTACTTGTTACTTACTGAAAAATATATCTATATATGATTGCTATACGCAAAAACAAATCAAAAATAATATCTTTTTCGGTTGCAAGTATATTTACACTTTTGTATCTAACAATATTTTATGCATTTGGCTTTGAAGACTCTGCAAAAGGGTTTCCGCTAGTTTCAATTGTCCGTATGCTTTTTGTATTCGTATTTTCCTTGGTATTAATAATAAATAAGTCTATATTTAGATTAGCATATAGATATGAAAATATTTTTTTAAAACTTGTGATATTATTTTTTTTATATCAGTTGTTTCAGGTTTTTTATAATGGATCGCCTTATTCAGGTTTAGCTAAATATCTATATTTCTTTTGTATAATTTTTATTGTTGTATTCAATAATTTTAACAATAGTCATTTTAAGATTAATAAAATCAATAATTTTACGATGGCCTTATTCATCATTATTTTAGCATTTTATATTTTTTATATGCTTCAACATCCTTTTTCAACTTCATTCCGAGAGACAAGAATAGATCTTCTAAATTGGAACAATAATGAAAATGCTGGTTTTTTTGCAACTGCTCTGCCTTTTGCTATATTCATACTAAGAAAACGCAAAATACTCCTCTACTGCTTTCTTACGTTTTTTCTATATGTATTCATATTTTATAATGGAAGTATAGCGGCAATTGTTAGCAGTATAATAATTCTGATTATTTACTTTTATTTAAATTCACGTGATAAAAAACTATTTGGTATATTCTATTTTTTTTTATTTATTATTATTATATATGTATTTATAATTCAGCTTACTAAATTTGATGTGGTCTTTTCAGGCGGTATTGGTGACGTTTTATCTGGAAAAACTCAGGAAGGAAATTTAGCTGGTAGGATTGGAGGGATTTGGATCCCAGTTATAAATTATGTTACAGATCATAACTTTCTTTTTGGTTACGGTAGTAATTCATGGGCAGATGTTTCACGAAAAGCTGGTACATATTGGTTACAATCAACCGGATCAAAGGATGTCTATGTATTCAGGGATGCGCATAATTTTTTTCTTGTAACATTTGTTGAAGGCGGAATTGTAAATTTATTCTTTATTTTAGCCTTTTTTATTTTGGGAATTCGTTCCTGCTTATTTGCAATAAGAAAATCCGTATATAAATATGATAAGAATTATGCAGTAACAGTGCTTTCTTCATGGTTCGGTTTAATAACATGGTGTATGATGTATAATGCCTGGTATTCTGGTGGTTGGTATTTCTTTACAATTTTACTCTCATTATCCTTAATTATGAAAAATCGCGCTAAACGAACATTAAATTTAATAATTAGTGAAAATAGGACTGATAAACCGCAGTGATATTGATGGCGGCGCAGGAGTCGCGGCTTTGCGTCTGTTTCGGAAGTTAAAAGAAAGAAACGCAGATGTAAAATATTTGGTTGGTATAAAACATGGTGATAATGCAAGCACTATGCTTCATTACAAGAGTGATTTTTATGCCAAAATCAGAAATTTTATAGAGCTGTTGGTGCTAAATAAAAGAAATGGGAAATTCCCATTTTCATTATGTGAATTCCACTTTCCATTAAAACTAATGCTTAAGTATCATAAAATTGATATTGTACATCTTCATTGGATTGGGGGTGGTTTTATTTCCATTAAATCTTTATCAAAAATAAATAAACCAATTGTATGGACCATGCACGATTCATGGCCCTTTACCGGTGGCTGCCATATACAGTATGATTGTTCAAATTTTAAGCATAAATGCGGAAAATGTCCTCAGTTAAAGTCTTTACAAGAATCAGATCTGAGTCGAAGGATGTATAATAATAAGAATGAGTCCTACTCAAAAATACAGAAAATTACTTTCGTCAGCCCGAGCAGGTGGCTGGCCGAAAAAGCTGCAGAAAGCAGTCTCCTCAGCAATAAAAAAATAGTTATAATCCCCAATGGGATTGATACTGCTAAGTTCTGTCCAAAAGATAAAAATGAATACAGGGCGCACTTAAATATAAAGCCTGAAACTAAAGTTGTTTTATTTGGTGCCGTATACTCAACCAGCGACAGGAATAAGGGGTATGCCCAGCTTCTTGAAGCATTTAACTTACAGAGGGACCTGGAATTTGAAATTATGGTATTTGGATCCGAAAATACAGGTGTAAATGAAATTTCGGGTAAGAAGACTTATTTTTTAGGCAGGATATGGGACGAAAATATGATGGCAGCAATATATTCAGCAGCAGATGTTACAGTAGTGCCTTCCTTGTCCGAGAATCTTTCGAATGTTATTATGGAGTCGCTGTCCTGCAGCACTCCTGTTGTAGCTTTTAATATCGGAGGAAATCCGGACCTGATTGATCATAAACAAAATGGTTACCTGGCTCGCCCTTTTGAAACAAAAGATCTGGCAATTGGTATAGAATGGATGTTATTTAATTCAAATATCTCACAATTACAGGAAAATGCCCGTACTAAAGTTGTAAAATGTTTTGATATTGACTTAATTGCAGATAAGTATATGGCTTTATATAATTCAGTTGCAAGTGAGTAATATTATCGCTGCCATAATCCCAACTTTTAACAGGAAAGAGTGCTTGAAAACTCTTTTGATTTGTCTTGAAAAGCAAGTTTTAAAAGATGTTAAGCTTTACCCAATTATTATTGTTGATGGATCAACTGATGGTACAATTGAAATGCTTAAATCTGAATTCCCAACATTTGATATAGTTCTTGGGGATGGGAGTTGGTGGTATACAAAATGTATAAATAAGGGTATTGAAAAAGCTTTGGCACTTAAGTCATCACATATCATAACCTTAAATGACGACATCATATTTGACGAGAATTTCATTTCAACACTTACTAATATCACTAACAAATCAAATAAAAATACAATTGTTGGATCTGTTTCATATACGCAATCATATCCACATCGAATTACATTTTCTGGTATTAAATCAATTATTCGGTGGCGATTAAAAGAGATTAATTACATACCTAAATTCTCAATAGTTGATCCTGATTCTCTTCAGGGTTTTATACATTCGATTAATTTATCTGGTAGAGGGATGATGTTCAATATTCAATTAGTTGATGAAATCGGCCTTTTTGATGAAAAACTGGTTCAATACAGTTCAGATACAGATTTCAGTTATCGTGCTTACAAAAGCGGATGCAATGTTTATATTTCGTATGACGCCCGAGTTTTTGAGAATGAAAAGTTAACTTCAGTTGGAACTGCTTACAATAAACCTACTTTCTATAATTATTATAAATCTTACTTCAATAAGTATTCTTCTAATAGTATAATAAAAAGTTTGTATTATTATAAAAAGCATGGTTTTCCAATTCTTTTCCCGATATATTTAGCATTGCTAATTATTGGCTCAGTTTATATGCTTAAAATTAAATACCGTAAAACATGAAAATTCTTTTCCTCACACATCATTGGAAAGAAAACACTCATCATGCAGAACATTCAGGATATCAGCAAATAGTGATCAGTGCTGCTAAAGAAAATGAATGTACGGTGGTTACATGTGGCAATTTAAATAAAGTGCAAATGGAACATGGAATTAAAGTATACTATATTAAACCCTTTATAAAAAAAGAATACTTTTTTACTAAAAGATTTGCCATTTCAAAATTTGCAAGCAGCATTGAAAAAGATTATGATGTTGTACATGCATTATATTCAGATTGTGGTTTTTATCAAAAACACAACAACCTAATTTCCACATATCATATCTCTTCTTCTCTATCTAAGGAAATGTCATTAACAGATAAATTATTTCTTAAATTAAAATATTTTGTTATTGAGCGTAAGGTATTTAAAAAAAGTAAAAAAATTATATTGATGTCTAACAATCTTATTAATGGAATAGAACAATATGGGAACAAAGCTTTATTTATACCACATGGGATCAATACTGACTATTGGAATCCTCAGCAATATTTTAGTAATTCTCCTGAAAATGATTACGTGTTGTCGGTTGGAAATAATGGTGTTGATAAAGAATTGTTATACGCAACAATCGCACAAAACCCTGGTATCAAATTCGTTGTTGTAGGCCTTAGGGATTTTAATTGTAAACAGATAAATCTTGTTCAATATTCAGGTATTTCAGATAGTAAATTAAAAGAACTATATTATAATTGTCGGCTATTTATACGCCCAATGCATTTTGCAACGGCTAACAATTCAGTATTAGAAGCTTTATCAATGGGCAAACCTGTTCTAATTGCTACACCAGATGGAAAATATGATTATTTTGACAAAAATATGAATTTTGTAAAAACTGTTAAAAATATGAATTTTATAAATGAACTTTCTAAATTTTATAATTTAATAAGACCAAATTCCATATCTCAAGATCAGAATATCATTAGAAATTCAGCTATCAATAATTTTGATTGGAAGGTAATTTTTGAAAAAACATATAAACTATATGAGTAAATAAGATGAAATCATCTTTTTTAACCCGTTAACTGTCACGAAAGGATTTTAAAAGAAAGCTTTGCTCGATAGTTTAGCATTTAGAATACAAAAAGACAATTATGGCAATAATCAAATCATATATTTTTTCTCTTGAAAAGTTCAAACACAGTCATATTTGACTTGATATAACTCACTAATGACAAAATATAAGCCCAAGATAGCGGTCATTGGATTAAAAGGATTACCTGCTTACGGAGGCGCTGCTACTGTGGGCGAAAATATTATCGAACAATTAAAAGATGAATATGAGTTCACTGTTTATTCTACATCTTCACATACACAATTAAAAACAGGCTCTTACAATGGGTATCAACAAATTGTGTTAAAGAGCGTGCGACATCAAGGATTTAATCTCTTGCTTTACTATTTTAAATCTGCTTTTCACTGCCTGTTTACAGCTAAATACGATGTTGTTCATATCCATCATTTGGCAGGGGCCTTTATTGTTCCTCTGCTAAGATTAAAATATTCAAATA
Source organism: Bacteroidales bacterium (assembly GCA_038246075.1). GTDB lineage: Bacteria > Bacteroidota > Bacteroidia > Bacteroidales > DASVHX01 > DASVHX01. Next base: position 15,397 of record JBBRRV010000033.1, read on the forward strand.
TTTTTGTTACTTCACATGGAATGCCTGACAAAATTGATAAATGGAAATATATTTCCCACTTATACTATCCTTTGATGCGATTTCTTTTTGCCCGCTATTCAAAAATAATAACAACAGTGAGTGATCTAGATTCTGTCTATTACCATCCTTATACAAAAAAGAGAATTATATATATTCCTAATGGAATAGATGATATACCTATCAAACAACCGTCATTAAGTAAGAAACCAGATATTACTTTTGCTGCAGGAAGAATAATTGCCATAAAAGGTTGTCATGTTTTATTAGAAGCGCTTATACTAAATCAGTTTAAAGGAGAGATAAATATTGCTGGAGATATAAACCAATTAATTGGTTATAAGAAGAAAATTCTTAAATTATCAGAACAATTAAATGTCAAATTCTTAGGTCTTATTAAGGATAAGTCATTATTACTAGGTTATATACAACAATCAAGATTGTTTGTTTTTCCATCTAGTGTCGAGGCAATGTCAATGATGTTGCTAGAAGTAGCTTTAACAAAAACGCCAATAATTGCAAGCGATATTCCAGAAAACATGGCTGTTTTTACCTCGGATGAAGTATTATATTTCAAAGTTGACGATGTGACTGATTTAGCTGAAAAAATAAAATATGCTCAAAATAATACAGCTATTATGCATAACAAGGCACAACTAGCTTATGAAAAGCTCTTTAAACAATATAATATGCGTCAGATAGCTCAAAAATATGGAGACTTATATAAGGAACAAGTAACTTAAAATGGATAGATATACGCTTCTGACCAACGATGTTGAAACTACCTCTATTTGGTTCAACACTTTGAGGGATACTACTGGATTAAAGGTTCTGAGAGAAGGAATGCCCCCATTGTTGGACATTTATTCGAAATATGCAATTAAATCAACTTTCTTTTTTACGGGTTATATCGCAAAACTATATCCGGATATTGTAAAGATGATTATCAAAGATGGTCACGAAGTGGCTTCTCATGGAATGTCGCATTTAAAAGAAAACGGTTTTGATATAATGCCCTTTGAAAAGCAGAAAAGGCATATGGAGAAATCAAAAAAACTTTTAGAGGACATTTCCGGCCAGGAAGTAATTTCATTCCGCGCACCAGCTCTCAGAACAAACAATGATACTGCCCCTGCATTAGTGGAAGCTGGCTATAGAATAGATTCTTCTGTTGCTTCACAGAGGTTTGATTTTTTTTTATCGTTTGGCGGGGTCAAAAAATTAAATTGGCTAATGTCACCTCGCTTGCCTTATTTAACGTCGCCAATTTCATTGCTAAAAAAAGGCAAAGGCCCACTTGTAGAAATACCTTTGTCAGCCTTTTTTTTTCCTTATGTAGGGACAACAATGCGAGCTTTCCCATGGTTCACAGCTATGCAAAGAAGAGGAATTCACCTTGAATCTTCATTAATAAATGGGAAGCCTGTTGTATTTGATATCCATCCAAATGAGTTTATTGACGAGTCATATGAAACCCGTATCATTCAAAACCGGTCACAAAACAAACTTGCATACCTTATGCAAGACTGGCTACGAGCAAAAATAAAAACAAAAAACCTTGGCCCTGGAGCAATACATTTGTATGAGAAGGAGGTAGAATTCTATGTCGAAAGGGGCTATACGTTTTTGACATTAAAGGATTATTGTAAAGTAAAAGGATTCATAAAATGAAAATTTTCATCATTACTATGGACGATCCCGTTCAAACAAAAGATTTTATTGAAAAAATAATTGATGCACGAAGGAAAGATATAATTGGTGTAGCTCTTGCGCAAGGCGATAGGCTTACCTTAGGCAAAGGGAAATCCAAATATACCTATGTATTTTCCCTGTTCTTGATTATGGGACCATTCTATTTTTTAAAGAACTCCTTCATCAGCATAATTCATAAACTTAAAAAAATAGGCTTCAAATACCACTTATGTTCAGATCCAACCATTTTGAGTTACGCAAAAGCAAAAGGAATTTCTGTTTTTAAAATTAAGACGCCTAACAGCAAAAGCTTCTGTCAGCAACTCATTGATTTAGGACCTGATATTATCATTAACCAAAGTCAAAGTATATTAAAAAAGGAGTTGCTTTCCATTCCAAAAATAGGTGTACTCAACAGGCATAATGCTCTATTGCCATTGAACCGTGGCAGGCTCACTCCGTTTTGGGTGCTATATAAAGGAGAACCAGAAACAGGTGTTAGTATTCATTTTGTTGAAGAAGGTTTAGATTCTGGTGATATCATAGTTCAGGAGAAATATAAAGTCTCGAAACATGATAATTTCAATTCGATAGTTAAAAGGAATTATGAAATTGCTCCCCATGCAATGTTAAAAGCAATTGATTTACTGGAAAATGGATTTAATGATTTTATAAAGAATGATGATAGGTTAGCAACTTATAATTCCACTCCCACGCTCAGGGAAGCTTTCGGATTATTGTATACAAGGCATTTCTCACGAGCAAAACACTAAGTTAAAATCACTCATTTCTTAGGGACTTTTAATTTACTGATCTGCAAATTTTATTTAATGCTTTTCTAAAAAAAAAATGATACAAAAACGTTTTATTCATTCCTTAAAAATTTGATCATTGTATATTCAAAATGACAAAGAATAAAAATTATTCGCAAATAAAGAATTCTTATCAAAATCATTCTAGTAGTTATCAATTTTATTATTATGTTAAGGTAAAATGACAAAATATAAAATCGCTGTAATAGGGATTAAAGGATTGCCTGCTTATGGAGGTGCAGCAGCCGTTGGAGAGAATATTATTCACCAACTTAAAGAACAATATGATTTTACGGTTTTAAGTGTATCATCCCATACATCCAAAGAGAATACGAATGTCAATGGCATCAAGCAAATTGTATTCCGGAATAATGGGAAAGGAGGGCTAAACACTTTCATCTATTATTTGAAATGTTTAGCTCATGTATTGTTAAATAAATATGATCTGGTTCATCTTCACCATGCGGAGAGCGGCTTTATTACCCCTTTGTTGCGGTTGCGATACAAGGCAGTTGTGACATTTCATGGTATTTTTAGCTACACTGATCCCAAATTTTCAAGATTACAAAACCTGTTTTTTAGGTTTTCAGAAGGATTAAATATGCGGTGGGCTAATGTCGTTGTTTCAGTATCGGAAACAGATAAAGACTATATCTTCCAAAAATACAAGCGAATTGTTGAATATATCCCAAATGGCATGACCGTAAATATTAATCAGTCACCAACGGCAATACACGGAAAGCAGGAAGAGTATATTTTTTTCGCTGCCGGGAGGATATACCAGATCAAAGGTTTGCACCTGTTATTAAAAGCTGCCAGAAGCATGGCATTTCCGATAAAGATTGTTGTTGCAGGAGATATGGACCAGGTTGAGGAATATAAAACTGAAATTTTGACATTATCACAAGGAATTGAAGTTCAGTACTTAGGATTAATTAAAGAAAAATCAGAACTTGTCAGATTGATACAAGGGGCAAAAATATTTGTTTTTCCCTCAGTTACTGAAGCTATGTCAATGATGCTATTGGAAGTTGTATCAACCGGAACACCAGTTATTGCTTCAGACATACCATCAAACAAAGCCATCTTTACAAATGATGAATTACTTTTTTTTAAAAACAATGACTCTAATGATCTGTCATTAAAACTAAACTACGCCATAGCGAACCCAAATGAAATGGCTCAAAAAGCGAATTTTGCATTAAAAAAATCAGAAAAGTGTTATAACTGGCAAGCTATTGGCCAATCCTATTCAAAGATTTATAATAAACTTATTTCACAATAAATATATGTGTGGTATATTTGGAATAATAATAAAGCCAGGTTCAACAATTCAGGTTAAAGCTATTAAAATAAGCCTTCGTAATCTTGCGCTCTTCTCAGAGTCGAGAGGAAAGGATTCCTCCGGTATGGCATTCAAAAACGAGATGGAGCAAACCCTTGAAGTAATTAAAGGTGATATTCCAATTTCCAAGTTACTGAAATTGCCTGTGTACAAGAAATACTTAGGTGAATCACTTAATGGCTTTGCCAATAGGAATGGTTTTGCGGCAATGGGTCACGCACGTCTGGTTACCAATGGTTCCCAATTACAAGAAGTGAATAACCAACCGGTCATCAAGGATGGAATACTTACCATACATAATGGAATCATTGTAAATGCGGATGAACTATGGTCGAAAAATCCAGATTTGAACCGAAATTACAGCATAGACACTGAAATTTTACCTGCAATGGTCAGGCAAGAACTGAATAAAGGCAATGAGATTTTTTCTGCCAGCAACAGGGCTTTTGCCGATGTTGAAGGTACTTATTCAACTGCCATGCTATTCGATGACCGGGATGAACTGGTTTTGGCAACCAATAATGGCTCTCTCTATTTCATAACTGACCAACGTACTTTCTTTGTTTTTGCTTCGGAACGTTATTTCTTAATAAAACTTCAGCAAAATAAATTATTCAGGCAAATATGCGGGCAGTCGGCAATTGAACATCTGATGCCAGGCCAATGCTTGATGTTGAACACAACAACTTTTGAATTACGCAAGAATGAAAATGGACATACTGATTCTGTTAAGAATTCATTGTTGCATAAAAAATTCATTATTCACAAACATATTATTGAAAATAAAGATTCGTTGTGTGAGGTCGTTATTGATCCGGTTTTATACCTGGACAAAAGCACAGGAACACATTTTTTTGAAAAATTTGAATACAATAAAGATGCGATCAGCAGTTTAAGAAGATGCACAAAATGCCTTCTCCCCGAAACCTTTCCCTTTATTAACTACGATCATGATGGCGTATGCAACTATTGCAGGAATTACAAAATTCAAAATCACACCAGGTCGTTTGATGAGTTAAAAAAACTGGTAGAACCCTATAGAAGCAAAAAAGGAGAACCCGATTGTATTGTACCCTTTAGTGGGGGGAGAGATAGCACTTACTCGCTCCACATTATTAAAAAAGAACTTGGCTTAAATCCTATTGCTTTCACTTACGACTGGGGCATGGTAACAGACCTTGCCAGAAGAAATATCGCAAGGGTCTGCGGAAAACTTGGTGTAGAGAATATTATTGTCTCCGCTGATATTCGATGGAAGCGGGAAAATATCAGGAAAAATGTTACAGCATGGCTGAAGAATCCTGAATTAGGAATGGTACCCCTTTTTATGGCAGGCGATAAATTTTTCTTTTACCATGCAAATAATATTAAAAAACAAACTGGTATTGATTTAAACATTTGGGGTATCAACAATCTTGAGAATACCCAATTTAAAACAGGTTTTGCCGGCCTAACACCAAAATTTAATAAAAAATGGATATATTCCCTCACGCTCATTGACCAGTTTAAGTTATTTGGCTTTGTAGCCGGGAATGTTTTAAAATCACCAGGTTACATCAACCAGTCTGTAATTAACAGTTTGGGGTCCTTTGCTGCGCGATACATTGCACCAAAAACGGACTATTTTCATCTCTTTGATTATTACAAATGGGATGAGGAAGAAATCAATAATGTTATCCTGAAAGAATATAATTGGGAAAAGGCAATCGACACTCAATCAACATGGAGAATCGGTGATGGAACCGCAAGCTTTTACAATTATATTTATTATACAGTTGCCGGCTTCTCGGAAAACGACACCTTCAGGAGCAACCAGATACGTGAAGGGATGCTCGAAAGGGAAACTGCTTTAAAATTATGTGAAGAAGATAACAGACCCAGGTACGAAACCCTTAGATGGTACCTGGCCATTATTGGCCTGGATTTTGAAACCGTCATTGATGCTGTTAATAATATTCCAAAATTGTATGTAAAATAACACAACGAAAACCATGAAATGCGGTTCTATGATGAAGGCACGATATGCATCTGTGCTTTTTTTATGCTTTCTGGGCAATCTGGCTCTTGGCCAGGGATTTTCGCCATATTATACCAATACCACCTATCAGAAGTATCTGCAATATCTACAAAACAGCCATAAACTGATTTTGAGCCACCCGCTTAGTCAACCCTATACAGCCAATGAAATATATGATTCACTGCCTGGCTCAGTTCAAAATTCGGATAAATGGCTACAGCGATTAAAAAAAGACGTTCAGAAATACAAAATAATTTATGAAGAAGACTCTAATTACAAAGGAGATTTACGAGCAGGTATTGAATTGGGCAATACAAATAATTATGCCCTCAATAAAAACACGAATGATTTTTCGGGGAAAGGAATAACTTTTTATGCCTATAAAAATATTGGTTTTTATAACAGCTTAATTGCCAATGAAGCTTATCAACGAGATACGCTGTATTTTGGAACAACCGGCAAATTAGAACAGAAGAATTTTGCACGGTTAGATGAAAGTTACCTGAAATGGGAAAACCGAAATTACACCATTTTTGCAGGGAGAATAAATCGAAATTTCGGGTTAGCAGGTGAAAACAGCTTAATCCTTTCTCCAAATTCATTTTCATTCGACCAATTGGCTTTTAACTTTAAAAATAAGTTATTCAAATATACTGTACTATTTTCGCGTTTGAATGATGTGTTTGGCTTCGATATTCGTGATTCTATCCCCGGTTATCAATGGAACAAACGATTTTTAAGTATTCACAGGTTTGAGATTTCATTATCCGATAGAATTGAAATTGCGTTTACGGATGTAATTCTATTTGGGGGGAAGGATGCTACCCCTCAGTTCCAATATTTAAATCCCTTAAATTTTCTCTTCTTGTCCAAAATGAGTGACCGAAAAGGTTATGAAGAGGGAAGTGCCAATTCGCTGATGTGCTTTGATATCTATTACAAACCGGCAAATAATCTCACTTTCTTCAGTCAGTTCCTCATTGATGATGTTGATTTCACAAAATCACTCAGGGCAATTTATCCGGACAGGTTAGGATTCGCTGCCAAAATAATATACACCGATTTGTTTCCGGCCTCTCAGATTAAACTTTCCTATCATAAAATCAGTAACTGGACCTATAACTCTTTCTATACCTGGGGAAATTACACCAATTATGGCAAGAGTTTAGGTTATCCGCAAAACGGGGCAGAGCAGATAAGCCTTGGATTAGATGCTTTTAAATACTATCCCTTTATTTTTGGAGTTGAAGCAACAGCAGAGCAACATCGGATTCAGAACCTGAATGCCCCGTTTGTTGCCGTAAAGACTGGTTTCCCAATCGGAATTCCGGAAAAATCTTTAAGCATGAAATTGAATGTGTCCTATATCCCTAATTCATTCATTTCTGCAGATATCACAACAGAATATATTACTTATGACAATTTTGCATACATGAGCGCAAGAAAGCAGTCATATCTAAATATCTATTTCAACATCAGATTGAACGGAGTATTTTCAATATTATAGTCATAATTAACCTTTACTTATTGGAACCATCCTTATTTAATTGATATTGAAGATAGATCTATCTTTAAAAAACAGTTCATCTTAGTCATTATATAACCCAAATAAAATAAACATTACAAATTGAAACAGGGGTCATTGTCCTTGTATTTCAAAGCACTGCTCACAACAGGATTCAGCGCCTTGTTTTTAAACCGAATATTATCTGGCAATATTGTGTAATGTGGCATGCTATCAGATATCTTCATGAATACCTAACCAAATCCATATAAATCGAACAAAAGTTATAGCTTTGTTTCAAAATACCTATGGAATTTTGGACATTTTTCATTTTCAACATGATCTTCCGGGAAGATCGTTAACTTTCGAAATAAAACAACCTGTTTAATGAAAATATTACCATTTCCAGTTTAGGGTATTAATATAGAGAATCATATCTGTATTTTGATCGTTCAATTGAAAGAAAATTTTTTATGCATAGTGATGGATATTATTGACCAACTCAAAGGTAATTGCTGAACTTACTTTGCTAATCCTCCTACTCATGTATACGCTGTGCCTTTGTAGTGCAATAATACGCATCATATCATGTTGATTAAAGCCATCCATAAAAATTCCATCTATTTTTTACTGGTTGATGTACTTTTAGTCACCACATGGTTCTTCTTCTTTATCTGGCTGAAACCCGCATCGGTTCGGGTATATCTACCTACATATTTTCCATATTTTATCGATTTTCTGATCATCTGGATCCCGCTTTCGCTGGTGTCCGGCAAATATTCATTCAGAAACAAAACCAGGCTGAATGCATTTCTGTTCCCTGTTTTGATCAGCTCCTTGCTTGTCCTCGCGCTTATCTCTTACTACAGATATTTCCAGCATTATACTTCCCTGTCAAGGCTCATTGTATTCGGAACAGTACTCACGACAACTTTTTTCGAATTAAATTTCTATATAGCATATTATTATTACAGGAAGTTAAAGCGTGAAACCCTGTTCCTTGAAAACCAGGCAGAATCATTAAATGAGGTGCCACTGGAGGAAAGCTTACCTGAAAGAACTGCCTATTCCGGGCCCGTCGGACAGGAAGACAATGAATATCCATTGTCGGAATACAAGGACCATATCGTCAGGGAAGCCAAACCCGGCGTATATGAATTTATAGCAAAATTTATCGATCCGGCAACCAACCATACGCTTCCGCTGGCGACAACCACCAGTTTTAATATCAATGTTGTGCGGGGAGATTATTACCGGAATATCATCAACCTGAGCCCTGTAAATGACATCAAACGCCTGAACCTGTTTTTCGAAGCCGTTAACCATAAATTACCCATCGGGGGCATTTATTTTAATTGTGTGAAGACAAACGAAATAAAGAAAAACAGGATTTTTGGTGCAACACCCCCCGTAATCAGCCATATCTATTATTTTTTCTACTTCACTTTCTGGCGGTTATTGCCAAAGCTCCCCTACATTAAAAAAATATACTTCTTAATGACCAATGGGTTTAACCGTTCCCTCTCGAAAGCCGAAACTTTTGGCAGGTTGTATTCCTGCGGATTCGAAGTGGTGGATGAATTACAATCGGGAAGCCTTTTGTATTTTGCAGCCCGCAAGATAAAGACACCTTGTTATGATAAGAGTCCCACATACGGCCCACTAATCAGTCTTAACCGATTGGGAAAAATGGGGAATGTCATTCACGTGTATAAGTTAAGGACGATGCATCCCTTTTCAGAATACCTGCAGGAATATGTTTTTAAAAAGAGTGCATTGCAGGAAGGTGGCAAGTTTAAGAACGATTTCAGGGTGTCAACAGCCGGCAGGATCTTTAGAAAATGCTGGGTGGATGAACTGCCCATGCTCATCAATTTACTGAAAGGCGATATTAAATTAGTAGGTGTAAGGCCCATCAGCAAGCATTATTTCAGCCTGTATTCCACAGAACTGCAGGAACTGCGCATACAGCATACCCCAGGGCTTATACCGCCGTTTTATGCGGATTTGCCCAAAACGCTGGATGAGATCATGGCCTCCGAAGTCAAATATCTTGAAGCGTATACGAAAAATCCTTTGTGGACAGATTGGACCTATTTTTGGATGGCTGTTTATAATATCGTTATTAAAAGGGAACGGAGTAATTAGTAAGGAGTAGGGAGAAGGGAGAAGGGAGAAGGGAGTAGGGAGCAGGAAATATAGAAATTTACCAATCCAAAAAAAACATGAGCATCTTAATGGGATACAGAGATTTGATTGTATTTCAAAAGTCATACAAATTGGCCATGGAAATCTTCGAAATCTCCAAAGGATTTCCGAAAGAAGAAAAATATTCATTGACAGATCAAATAAGGCGATCATCAAGATCAATTCCGTCGAATATTGCTGAATCGTGGGCAAAAAGAATTTACATCAAAGTCTTTGTCAACAAACTCTCAGATGCACTTGGAGAAGAAAATGAAACTGAAGTATGGCTGGATTTTACCCGCGATTGTAAATATATCACTCCCGGAGAGTATACTCATTTAATCGAAACTTATGATGAAGTCCGTCGAATGCTAATATCCATGATCCATACACCCGAAAAATTCTGCAAGTAATTGACAGACTGGTAGTGTTTAATTAACTGTGTAAAGTCGCCCGCGGCAGGCGGCCGAGAATTTGTAAATTTACACAACTAATTAAAGTCATGGACGAAAACCTTAAACGTGCGCTTAGAGAACATCTGAGCCAAGCGAAATCAAAACAGGG
>JBBRRV010000034.1:0-24842 GCA_038246075.1 Bacteroidales bacterium
CGCCCGATCTGGGTCTTCCAAATTTTCTTTTCCAACTTCTCTGATTTTCGTATTTACCTCCGGATTGGCGAATGGCATAGCTATGCGCCCAACCGGAGGTTTTGATTCCGCAGTTACTTCCCGCACTGCCTTTGCTTCTTGGGTTGAATCCGCATCCCTGGACCCGGGACTGGAAAACAAAGGCTCCATTTCCGGATCAGAAGGTAATGGTTCTGTTTCAAATGGCAATTTTCCGTCCGATCCGGCTTCAAAAGCACGGGCATGAGAATTAAAGAGATTTAATTCACGTACCATTTCACCTTTTCCAAAAAGCAACCACTCGGTACTGACTTCCGGAAATCTTTGCAGCGTTTTTTGTATAAGATCCAGACTGGGTTTATTGCGTCCCGACATCAGGTGCGAAATACTCGAGCGCTGAACACCAATTTCATCAGCAAATTGTGCTGCCGATAAATTCTTGGCCTTAATGAGCAATGAGATCCTGTCAGTCATATCTAATGGTGGTTACAATGTTATCATCAAAAGTAGTGAATAATGTAACAGGCCAGACAAATGTATCAACCTGTTTTTATTATAATTCCAGCCACATACAATTGTTATTTAATTAAAGTGAAGCTATAGATAAATTATTTATAATGCTGATTATAATATATATAGACATTATAAAAGCATAGTATGTGTTGAAACATAATAGTTCCATTTTAATTGAAGTTATAATTGATATAGCATTCATAAAGTACTGGATGTTATCATATTAATTCTAATTATTTATCCATAAAGAACAAATTACATTTGTAATTACATTTGTAACGTGATATAGCATTAATTACATATGGACCTATAAATTCCAATTGTATTTATACACATACATGTTACTAGTAATCAATATATTATGATTACAGTTTTATACTGTGTACATTTGTATGTCACAATTGTACACGATTGCTATTTGTATATAAAATAATATACATTTGTAACTTACAAATGTTTTTTGAATTTTGAGTGGTTTTTCAGTTTTTTTTGTTCCCTTCCGATCGCACGATCTGCGGACTGCTTAATTAATCATGCCTTTCTCTACTGTATCAAAAGCCAGGCAAGGCTTTAGTGACGATAAGTCATTTTGATAAGTCTCTTAGAATCCCGTATGCGAATTCACCCTTGAAACAGGTCATCAAAATCCTGTGCATTTCGCGATATCAAATTTGAATATATACACCTATTCATAATATGTTGGCAAGCCTACTTCATCTTTGCGATGCAATCTGAAATCTTTAATGAACGGATTGTATCGGTGCCTTTTAAAAAAATTTAAAGCTTCTCAATGCACATTCCTGTACTTTTCTTTTTACTGCGAAAATGATGAACGCTTATATTCCCATAATCTCAGATAATGAGCAAAAAAAAATCCCGTCCGGACCATGAAGGATCAGATGGAATTTATTGAAACTGCCGGAAGTTGATTACGGGAGGTCATTGGTCCAAAGCATCATTTGAATGACAAGCAATGAATCGGCTCAATGATCGACCCTCAAAGTTTTATCACCTTCCTGGCCCAATAACTATTTTCTGCCTGAATAAACAAAATATAAATACCCGGGGCAAGATTTGCGAGTTTATCCAGCACAAGCTTGCTGCTGCCAGTCCTGGAATAAGAACTTTCATAAGCATTAGAACCAGTAATCGTTTTCAGGGTAATTCTTAAGTTGCCACTTGGGGGATGGGATGAAAAATCGATTGTAAAGCCTGTGGAAAAAGGATTAGGTTGTATGAAAATGTCATTCTTGGAGTTGTTGGCATGATGTTCACTTAAAGACAGGAAATAATTGGCTGTCATATAGTTAGGTATACCATAGCCCAATAATGAATCAGGATTATTGGCCTGTGTTCCGCTCATTTGCAGTGCCTGAATAATTTCCATATTTGAAGATGCCCTATTTGCCTGCCACAAACAAGCAGTCATTCCAGCCAGGATAGGGGCTGAAAAAGATGTACCATTTCCGAAAGAGATTTTTCCGGAAAGATTGACCACGGCTGTTGCTAGTCCCTGAGCTGCCATATTTGGTTTTATCCTCCTGTCAGCAGTGGGTCCTTTGGAACTGAACGATGCGCGTTTTCCTTGTGAATCAACTGCTCCAACAGTAAACACGCTGTCTCCGTCAGCCGGGGCATTGATATATTTCCAGGGATCTGCATCTGATCCGGAATTGCCGGCACTGTTCACCACGAGAATACCTTTTTGAGCCGCCAGTTCTGCACCTATAGATATAACAGTTGTTCTACCATTCATATCAGCATAGCTGTGATTTTGAAGCGGGTTATCAAATACGGTGTAACCAAGCGAAGAACTTATGATATCAGCTCCCACGCTATCGGCATACTCGGCTGCGTTTACCCAGAAATATTCTTCCATCATATATTCAGCAGTTGCATCCTCCGAACGTAAGAGCCAATAAGAGGCCTTGGGGGCTGTTCCTACAATCTGACCAGGCATGTTGGCGCCCATCGTCGAAAGAACCATCATGCCATGCGCACTGATGTCAGTCCTGAACAAATCATTCTGTGGCTGGACAAAATCCCGGGTACCCAGTATCTGATGATTAGCCCAAAGACTATCGAAGGCATGAAGCACATTTACACTGTTGAAACCTGCATCGATAACCGCAATGGTCATTCCCTGGCCCCTGAATCCCAAATCATGAAGCAGATTACCTTTAAGCATACTTATTTGATTATTTGCCAGACCATAATCATACGAAAGATAAGCACTGCCTGATTTATTGTTGTCTGAACTCCCTGTTCCACTGATCGATTCATGCTGAAAAAAAGGATTTTCAACCGCGGTTTTAATGCCGGCTGATTTAATGCCGGTAAAGCGCAGTATCCTTTTTACGAAAGGCAATGATGATGCCTGCCTGGCAAAAGCCGTATCCGCCGACTCCACGATGATTGTATTTAACCACCTGGATTGATACTTAACGTCCGCACCCATTGATTTGATTGCATTGATGTATGAGGATGCGACGGGGATATCGCTTGCCGTAATTGCAATACCCTGTCGTGTCCTGCGTTCAATTGCTTTGACAGAGAGAAACTGTTCGGGGCGGGAAAGACTGTAATCAGCAGATGCCTTATCCTTCATGGTAATGATGTATCTGACGGGTTGCGCTTGTGCAACCGTGATGAATAAGCATGCCAGAAATGCAAGTGACAGATTTACTTTCATCATCTTCATTCTACACAGACAGGTAATGGAGAAATGCCATAAAATCATGCCTGACCGATTTGGTTTTTTTTCGATACTTTTTGAAAACGCTAACATAGTTTGCATCCTTATACAAAAATACATCAAAAACTTGCTTTAACGTGAGGTGGGAAAAGGTTCCAAAGGTTTTATGGCACGCTTATGCTAATTCCGGCTATTTTTGCAGCTTAGAATCTATTTATGCGCATCGATATCCTCACGCTTTTTCCTGAAATGTTTGACGGTCCTTTCAGTCAGTCCATTGTAAGCCGTGCCGTAAAAAAAGGCATTGTCGAAATACATCTTCATAATATCCGGGATTATGCCACCGGTAAGCACAAAAATGTTGATGATTATTCCTATGGCGGTGATCCCGGCATGGTGATGATGATCCAGCCGATTGATGATTGCATTAAACATCTGCAGGAGCAGCGCAAATATGATGAAGTGATTTATTTGAGTCCTGATGGTGAACTTCTGGATCAGCCCATTGCCAATCAACTTTCTGCCAGCCAGAATTTAATTCTGCTTTGTGGTCATTATAAGGGTATCGATCAGCGCATACGGGAATTTCTGGTTACGCGTGAGATCTCCATTGGAAATTATGTACTCTCGGGCGGGGAACTTGCAGCAGCAGTGCTCACGGATGCCCTTGTACGCCTTATACCTGGCGTGCTCAATGATGAGATGTCCGCATTAAGTGACTCATTTCAGGATGGAATGGTGTCGCCGCCGGCATATACAAGGCCTGCAGATTATAAAGGCTGGAAGGTGCCCGATATATTACTTTCCGGCAATGAAAAGGAAATCCGCAAATGGCAAATGAACCAGGCCATCAAACTCACCCGCCAAAAGAGACCCGGTTTTTTGGATGATGATTTATAGCTATCGACGACATAGCTGATCACATTGGCCTGGCTGCTAAGCATATCCGCAGGCAAAGTCATTTTTTTTAAAGATCATTAGTTACTGTACGAATATAACCGTATATTTGCACTCGTTTTTGAAAACCCGCTACACCAAACACATAAAGCAATGAGTAAGAAGGAATTAATTCAGTACGTGGAAGACCAGTTTATAGAAAAGAGAGATTTTCCGAAATTTAAAGCTGGCGACACCATTACAGTACACTATAAAATCAAGGAAGGTGAGAAGGAACGTATTCAGCAGTTCCAGGGAGTTGTTCTGCAGCGTTCCGGTCACGGAGCAGTAGAAACCTTCACCGTTCGTAAAGTATCAGGCACTACAGGTGTTGAGCGTATTTTTCCTGTTGCCTCGCCATTTATCGACAAGATAGAACTTAATAAAAGAGGCGCTGTTCGCCGCGCCCGTATCTTTTATCTTCGTGGTCTTAAAGGTAAGAAAGCCAGGATCAAGGAAAAAAGAGTCTAATTGTTACAGACCACCAGATCATTCAACAAAAAAAATCCTTCACCTGAAGGATTTTTTTTGTTATGTTAATCCAAAATCAAATAGCTAAATAAATGAAGATTTTGGTGTTAACAGATATCCAGAATTTTCATTTTCTTACCCCGAAAATCCATCACATCACCTTTTTTCATGTCTCTCATGGCCTGGCAAAGCGGCACCTGGAGCGATACGACATAACAAGTCAATCCTTTAAATTCGACTTTGCCTAATCCAATAGCAACAAACACAACCTGCTCAGGCAGGCAGACCAGTGCACCAAATCCGGCCTTCAGGACTGGTATTCCAGCATCGATCTGTTGCAAAATCATGAGTTCGCCCTGGGCAGCATGCAATTGCTGGGCGAACATATCACGCTTGACAAGCATCTGCGCCCGATATGAATCGTAGCGATCCTTGGGAGAACCATATTCAATTGCACTTTGCTGCGCATCATTCATGGCGGCTTTAAGGTTTTCCACATTATCCAACTTCAGTTGAATGCAATAGGTGAGCAATTCCTGCTTAAATGTCAGATCGATCATATATGAAGCTTGAATAAAATGTGGCAACTATAATTCAAATATACACAGTAATAGGTAAATTTGCACAATCCCAAACCTGATTTTATGGCTGAAAGTATTCCTTCCGATCCAGTATACAGCAGAAATGTTCTTGAAATGTTGGCAGTAGCTAATGAATATTGTGTCTTTGTTGAGCAGGCGGATGACGCTACGACGGATGATTTGTGCGGTTTCTTGCAAAAGATATGTCCGCTTTTATATCTTAAGGGTGCGCTGCTTCCCGTTATTGAGCCTTCTAACCCTGAAGCCAATGAGCGTTTTGTCACAGAAGAAAAATGGGAGATGGTATTCAATTCCTTACGGGCAAAGTTTCAACCCTCGGATGAATTCTGGCTTACTGAGGCCGCATTTGAAGAGAGCCCCGACATCCTGAAGGCAAGCCTTGCGGAATACTTCACAGACATTTACCAGGATCTCAAGGACTATCTGATCCTCTACCAAAAAAACTCCGTTGCCGCCAAGGAAAATGCCGTTGCCGAATGCCGACGGTTATTCGCCAGCCACTGGGGCAGCCGTATTTCAAATGTTCAAAAACCCCTTCATCACCTGATATATCCGGATTTACCCGAAACTGAAGATCTTTTTTAATTTAAAGGGTAACTTTCTCGCTTTTCATCAAATTCCTATCTTGAAATCAGGTACATTTGCAATTATTCATAATCATTCTAAATAAAATCATTGCGTGAACCTGTTTGAACTTAATCTCGGCGAAAAAGCTTTAATTACAAAGGTTAAAGGCCGTGGAGCATTTCGTAAACGAATCATCGAGATGGGCTTTATTGTCGGGAAGGAAGTAACAGTCATAAAAAAAGCTCCTTTAAGAGATCCCATAGAATATAACATCCTGGGGTACAATGTATCATTACGAAACAGTGAAGCCCGTCTCATCGAAATTGATGCCAACCCGGACAACACGATTGCCCCTTCCACAAATTACAGCGGAACTTTTACCTCTGATGAATCTTATGCCGAAGGCCCGCTCAAAACAAAAATCATTTCAGTCGCGCTTGTTGGAAATCCGAATTCCGGAAAAACAACCATTTTTAACCATGCCTCCGGCTCCAAAGAACGGGTAGGCAATTACAGCGGAGTCACCATCGATGCCAAGGAAGCACATTTCAGACTCGATGATTACTTATTTAATATTACTGATCTGCCTGGCACTTATTCCATTACAGCATATACACCCGAAGAACTTTTCGTGCGTGATTTTATTTTCGATAATTACCCTGATGTTGTTGTAAATATTGTAGATGCGAGTAATCTTGAGCGCAATCTCTATCTTACCACGCAACTGATCGACATGGACATAAAGGTGGTTATTGCTTTGAACATGTATGATGAATTGCAGAAAAACGGCGATAAGCTTGACTATATTCACCTGGGAAAAATGCTGGGTACTCCTTTTGTCCCAACTGTAGGTTCACGGGGTAAAGGCATTGAGGAGCTGTTTCGTAAAATCATTGAAGTTTATGAGGACCGTGACCCTGTTTCCAGGCATGTACACATCAATTACGGTATCAGCATCGAAAATGGGATAAAGACTATTCAGGAAAAGTTACGAAATGAAGCTAACCTGCCCTTACTCGATACCATTTCGTCGCGTTACCTGGCCATCAAACTGCTCGAAAAAGACAAATCAGCCTACCTCCAGATCCAGCAATGTGCCAACAGCGAGGAAGTTGCCAATTTCAGCACAAAGGAAATTAAACGCATTGAATCGGAAGGAAAGGACGACTGCGAAACCTTGATCACGGATGCAAAATACGGATACATCGCAGGGGCTCTGGCCGAAACTTTAACCCCAAATGTTCACGTGCGCCGAAAAGTAAGTGATACCATTGACATCTTCATTACCCATAAAATTTTTGGAATACCAATTTTTATCTTCCTGATGTGGCTTACCTTTTACGGAACATTCAAGATTGGTCAGTATCCCATGAACTGGATTGCATGGATAGTGAGCTTTAGTTCGGATTGGCTACAAACCGCCATGCCACATGGTATGCTGAAGGATTTGTTAATCCAGGGGATCATCGGTGGTGTTGGCGGCGTTATCACCTTCCTCCCGAATATTGTATTGCTTTACCTTTTTATATCACTCATGGAAGACACCGGTTATATGGCCAGGGCTGTTTTTATCATGGATAAAATGATGCATAAGATCGGATTACACGGGAAATCATTCATTCCTTTGCTGATGGGATTTGGGTGCAACGTACCGGCTATTTTGTCCACCCGTATTATCGAGAGTCGCCGCGACCGGCTCATCACGATGCTCATAAATCCGTTTATGTCGTGCAGCGCCCGATTGCCGGTGTATATTCTGTTTATAACGGCCTTCTTCACCAGCTACCAGGGAACCATATTATTCAGTATGTATGCCATCGGGGTCTCTATTGCCATTTTATCTTCCCTGCTATTCCAAAAAACCCTGTTTAAAGCCGCTGATGTGCCATTTGTGATGGAACTCCCACCCTATCGTGTTCCCACCGTCAGAAGCGTCCTGAAGCACATGTGGTACAGGGCACAGCAATACCTGCGCAAGATCGCCGGCATCATACTGATTGCCTCCATTGTGATATGGGCGCTGGGATATTTTCCGCATACTACAGTGGAAACTACGAACCTTGACGCTAAGATTGCCACTATCCGCAGCCAGTATGTCCAGCAGGTAAATAAAACACAGAATAACAGCGCGCTGATAAAGTCTTTGAACCTTGCATCTCAAAAGGCAGTAGACACATTGTATCAGCAGCAGGCTGCGATACAGCAGCGAAATTCCTATATCGGACGGATAGGTGCATTTATTGAACCTGCAATGCGTCCGCTTGGGTTCGACTGGAAGATGAGTGTGGCATTGCTCACCGGCGTAGCTGCAAAAGAAGTGGTTGTGGGAACGCTGGGTGTATTGTATCATGCCGACCATGCCGAATCTGGTACGCTGGTCAGTAAACTGCAGCAACAAACAGTTCCTGATGGAATTCATAAAGGGCAAAAGGTCTTTAATCCATTGGTTGCCTTTAGTTTCATGCTGTTCATCCTTATTTATTTTCCATGCATTGGTGTCGTCGCAGCTATACGCAAAGAATCGGGACACGCTAAATGGGCTGTGTTTGTCGTTGTATACACAACCGGCCTCGCTTATCTGGCATCATTGTTCGTTTTCCAGGTTGGAAGCTTTTTTTTCTGAGAAATTAATATATATGATACAATTCGAAAAAATACTGCAGCAACCTTCTACTCTTTTTTACCTGATTCTTGTCATCACATTGATCATTACGAGGATTCCTTTTATCGGGAAGTATTTCAGGGTGGTTGATACAATCATCCACGAAACAGCGCATGCATTAACTGCTGTACTTACAAGTGGAAAAGTATTGTCAATCAACCTGTTTGCAGACACTTCAGGAAGCACGGTTACCAAATCATCAGGTAAGTTCGGGCAGATAATGGTTTCACTGGCTGGCTACCCTGTTTCTTCGCTTACCGCGCTGCTGATGATGTATCTGATCAGCACGGGCAACAATCTGCTGATCATTTTCATCCTGGTATCCATCACCATCACAGGTATGATGCTGTTTATCCGCAACGGATATGGTTTGTTATGGGCCGGAACCTTCAGTGTACTTAACTTTCTGGTAATCTATTTCGACAATCAGTTGTTAATACAATCGTTAAGCATTTTTTACACACTGATCATACTCACGGACTCTGTGATTGCACCCTTATACCTTCTGGTACTCAGTGTCACCCAGGCTACAAAAGCCGGTGACGCCTCCAACCTGAAGATGGCAACCCATATTCCGGCCTTCGTATGGGCGCTCTTATTCTCCGCCTTTGCATTATACTGCGGGTATTGGGCTGTTCAAATTGGATTTCCAAAGTTTGACGTTTATCATATGTTTCAACAACTTTAATCATGACACAAGAAATCATCACCTATATCATCCTCCTGGCAACGGCTTGCATTATTGCATATAAACTGTTTTACCCAAAGGCCGGCCAAAAGAAAGCCAGCTGTGGCGGCTGCGAATCAAGTTGCTCCGGATGTGAGCTCACCGAACTTAAAGCGCTTAAGCATCGGATTGAAGCTGCGCGCGCCACTAAAAAAGAAGATGCGGTTTAATTTTCCGGGTTCGGATCAGGTTCCAGCCTGAGTCAGTCTTTTCTTCAGACTTTGCCTGAGTTCCCATTCGGATAAAACAAAAGCTCCTTTCTTTTCGAAAAAAGAAAGGAGCTTTAAATTCAGTGATTGAAACGTTATTAACTCTTGGCAATAAGTGCTTCGCGCACTTTATTTTCCAGTTCCAGGCAAAGGTCAGGATTATCGAGCAATAATTTTTTCAATGAATCGCGCCCCTGCCCTAGCTTTGTTTCGCCATAGCTGAACCACGAGCCACTCTTTTTAATAATGTTATTGTCAACACCGAGGTCAATGATTTCGCCTGTTTTGGAGATGCCTTCACCAAACATCAGATCGAATTCAGCCATGCGGAAAGGAGGTGCAACTTTATTTTTCACCACCTTTACGCGGACGCGGTTACCCACGGCGCTATCCCCATCTTTAATCTGGCTTGTCCTGCGGATATCAAGACGCACTGACGCATAGAATTTAAGTGCATTTCCCCCGGTAGTGGTTTCGGGATTGCCAAACATGACGCCGATTTTTTCACGCAGCTGGTTGATAAAAATACAGCAACAGCCTGTTTTACTGATGGTACCGGTAAGTTTGCGCAGTGCTTGCGACATAAGCCGTGCCTGTAAACCCATTTTGGAATCACCCATTTCGCCTTCAATTTCACTTTTTGGGGTAAGTGCTGCCACTGAGTCGATGACAATGATATCAATGGCTCCGGAACGGATAAGGTTATCGGCAATTTCGAGTGCCTGCTCACCGTTGTCGGGCTGCGAAACCAATAAATCCTCAATTTTTACTCCTAATTTTTGAGCGTAATAACGGTCGAATGCATGCTCTGCATCAATGAAAGCAGCAATGCCGCCGAGTTTCTGAGCTTCGGCAATCGCGTGAATGGCCAGGGTGGTTTTTCCGGATGATTCAGGTCCGAAAATTTCGATTACCCTCCCTTTTGGAAGACCACCAATGCCAAGGGCAACATCAAGTCCTATTGATCCTGTAGAAATGGTAGCCATGTCTTCAATAGGAGAATCTCCCAGTTTCATCACGGTACCTTTACCATATGTCTTTTCAAGTTTATCCAGCGTAAGCTGTAATGCCTTCATTTTTTCCGTTTCGGTATTCTGCGATTCTTTGGCCATATCTGTTCGTGCTATTTTATTTTAAGTTTAGCTGAATAAATTGTTTTTTGTTCAAGCAAAGTTAAAAAAATAAAAATCCGGAAATATAATACCGGAAATTTAATATCCACAAAAGTTAGGGCAGCTGATCGCTGATTTAGCCTGCAATCTGGACGAAATGGTTCTTTGTATCAACTTTTTCAATCATGCGCTCTATCATACCGTTTTCATCAATAATAAAAGTTGTCCGGTTGACCCCCTCATAAGTCTTTCCCATGAATTTCTTCGGTCCCCAGACTCCGTAAGCATTTATAATCACTTTATCCGGATCGGGTAACAGCGGGAACGGTAGTTCAAATTTTTCTGCGAATTTAAGGTGAGATTTTATATTATCCGGACTCACACCTACCACTTTATAGCCTCTGGTGAGCAATTCGGTATAATTATCCCTCAGGTTACATGCTTCTGCAGTACAACCGGGGGTATCATCCTTTGGATAGAAATATAAAACTACTTTGCTGCCCTTCATTGCCGACAAATCAAATGGTTTACCATGCTGGTCTTCGGCATTTATCTGTGGCGCTTTGTCACCTGTTTTAAGCGTTGTCATAAAATCTGTTTGTTAAATGATTAGTTTAATCTTTTAAACAAACATGGGCAGGTTAAGTTCAAATACCCTGAAGATCGGTTATTCAGGCTTATGCCGGGCGAGATAATAACGGCAGAAGGATTGCAGACCACAGGATTCGCACTTTGGTTTCCGTGCCTGGCAAACATATCTTCCATGCAGGATAAGCCAGTGATGTGCCAGGGGAATGAGATTTTCAGGAATGTGTTTTACCAGTTGCCGCTCAGTATCAAGTGGTGTTTTGGAACCATATGTCAGCCCAATGCGCGCCGACACTCTGAACACATGCGTATCAACAGCCATTACAGGCTTGTTGTAAACAACAGCAGCGATAACATTTGCCGTTTTCCGTCCAACACCCGGAAGCTGTTGCAATTCATCCACATCAGACGGAACGATGCCGTTAAATCGACTGGTCAGGACCTGTGCCATACCAATCAGATTTTTAGCCTTGTTGTTTGGATAGGTGCAGCTCTTTATTTTTTCATATACCATGGTTACTTCAGCAACGGCAAGCATGGCGGCGACAGGAAAAGTTTCGAAAAAGGCAGGCGTTATCATATTCACCCGCTTGTCGGTGCATTGCGCACTCAAAATAACTGCTACAAGCAGTTGATAAGGATCCTTATAACGCAGTTCAGTTTCTGCCAAGGGCATATGCCCGGTAAAATAGCTGATACAAAGGCTGAAGCGTTCCTTTTTTGAGATCATTTTTTTTAACAAAATTAGCATTTTGTCCTTTTGCGCGAAGATAATCTATTAAAAATGGAGGGAAATAAAAAAAGGTTTAACGGCTGAACCGCTAAACCTTTCGTTTGACTTTGATGAGCTTAATTTAACAGGATACACATTGGCCCGAGAATTCTATTGTTCATCACATTTAAAGCCTGAGCATAGGCCAGAACATAACTAACAATTTCCAGAGAAGGTGATGCACTGAGCATATCACCATCCATCTGTTTTATTTCCTGTTTATTTTCGCCTTCATACATCATTAAGTCTTTGAGTGTAAAAGTTTTGGTCATTAGTTACAGTTTGTTAATAATTTGTTTCTGTAGACTAACGCAAATCTATTGCACTGTATTATACTTTCCTGAAAATATTTTTAGACTGTAAGCGAAATCTCTTTCTGATCAATCATTTTGCGCAGATTTATCAGGGCATAGCGCATTCTGCCCAAGGCAGTATTGATACTCACATCCGTTTGTTCCGCAATTTCCTTGAAGCTAAGATCAGCATAATGGCGCATAACAAGCACCTCGCGCTGTTCACGTGGCAGCAATTCGATAAGATTGCGAATGTCCTCCTGAATCTGATCATTGATCATCCGGTCCTCAATGGAATCCTCTATAATGCGCACATTATCGAAAATGTCGGAACCGTCATTGCTTTTCTCCAGCATTGGCAAGCGTTTAGCTTTACGGAAAAAATCGATAATCAGGTTATGCGCAATACGCATAACCCATTGTATAAACTTCCCTTCTTCCTTGTAAGTACCGGAGCGGAGCGTGTTGATTACCTTAATAAATGTATCCTGAAATATATCATCGGCAAGTTGTTTATCTTTAACAACCATCAGAATATAGGCAAAAACCTTATTCTTATGCCGATTGACCAGTTTGGCAAGGCTGGTGTGATTACCGGATACATATTCGCTGATCAGTTCTTGATCGCTAACCATTGGAGCATTCATTGCACCTCCTTGTTGTTAGTACTGTTAGCGTAGATATGTTACGATAATGCCCCTCCTATGTTTAAAATGGTTAAAACTACTTTGGAATCAATTCTACATGCCGAAAGTAGATGATTTTGAATGCAAATATAATACTATTAATATTTATTAATCAAACCCTCTCTGATAATTATTTAATTTTGCTCCCCGCTATGCCCCGAAATATGAAATAGCCATGATTGAAAAAACACCATTCGATAGGATAATATTCTATATCATGGCATATTCGATCTCGCCCGTAAAAATAATTTATAACAGATGAATATCATCGATCCTGAAAAACTTGACCCAAGGGAATTTATTATTATCAAAGGGGCCCGAGTGAATAACCTTAAAAATCTTACCGTTGCCATTCCGCGTAATAAATTGGTTGTCATCACCGGTTTATCTGGCTCAGGGAAATCCTCCCTTGCTTTCGACACATTATATGCCGATGGCCAGCGCCGTTATGTAGAGAGTCTCAGCTCATATGCACGGCAATTTTTAGGCCGTATGAGCAAACCGGAAGTCGACTACATCAAAGGAATTTCTCCGGCCATTGCCATTGAACAGAAGGTTAATACGCGAAATCCGCGATCTACGGTTGGAACATCAACCGAAATATACGAATATCTGAAACTGCTCTTTGCCCGCATCGGTGTAACCTACTCCCCTGTTTCTGGAAAGCAGGTTAAGAGGCATACTGTAACTGATGTTGTAAATGCCATTCTTCAAAAGCCCCAGAACACCCGCATAGTTATCTCTACACCTGTAACATCCAAGGCTGGCCGCACAATCAAGGATCAACTTACAATTGCGCTGCAGCAGGGTTTCACACGCATGCTCATCGGACAGGAAATGTTCCGGATCGATGAGATATTAAAAAGCGAAAAGGTTATTAAGGCAAAACCGGATTTTCATATTCTTATTGATCGTTTTGTTGTACAACATGACGACGATGAGCTGCAGTCGCGGATTGCCGATTCAGTTCAAACAGCTTTTTATGAAGGAGAAGGCTCCTGCTTTGTTGAATTTTCCGATGAACAGACAAAAGAAGTTGTCAGGTATTCGAATCGTTTCGAACGGGATGGAATCTCGTTTGAAGAACCTTCTGTAAATTTATTCAGTTTTAACAATCCCGTTGGGGCCTGTAAGACCTGCGAAGGCTTCGGCAATGTTATCGGCATTGACGAGGACCTGGTTGTGCCCGACAAAAGTCTTTCGATTTATGAAGATGCCGTGGCTTGCTGGCGTGGCGAAAAAATGAGCGAATGGAAGAACAAACTTGTGATGGTTGCCTACAAGTTCGACTTTCCCATTCACAGGCCATTTTTCGAATTAACCGAAACTGAGCGTGAACTCTTATGGAGCGGCAACAAACACTTCGAAGGTCTTACTGCTTTTTTCAATTATATCGAAAGTCAGCACCATAAAATCCAATACCGCGTTATGCTTTCGCGCTACCGTGGTAAAACGCTCTGCCCCGATTGCAAGGGCACAAGACTAAGAAAAGATGCCGGTTATGTTAAAATTGGCGGCAAATCCATTTCTAACCTGGTGGTCATGCCGATTTCCGGTGTTCTTGCATTTTTCAGAGAGCTAAAACTTAATGAATATGATCTGCAGGTGGCTTCGCGATTGATGGTAGAGATTCAAAACCGCTTGCAGTTCCTTTCTGATGTGGGTTTGGGATACCTCACGCTGAACAGGCTTTCCAATTCACTCTCCGGTGGGGAATCGCAGCGGATTAACCTGGCCACTTCCCTTGGAAGCAGTCTGGTAGGATCCATGTATATTCTTGATGAACCAAGCATAGGACTTCACCCCCGCGATACCCAACTGCTCATAAAAGTGCTGAAGCAACTACGGGATCTCGGAAATACAGTGATTGTTGTTGAACATGACGAAGAAATCATACGTGCAGCCGATCAGGTTATTGACATCGGCCCATTGGCAGGCAGCCATGGAGGCGAACTCATTTTCCAGGGTAATTTCGAGGAATTGCTGCATGATACCAAAAGTCTCACAGCAGCTTATGTGAGTGGGCGAGAATCTATCGAAGTACCCGTCCAGCGAAGGAAATGGAAGGATTTCATTACAGTTTCCGGTGCAAGGGAGAACAACCTGCACAATATCACCGTCCAGTTCCCGCTTAACACGTTGAATGTTGTTACCGGGGTAAGCGGATCAGGAAAAACATCCCTGGTAAAACAGATTCTCTATCCTGCACTCATGAGATTTTACGGTGGATATGGGGTGCATAGCGGAAAATATGATAAACTGGCCGGAGACTATCAGCGCCTGGGCGCAGTGGAAATGATCGATCAGAACCCGATCGGCCGCTCCTCACGCTCCAACCCTGCAACCTATGTCAAAGCATTCGACGATATCCGCAACCTTTTTGCAGATCAGCCTTTAGCCCGCACTCGCGGCTATAAGCCAGGCTTTTTTTCATTCAATATTGAAGGTGGGCGATGCGAAGAATGCGAGGGTGATGGCACGGTGACGATTGAGATGCAGTTTATGGCCGATATCCATCTGGTCTGTGAGAGCTGCCATGGAAAGCGTTTTAAGGACGAGATACTGGACGTAAAAGTTAATGGACTGCATATTGCAGATATACTTGCCCTTACGGTCGATGAAGCCATTGATTTTTTCGGATCAGGGCATATGGACAATACCATCGGGCACCGGATCACATCAAAACTGCAGCCGCTCGCCGATGTAGGACTGGGTTATCTGAAACTTGGACAATCCTCCGATACGCTCAGCGGAGGTGAAGCCCAGCGTATCAAACTGGCCTTTTTCCTCTCCAAAGGAATTTCGGACTCCCCTACCTTATTTATTTTTGACGAACCTACCACAGGTCTCCATTTTCATGATATCAGTAAATTACTCACCGCATTTACCGAATTGATCAACAAAGGCCATTCATTGATCGTGATCGAACACAACCCTGATGTGATCAAATGTGCCGATTGGGTGATCGATCTTGGTCCTGATGGTGGCGACAAGGGGGGAAACCTCGTTTTTGCCGGAACACCGGAAGACCTGGCCAGGTGTAAAGGCTCTGTAACAGGACACTTTATCAAAAGCAAATTGACGAACAAATCAATGTCATAATACAGCATACACAT
Source organism: Bacteroidales bacterium (assembly GCA_038246075.1). Taxonomy (GTDB): domain Bacteria; phylum Bacteroidota; class Bacteroidia; order Bacteroidales; family DASVHX01; genus DASVHX01. The sequence continues at coordinate 15,968 of JBBRRV010000034.1, forward strand.
TTTTCAATCATTCAAACACTTTTTACCATTCCAGCTCATGCATATCCATATTCTTCAACATGTTGCGCATGAAGGTCCCGCAGCTCTGGCCACCTGGGCCGCCGAAAGGAACTTCAGCATTTCCACTTCACTTCTTGGTTCTGGCGATGCCTTGCCAGCGACAGCTAAATTCGATTGGCTTATCGTTTTGGGTGGCCCCATGAGCGTGCATGATGATCATCTTTATCCTGGACTCATGGCAGAGAAAAACCTGATCCGAATGGCTATGCAGGAGCAAAAGATAGTGATTGGCATTTGCCTTGGCGCCCAATTGATAGCGCATGTTGCCGGAGCAAAAGTCGGCCCCAATGCATTGCCCGAGATTGGGTTCTTTCCGGTTCGCTTCAATGAATCCGCGAAGAACGATCCTGTTTTTCGGTTTTTCCCAAAACAACTTACCACTTTTCACTGGCATGGTGATATTTTTGATTTGCCTGAAAATGCTGTAAATATGGCAGCATCGGAAATTACCCCCTGCCAGGCGTTCCGGCTTAACAACACCATTTTCGGTTTGCAGTTTCATCCCGAATGCAACGGCGAAGCTATTGCCGCCATGACCGAACAAGGCAAAGAGGAGCTAAAGCCCTCACAGTATGTTCAATCTAAACAGGAGATTCTTGGGTTATTACATCACACCAAACTTAACAATAAAATACTGTTTGAAATTCTTGACAAGATCGCAACATTAAAGCCGGGCTTTTTAACATAATTTAGAAACCCAATGCGATTTTGTTAGCATCATTTTTTGTAAATTTGCACTTTCACCTATCAGAAACGTCTATTTGACTCATAAACAGCAATTTATATTTATTAACAAATAATAGGAGTATACAAAATCATGTCAAAAGAAAAATCAAACAAGAGTGTGTATCTATTTGGCGACCGCAAAGCCGATGGAGATGCTTCGATGAAGAATTTACTTGGAGGCAAGGGTGCAAATCTTGCCGAAATGAACCGTATAGGTGTACCTGTCCCTCCCGGATTTACCATTACTACCGAAATCTGCACGCTCTACAATTCGCTTGGGCGCGAAAAAGTTATTGAACTTATAAAGGATGACGTAGAGAATGGCATCCACTTCATTGAAAAAATTATGGGAACTACTTTCGGGGATAAAAAGAATCCCTGTCTTGTTTCTGTTCGTTCCGGATCACGTGCTTCAATGCCGGGTATGATGGACACCATTCTTAACCTCGGTCTCAATGACGATGCTGTTCAGGGACTAATCAAAAAAACCGGGAATGAACGTTTTGTATGGGATTCCTACCGCCGTTTTGTTCAGATGTATGGTGATGTGGTTTTAGGCATGAAACCTGCTTCTAAGGAAGATGTAGATCCTTTCGAGGAGATCATCGAAAAAATGAAAGAGGAGAAAAAAGTAGAATTGGATACCGACCTCTCTCCTGCCGACCTTAAGGAACTTGTTACCCGCTTTAAAAAAGCAGTTAAGAAAGTAACGAAAAAAGATTTCCCTGATGATCCATGGGAACAATTATGGGGTTCGGTTATGGCCGTATTCGACAGCTGGATGAACGAAAGGGCCATATACTACCGCAAACTCAACAATATACCTGAAGAATGGGGTACTGCCGTCAGTGTGCAGGCCATGGTTTTCGGCAACATGGGATTAACCTCTGCAACCGGTGTAGGTTTTACACGTGATGCTGCAACAGGTGAGAATCTTTTCAATGGCGAATACCTGATCAACGCTCAGGGCGAAGATGTGGTAGCCGGCATCCGCACTCCGCAGCAGATCACCAAAGAAGGCTCTATCCGCTGGGCTAAACTGGCCAGTGTTACTGAAAAGGACCGTAAAACAAAATACCCTTCATTACAGGAAGCAATGCCTGACATTTATAATGAACTTTTTGATACACAGCGCAAACTTGAGTCACATGCACGCGATATGCAGGACCTTGAGTTCACCATTCAGGAAGGCAAGCTGTGGCTCTTGCAGACACGTAACGGCAAACGCGCAGGTGCAGCTATGGTTAAAATAGCCATGGATATGCTTGATGAAAATATGATAACAGCCGAGGAAGCGCTCATGCGTGCAGAACCACAGCGCCTCGACGAACTGTTACATCCCGTTTTTCAGCAGGATGCCATTAAAAAAGCAAATGTTGCTGCCAAGGGGTTACCAGCCTCACCAGGTGCTGCTACCGGTCAGGTTATTTTCCATGCCGATGAAGCAGAAAAATTAGCTACTGAAGGCAAGAAATTAATTTTAGTGCGTATTGAAACCTCTCCCGAGGATCTGAAAGGCATGTATGCTGCAGAAGGAATACTTACCGCACGTGGTGGTATGACCTCACACGCTGCAGTTGTAGCACGCGGAATGGGTAAATGTTGTGTTTCAGGTGCAGGAAGCATCCGCATCGATTATAAAGCACGTACACTGGTCATGGGTGGGAAAACCTTTAAGGAAGGTGACTGGATTTCACTCAACGGCACAACAGGCGAAGTATACGAAGGAAAAATAGCTACAAAAGATCCTGAACTCAGCGGCGATTTTGGCAAATTGATGGAACTTGCGGATAAACATGCACGTATGCTGGTCCGCACCAATGCCGACACACCTCATGATGCACAGGTTGCCCGTGCCTTTGGCGCCAAAGGAATTGGCCTCTGCCGCACCGAGCATATGTTCTTCGAAGGCGAGCGTATCAAAGCCATGCGTGAAATGATCCTGGCCAACGACGAAGTCGGCCGCCGCAAAGCGCTTGAGAAACTCCTGCCCATGCAGCGTTCCGATTTTGAAGGCATTTTCGAAGCTATGCATGATCTGCCTGTTACGGTTCGTTTGCTCGATCCGCCTTTGCATGAATTTGTTCCTCATGAAGATGCCAACCAGAAAGATATGGCCAAAGAAATGGGCATATCTTTAGCTGAAGTAAAGAACAAAGTGAATGATCTTCACGAATTCAATCCTATGCTCGGACACCGCGGTTGCCGCCTTGGAAATACATACCCGGAAATCAGTGAAATGCAGGCAAGAGCTATCATCGAAGCTGCATTGAATTTGAAAGCCAAAGGTGTCAGGACCTTTCCTGAAATCATGATTCCGCTCACCGGAACACTGGAAGAAATGAAGTACCAGGAAAAAATCGTGCGAGAAACAGCCGGCAAAGTATTTGCCGAACGTAACGACAGTATTGAATTTATGGTTGGTACTATGATTGAAATTCCAAGGGCAGCGCTTATTGCCGACAAGATTGCTGAATCGGCTGAGTTTTTCTCATTTGGAACGAATGACCTCACGCAGATGACATTTGGTTACTCACGTGACGATGCCGGAAAGTTCCTGCCTGTGTACCTTGAGAAAGGCATACTGAAGAACGACCCCTTCCAGGTTCTTGATCAGGAAGGCGTTGGTCAGCTCGTCCGCATGGGTACGGAGCGCGGCCGTATGACAAGGCCTCATCTTAAAGTAGGTATCTGTGGCGAACATGGCGGCGAACCTTCATCAGTTGAGTTCTGCCACTCGGTAGGCATGAACTATGTAAGTTGTTCTCCATACAGGGTTCCTATTGCCCGTCTTGCTGCTGCACAAGCTGTAATCAAGGAAGAATCTTCATCCACAGATGAGAAAAAAAGCGACAAGAAAAAAGGCACCAAAAAAGCCCTGAAGAAAGCTCAGAAAAAAGCTAAGAAGGCCGCAAAGAAAAAGAATAAGTAATACAATATTTTTCTAAATCAAAAAAAGGCAGTATTATTACTGCCTTTTTTTGATTTAAAACATATAAAAAAAAAGTTCCTTTTCGTTTCCGGGAAGTTTATATTTGCACATTAAAACTCACCTATAACACATAAAATCCCAACCAATGTCATCTACCGCAATTGATCACCCAAAGCTTGATTTAACCGAATACGGCATCACAGACGTTAAAGAGATTTATTATAATTTATCTTTCGACGAACTCTTCAAACACGAAACCGATCCGTCGCTGGAAGGTTTTGAACGCGGTTTTGTAACCGATACAGGCGCTGTTGCTGTGGATACAGGAATATTCACCGGGCGTTCCCCAAAGGATAAGTTTATTGTCCGTGAAAACACTTCAGAGCATAATATCTGGTGGGCCAATAACCTGCGTAAAAGTTCAGATAATAAACCTGTTTCGGAAGAAGTATGGAAAAAGATGCTGGATACTTCGCTCAAACAGTTGAACGGCAAAAGACTTTATGTCGCCGATGCATTCTGTGGCGCAAATGAAAACACTCGCCTGAAGATCAGGGTTATCACAGAAGTTGCCTGGATGGCGCATTTCGTAAGAAATATGTTTATTCATCCAAGTGATGAGGAACTGAAAAATTTTAAACCCGATTTTGTCATGCTGAATGCCTGCAAGACAAGCAATCCTGACTGGAAAGAACAAGGCCTTCACAGCGAAGTTTTTGCCACCTTCAACTTAAAGGAGAAAATGGCTGTTGTTGGCGGAACATGGTATGGCGGCGAAATTAAAAAAGGGATGTTTTCCATCATGAACTATTTTCTGCCCCTGCGCGGAATTGCATCCATGCATTGTTCGGCTAATATGGGACCGGATGGAGATACAGCCATTTTCTTTGGCCTCTCCGGCACTGGTAAGACAACCTTATCAGCTGATCCAAAACGCTTCCTGATCGGCGATGACGAGCATGGCTGGGATGATGAAGGTGTATTCAACTTTGAAGGCGGCTGCTATGCCAAATGTATAAATTTAAGCAAAGAAAACGAACCTGATATTTTTCACGCCATCAGGCGCGACGCGCTGCTGGAAAATGTCGTATTTGACAAGGAAAGCGGCAAAATTGATTTTGCCAGCGGCGCCAAAACAGAAAACACCAGGGTTTCCTACCCACTGAATCATATTCACAATATTGTAAAACCAGTTTCCAAAGGCGGTCACCCGAAAAATGTAATCTTTCTTACGGCCGATGCCTTTGGCGTTCTGCCTCCGGTTGCAAAACTAACAAACGACCAGGCCATGTATCATTTTCTGAGTGGATACACAGCAAAAGTAGCCGGTACTGAGCGCGGTATAAAAGAGCCAACACCAACCTTCTCTTCCTGTTTTGGTGCTGCTTTCCTGCTGCTGCATCCTACGGCATATGCCCGTGAACTGGCCCGGAAAATGAGTGAGCATGGATCAACAGCTTACCTGGTCAATACCGGTTGGGTAGGTGGTCCTTATGGCGTCGGAAAACGAATCGATATTCCTTCAACAAGGGCAATTATTGATGCCATTCTGGATGGTTCACTCCGCGATGTTGAGTTTGAGACCTTGCCTGTTTTCGGACTTCAGATTCCAAAAAGCGTGAATGGTGTGGACAGCCATATCCTGAATCCAAGAAATCTCTGGAGTAATCCTGAAGACTGGGATAAATCAGCAAAGACACTGGCAGAAAAATTCATTGAGAATTTCAGTAATTTTACTGACAACGACGAAGGTAAAAGACTGATTGCAGCCGGTCCAGCCATCTGACCAAAACGTAACAAATCAAAAAAGCCTTCACCTAATTCGTGAAGGCTTTTTTAATTTTCAAACACTATGCTACTGTTAAACTGTAATTTAGTAAAAAAAAAGTATGCAATATATTGTAATTCAACCGTTAATTATTTACTTTTTTTATTTTTTTTATTGCTTATGCAGAATCAATATTTATTAATCGTATTTTTGAAGTACACTAATCACTAATTTTAAATTTTTTCATTATGTCAACTGGAAAAGTGAAATTTTTTAACGAGAAAAAAGGTTTCGGATTTATTGTAGAAGACGAAACGCAGAAGGACATCTTCGTACACGTTACTGGCCTGCAGGAAAAGATTAAGGATGAGGATAAGGTAATGTTTGATATTACGGAAGATAACCGTGGTAAAAAAGCAATCAATGTAAAACTTGCATAAACTTTTACGGTTGAATGGCTTTCAGAAGAGAAGCTCCGGAAACGGAGCTTCTTTTTTATTCATGCCGCCCTATTGCATCGTATCTTTGTGCCGGAAAAATTAATTTAATCTCATCTTTTGTGAATATTCTGCTAATAGAGCAACTGGCAAAGAGTTTTGGTGAAAAGGAACTCTTTCATGATATAACCTTTGGCCTGGAAGAGGGTCAGAAAGTAGCCCTGATCGCCCGCAATGGCGAAGGAAAAACTTCTTTACTTAATATTATTGCCGGCCTTGACCAACCTGATGAAGGCAATATTGTAATGCGCAAAGGCACTTCGGTGGGCTATCTGCCCCAAAACCCTTACTTTTTGCCCGGCATAACAGTCATCGATGCCTTATTTGAATCGGATAACGCCATGTTACGGGCCATCAAATTGTATGAGAAAAGCCTGGATGATCTGAAACACCAGGATACAGCTGCCAATCACGATGCATTGTCGGAAGCCTCCAGCATGATGGATACCCTCTCGGCCTGGGATTACGAATCACGGGTGAAAGAAATTCTGGGGAAATTTAACATTCCTGACCTTAACCAGCCGGTTGACCAGTTGTCGGGAGGACAGCGCAAAAAAATAGCGCTGGCCCGCACACTGATTGACAAAGTGGACCTTTTGATCCTTGACGAACCGACCAATCACCTGGATATTGAGATCATAGAATGGCTTGAAGACTTTCTGCAGAAGCAGAAACTTACCCTCCTGCTGGTTACCCACGATCGTTATTTCCTTGATAATGTCTGCAACGAGATCATCGAACTCGATCAAAGCAGAATATTCCATTATAATGGCAACTATTCTTATTTTGTGGAAAAGAAAGCCGAACGTGAAGCCATCACTATCGTGGAAACAGAAAGGGCCCGGAACACCTACCGCACTGAGCTTGAATGGATGCGCAGGATGCCTCAGGCACGCGGCACCAAATCGAAGGCCCGGGTCGATGCCTTTTACGATGTAAAAGATAAGGCTTTCAATCAGCAGGAAAGCTCCTCATCGGCATTTCAGGTGAAGATGTCGCGCATTGGCGGCAAAATACTCGAAATCAATAACATTTTTAAAGGATACGGTCCCCTGAAACTGGTCGACAATTTTTCCTATACCTTCAAACGTGGAGAAAAAATCGGAATTGTTGGAAAAAACGGCGTCGGGAAGACCACGCTATTACACCTGATTGCTGGAAAAATCCAGCCCGATGCAGGGAAAATAAGTATCGGCCAGACTGTGATCCTGGGTTACTACTCACAGGAAGGACTTCAGCCCGAGGGGGATAAACGGGTGATTGACCTGGTGAAGGAAATTGCCGAAGAAATTTCTGTTGGAAAAGGGAGCATGTCTGCATCCAATTTCCTGCTGCATTTTAATTTTCCACAAACAACGCAATACAATTACTATTCGAACCTCAGCGGCGGCGAGAAAAGAAGGCTTTTCCTCATCATGCAGCTCATCCGGAACCCTAATTTCCTGATCCTGGATGAGCCGACGAACGACCTCGATATTCAAACGCTGCAGTTGCTTGAAGACTTCCTGATGCAATTCGAAGGATGCCTTATCATCGTATCGCATGACCGTTGTTTTCTCGATAAACTGGTGGACCATGTTTTTGTTTTCGGCGAAAATGGAATGATCAAAGATTACTATGGGAACTATTCCGCTTATTACAAACAGAAACTGGCTGAAGAGCGCAGCAGTAAATTAAAATTGCGTCCGGCTAAAAATAAGCCCGAGGAAAGCAAGCCTGTCAATAATGCTAAAAAACCGACCTTCAAACAAAAGCAGGAATACGAAGCGCTGGAGCTGGGAATTGAAACACTGGAAGTAGAAAAAACAATTGTTTTGGAACAAATGAGTTCCGGTATCGATGACAGGACTGAAATCAGGCGGTTATCCGACCGCTTTGCCGAGATTGAGCGGCTTATCAATGAAAAAACAGATCGCTGGATGACACTTGAGGAACTGATGTAATTACAGGTTGCTCATTTTCCATAAAAAACAAACCCCGGATGTATGAACATTCCGGGGTTTGTATTTTCATTTGAATTTTTAAAAAGGTCAGGAATTCAACATGACTGGCATCACCAGCATCAGAATATCTTCGTCCTTATTTTCATTCTCCATCGGCATAATGATACCGGCGCGGTTGGGAGCGGAAAGCTCCATTTTAACTTCGTCGGTGTCAAGGTTGCTGATCATCTCCTGCAGGAATTTTGCATTAAACCCTATTTCGATATCTTCACCTTCGTATACACAGCTCAGGCGCTCCTTAGCTTCGTTGGAATAATCGATATCTTCGGCTGAAAGCACAAGTTCGCGACCGGTAATTTTAAGCCTGATCTGATGTGTGGATTGGTTTCCGTATAATGAAACGCGACGCACTGCATTCAGAAAAGGTATTCTTTCAATGACCAGGTTATTTGGATTTTGTTTGGGAATAACTGCTTCATAATTTGGGTAACGGCCTTCGATAAGACGGCAGATGAGCAGGATGTTTTTAAAGGTGAAGGAAGCATTCGTCTGGTTATACTCCAGTAATACAGGAAATTCATCCGAGGAAAGCAGATTTTTCAATTGATTAAGCGGTTTCTTAGGCATGATGAAAGTAACCGTATTATCAGCCGTTACATCGCTGCGGCGATAACGGACAAGCTTGTGTGCATCGGTGGCCACAAATGTGAGTCCGGTGTCGGCCAGTTCTAAATACACGCCCGACATCACCGGACGTAACTCATCATTTCCTGTTGCAAAAAGTGTTTTATTGATGGCTGCTGCAAGCAAGGTGGATGGCAACTGCGATGTGGCTGTATCATCAAGAACAGGTGACTGGGGATATTCATTTCCGTCATGCCCGGTCAGGCGGTATTTTCCTTCGTTAGCCGAAATTTCAATGGCAAAAGTTGTATTATCGATGTTAAAC
>JBBRRV010000035.1:0-24826 GCA_038246075.1 Bacteroidales bacterium
CATTAAATAATGGCCTAAACAAAAACAGATTTTTATGTGTACTGCTATATGTATTGCTTAGCAGACTCAATATTCACAGTCACTCCGCTACCAATGACAAGTTATGTATGTTGTTGTTATTCAATAATATACCCCTCGACTCCGCTCGGGGTGACCTTGATAATTAATGTGGTAATTAATGAATAAATATTGAATGTGCAATTAGTTTTATAGTTTTATTATTGTCATTATATTCAAAGATTATAGCGTGCTATAATTAACCCATCAGCCTGACAGGGTATTTAAAGTATTTAAGATAATAAATTATCAGTGCATATATCTTGACGATATTCAAAGAGTGACATTCCGGTTCGATAAAAGCAGCGGTCATGAAAGCCTGTCATATCTATTTTTGTTAAATTTATAGTTCAAATCCATATACCAGGTTATGTTGATATTCAAAAGTTTACATATGCGTTTACTCATGGGGAAGTTTTTACGGATGAATTGCCGTATTTTTCCTCTGGTTTTTTTTCTTGTTTTGCTTTCATCTGCCTTGCATGCACAGGATGCCAACTTCAAAAAGGAAGAAGATTCACTCCGGTTGTTGAGTAAGCGCGTCTATGCTGTTGGCAGTGATGCGGACAAATTGGCTGCCAATGCTGGATTTTCGGAGTTCATGCATAAGGTATTGCAGGAACCAGGGATATATGCATGGCCGTTTGATTCACTTCCCGGCATTGGTTGCCTGAGAGCTCCGGATAATGCTTTCAGAATTTTCAACTGGAATGTACCTCTAATCAATGGATCCTCCCGCTATTTTGGATTCATATTGCTGCCCGGGAAGAAGGGCCAGGCAGGCAGCGTAATTGTTCTTTCCGACCATTCCGACAGTATTGCAGATGCAACAACCCAAATACTCCCGGCTTCGCGCTGGTATGGCGTCTTATATTACAGCATACTGAAAAATGTCTGGAAAAAACAAACGATTTATACTTTGTTGGCATGGGATGGCTATTCTGCAAAGTCTTCACGAAAAATCATTGATATTCTCACCTTTAATCCTGCCGGTGTTCCCAGTTTTGGATTGCCTGTTTTTAAGACGGCCGATGGCATAAAGACCAGGGTAATTTTCGAATATTCCAGGAGCGCAGTGATGACATTACATTATGATAATCAGTTATTGGTTACAGGAAAGCGGCCGGGCGGACAGCTAAAGACAAAAAAAACGGGTATGATCGTAGTGGATCGTTTGATTCCCGCTGATGCACGGCTAAAGGGTCAGTTTGCATATTATGTTCCAGCAGGCGACACGTATGATGGATTTATTTTCAGGCAGGGCTTCTGGAGTCTTGCCGAAGATGTGATGGTAAACAATCCTTCCGTTAAAGGCAAAGTTGAAAAACCAAAGCCAATAGAGTATAACTTGTTGCCTTCCAGGAAGTAAACTGTAATATTAAATCCTGTATTTTATTTAACACATGCAGTAAAACTTTATACCTTTGTTCGTGAAAACTGACAAAAAGGACAATCCTTTTTAGATAGAAACCTAATAATTTTTTAGCATGAAAAAGCATAATTTTAATGCCGGTCCATCCATCCTCCCGAGGATAGCCGTCGAAAACACAGCGAAAGCAATTTTGGATTTTAATGGCAGCGGAATGTCGTTGCTCGAAATTTCTCACCGCAGCAAAGATTTTCAGGCTGTAATGGATGAAGCAGTTGCACTCTTCAAAGAGTTGCTCAGTATTCCTGAGAATTATCATGTACTATTCCTTGGTGGCGGTGCAAGTCTGCAGTTCTGCATGGTTCCGTATAACCTGCTTAAAACAAAAGCTGCCTACCTCGAAACAGGTGTATGGGCAAAGAAAGCATTAAAGGAAGCTAAATTATTCGGAGAAGTTGTGACGGTTGCCTCTTCTGCCGACAAGAATTTTAACTATATACCAAGGGAATACAAGGTTCCTGATGATGCCGACTATTTCCATATCACCACCAACAATACAATCTATGGAAGTGAAATCCGTGAAGATTTTGACTGTCCGGTTACACTTGTAGCTGATATGTCATCGGATATCCTCAGCAGGCCGGTTGATGTAAGCAAGTACGGAATGATCTATGGCGGTGTTCAGAAAAACCTGGGACCTGCCGGTGTAACATTTGTTATCATTCGTGAAGATATCCTCGGAAAAGTTGACAAGCCTATTCCAACAATGCTTGATTACCGCACCCATATTAAAGAAGGCTCCATGTTTAATACGCCCCCGGTACTTCCTATTTTCACTGTTAAAGAAACGCTGAAATGGATCAAATCAATAGGCGGTGTTAAGAAGCTTGAAGCCATGAATAAAGCCAAGGCTCAGTTGCTCTATGATGCGATCGACCACAGCAAAATGTTCGTAGGAACTGTTGAAAAGGATTCACGGTCACTCATGAATATTTGTTTTGTGATGAAAGATCAATATAAGGACAAAGAAGAAGCCTTTATGGAATTCACCAAAACCAAAGGGATGGTTGGATTAAAAGGACACCGTTCAGTGGGCGGATTCAGGGCTTCAACCTACAACGCATTACCTATAGAAAGTGTACAGGCCCTGGTGGATTGTATGCATGAATTTGAAAAAATGAACTAACGCAAAATAAAGCAACAATATGAAATAGCCATGAACAAAATCTTTTCGCATGAACTGAAAAGAATATCAGGCTATTCCATCTGACCATAAACATAAAAATTAACAGCAGATGAAAAAAGTATTGGTAGCAACCGATAAGCCTTTCGCTAAAGCGGCAGTTGAAGGGATCAGGGAAATTATTGAACATGCCGGTTATGAGCTCCGACTGCTCGAAAAGTACACTTCCCATGAAGATTTGATCAAAGCCGTTGCTGATGTGGAAGCAATTATTATTCGCAGCGATATTGTCGATAAAGCAGTGATTAATGCAGGCAAGAATCTGAAAATTGTTGTGCGTGCCGGTGCCGGTTATGACAATATCGATCTGGAAGCTGCAAAAGCACAGGATGTAGTAGCCATGAATACACCGGGGCAGAATTCAAATGCCGTAGCTGAATTGGCATTGGGCATGATGGTTTTTACGGCAAGGAACAATTTCAATGGAACCTCTGGGACTGAACTGCTAGGGAAAAAACTTGGGTTGCAGGCCTATGGAAACGTAGGTCGCTATGTTGCTCGCATTGCAAAAGGATTCGGCATGGATGTTTATGCCTTCGATCCGTTTGTTGAAGTTAAAGCCATTGAAAAGGACGGTGTTCATGCCGTGAATACACTGGAGGAACTTTACAGCAAATGCCAATATGTATCATTACATATTCCGGCCAATGCCCAAACAAAGAAATCGGTCAATTTTGAGCTCCTTTCAAAAATGCCTAAAGGTGCAACATTGGTCAACACTGCCCGCAAGGAAGTGATTGACGAAGTCTCCTTATTGAAAATGTTCGCCGAAAGGCCCGATTTTAAATATGTATCTGATATTGAGCCTGATTGCAAGGCAGAAATATCCGGTAAGTACGACGGAAGGTTCTTCTTTAGCCCTAAAAAAATGGGGGCACAGACTTCCGAAGCCAATATTAATGCAGGACTGGCTGCTGCACGTCAGATCGTTAATTTCCTTGAAAAAGGCGATGCGACATTCCAGGTAAATAAATAAAGCTGACGTATACAGTCATCACATGAAGTATTTTGAGGTTGCCCGAATGGATAGAAAGATTATTTTCTAAACATTTGGGCAACTGCTTGTGGTATTAATTTTTTTTCAATACATTAGCAAGGTAATTGGGCTTACTCCAAATTTGTTTGTTTTTATATGCTGAAAATATGAATACATCTTTACAGAACGGAATATTTAAAAATGCTAACACCAGCTATCCATGGAGCCAGAATTAGAAAAAGTAACTACTTTCTTCAGATTTGAGGATCTGAGGATTTACCACAAGTCAATGGATTATATCGACTTTGTTTACGGAAAAGTTAACAACTTTCCCCGGGGTGAATCCAATGCACTAGGATCCCGTTTTCTGAATGCTGCCCAGGCTATTGCACTGAATATCGCAGAAGGTTCGGCACGGAACAAAAGCCAATTTATTTATTACCTTAAAATGGCTAAAAGTTCGGTACGGGAATGCGTAGTCCATACGTCCCTGGCCCAAAAACAATCACTACTAAAAGAAAATGAAGTAGAGGAGTCCCGCAATTACTTAATGGAAATGACCAAGATGATCGGTGCTTTAATCGGTTCCTTGCAACGTTCAGCCGGCATCACCGGTGAAGAAATGGATTAATTCCTGCCTGTTTCAGCGTTTTTCCGCTTTTTTCGTTTATTACTTCAGGGTTTTTAGCACTTGACTTCTGATTATTATATATAAATTTGCACCATGTAAGGTATAGGCATGGTGCTTGTATTATATATAAATTTCTCTAATCACTTTAGTAGTCAGTTATGGCAATCTTAAAACCATTCAAAGGCCTTAGGCCACCTAAATCTATTGTAAGGGAGTTAGCCTCTCGCCCTTACGATGTACTTAACTCCGATGAGGCAAGGATTGAAGCTGCAGGCAACCCATATTCCCTGTTGCACATTATCAAGCCGGAGATTGATCTCCCGGTTGAAACGGATATCCATTCCCAGCCTGTGTATGATAAAGCACTGGAAAATCTAAACTTGTTTCGTGCAAAAGGATTCCTGGTGCCTGATAAAGAAGAATACTTATACATTTACGCCCAAACGATGAACGGCAAAAAGCAGTACGGTCTGGTCGGCTGTGCCGCCGTTTCAGATTACCTGGGCAACGTGATTAAAAAGCATGAACTTACCCGCAAGGATAAGGAGGAGGACAGAATGAAGCATGTCCGGATCACAAATGCCAACATGGAGCCGGTATTTTTTTCCTATCCTGCGGTGAAGGAAATCGATGCGATTGTGAAGCAAGTGGTTGATTCCCAAGAGGCTGAATATGATTTTACTTCAGCTGAGGAAATCGGACATCATTTTTGGGTTATACGTGATCATAAAATTATCGACAATTTAGTTAAGCTATTTGCCGCCGTTCCCAATACTTATGTAGCGGATGGACATCACAGGACTGCTGCCGCTGCCTTAGTCGGTAACGAAAAAAAACTTAATAATGCGCATCATACAGGCAATGAAGAATACAATTTTTTCCTTGCCGTCCATTTCCCCGATGATCAGCTTACAATTATCGATTACAACCGTCTTGTAAAGGACCTGAACGGACTGAGTACAGCAGACTTTCTGGCTAAACTCGGAGCTGCCTTTACAATAACCGAAAATGGCAGTAATATTGTTAAACCTGAACGTCTGCATACTTTCGGGATGTACCTTGATCAGAAATGGTACAAGCTTACGGCTAAAACGGGAACTTATAATGATAGCGATCCTATCAGTGTGCTGGATGTTACGATCCTTTCATCCCTGGTGCTTGACAATATTTTGGGAATTCACGATCTGCGCACTTCCGACAGGGTTGATTTTGTCGGGGGTATCCGCGGGCTTGGTGAGCTGGTAAAGCGCGTCGATAACAAGGAAATGAAGGTTGCTTTTTCCCTTTATCCTGTATCTATGAAGCAACTTATCGATATTGCTGATTCAGGTAATATTATGCCACCCAAAACCACTTGGTTCGAGCCTAAGCTCAGAAGCGGACTTGTAGTGCATGAGCTTGATTAATCTTCCACGCTGAAAATCATGCAGGCCGGGTTGTTTCTGATGGAGCAACCCGGCTTTCCTGTTTTAAGCATCAGGTCCTGTTTGCGCGTTATGGAACAGGTACTTTCCTATAATGTTGATCAATAGTTCCGATCTGATAGGTTTTGGGATATAAGCTACAAATCCGGCTTGCAGGCTCTTTTCTTTTTCACCTGACAGTGCATAGGCTGTTTGTGATATGATCGGCAAGTCAGGCTTCACTTTCAGTATCTGGGCAGCAGCTTCATAACCGTTTAATTCCGGCATTTGTATATCCATGAGCATAAGGTCGATCAAAGGATTCTCCAGCGCCATTGTAACAGCTTGCCGGCCATCCTGCGCCCATAGCAGATTTACATTTGTTCGCCGAAGTGCAGCTTCTATAAACATAAAGTTCGAAGGAACATCTTCAGCTACCAGAATCGTTTTTCCCTCCCAATTAATCCCTTCCTGGTATTTTTTAATAACAATATCAGATAATACTTCAGCGTCGGCAGGCCTGTAGGGCAAAGTAAAATAAAAAGAGGTGCCGTTTCCTGGTTCTGATTCGAGCCAGATTTTACCGCCCATGATTTCAACAATATTTTTGGAAATGGCCAATCCAAGGCCAGTGCCGCCATATTTTCGGGTATTTGAATTATCCACCTGGTTGAAACGCTGGAAGATATCCTGCTGTTTGTGCAAAGGAATACCTATTCCAGTGTCGTGCACAACAAATTCCAGCGTTTGATTATCTTTCAGTGAATAGCCGAATTCAATATAGCCCCGCTCGGTAAATTTCATTGAGTTGCCAATGAGATTGGTTAACAACTGTTTAAGCCTGAAAGGGTCGGTGAGGATAGAAAGACGGCTGATTCCGGATTGTTTAATGAGACGAATATTCAGGCTACCCTTACCAGCTTTGTTTTTTGCTTCGGTATAGGTTCCGATCATTTCATTGAGCAGTTCATCCAGATTACATACTGAATTGTTTATTTGCAGCTGGCCAGCCTCGATTTTTGCGATATCAATGATATCACTGATCAGGTTCATCAGCGATTCACCTGCTTTTTTAATGTGTGATGAATATTCTGATTTCTCATCCGCAGTCAGGTCATCGTCGGTCATCAGGTCGGAGAATCCAATGATGGCATTCATGGGTGTCCTGATCTCGTGTGACATGTTGGCCAGGAATGCAGTTTTGAGTTTGTCGGATTCTTCCGCTTTTTCCTTGGCTAGCTTAAGCTTTTCCTGTGTTTCATGAATGGCAGTGATATCACGGCTGATGCCAATCAGCCCTAGAGAATTTCCGTTAGCGTCGAAAAACAAGGTTTTCATGGTGTCAAACAGCATCTTTCGACCGTCGGGATAGGATAACCATTCGAAATTTCTTGTGGATGCTTTGGTTCTGACAATCTCAGCATCGCTTTCTGCATATTTGTCTGCCTGTTCCTTCACAAAGAAATCGTAATCTGTTTTTCCTTTAAATTCTAGTTCGGTCCTACCGGCGTATTCTTCAAAAGCTTTATTGCATCCAAGAAACCGACCCTCTTTATCCTTAAAAAAAATAAGGTCGGGGATGGAATCGATCAGGTAGCGGAACAATGATTTCTCAGTTTCGAGCGCTTGTTTCACTGTTTCCCTTTCTGCAACCATTTCATTAGCTGAAAGGGCAATGGTCTGAAATTCACTAAAATTCAATATTTGTGGGTCAATAGCATGTTGTCCGCTGCGGGATCTATGGAAAAAATGCGTGAGCAAATTCAGGCTGGAACTGGTTTGCCTGGAAATGTAATTAGCTATAACCAGGGTAACGAGCAGTATCAGCAAAAGAAATACCATTACCCGCATGATATCGTAGCGGATCTGCTTTGCTAATTCAGCTTTTCTTTTCGTAATAACAGGTTCGACTTCATCAGTATACAATCCCGTTCCAATGATCCAGTGCCATTCGGGAAATGCAAGGAAGTACGATATTTTCGTGGATGTTCTGGAATCACTGAGTTTGCGGAATTTATAAGTGTAAAATTCTCCTGCCGGATTTTTTGTGGCTTCAATTTGTTTGGCAAAAATATTCTTCCAGTTTTCATCTGATCCCTCCAGGATATTAATCGGCGGATCCATTAATATGCCGTTTCGTATCAGGGACATTCCTGTGTATGTGTTAATAAATATATAACCCTCCTTATCAAAGCGGATACTGGCTATCCTTTTCAGCGCTTCCTTCTGGATGTCAAGCTCGGAATTCTCCATGAGGTCTGTTGCCGAAATATAGAGGCCCAATGGTCCTATTTTTTTCACATATGTTATTTTCTGTAGTTTCAAACCCTCAAATTTATCGGACTCAGTGTTATATGTTATAAATCCTTCATCCTGCCTGCTGAGCAGTTCAATCTCGTTCTTTACTGTATAATTGCCTTCCTTATCGCTATAATAGTATTTGTTGGTCCCATCTGCAAATCTGTTTTTAGGATTCATTAGTTGCACACCCTTCAATGAGTTCATTATAAAATAACAGCGATTATCGTTAAATAATACAGGGGAGAGGGCCTGCACAATGGATGCTGTAATTTCAGCGTCAGAAAATATCCCATGGTTTTCCTGGTATATATTCATGGCAATCCGGGAAGCTTCCTGTACCCTTTCTTTTAGATTTTTTCTTGCGTTTAATGAGGATTGCTTGCGCGTAAAATAAATATAATCGCGAACCATGATTACCTTTTCAGCTATTCTGGTTTTCTGGTTTTCGATATATTCATGCCGTAAGTTGTCTGATTCCAGATTGGATTTTCGGGATGCTTGAAAAATCCAGAAGAATGCCAGGATGGAGACAGAAAGCGTTGTCACCAGGATAAGGTAAATGGAAAGTATCCTGGGGAGGCTGCGATTTTTAAATAAAATTTCAGGAATAAAACGCTTTAGCGGCTGATCCGGTTTTTTTATTTTCTTGAATATACTCATAGTTATAAGTTCAATAATTCATGTATTCCTGAAATAAACGCTGAATGTAAGCTTTTCCTTCTTTCATGGCCATCTGCTGTTTACTGATAGGGAAGGTGTTCATGCTGGTAGTTGAAGTTGCAAAGTCGTATGACCATACACCGGATGGCCTGACCCAGCCAAGTCCGTTATCAGTTGTATAATAATTAAATTGAGGTGAATAAGGATTCATGATGTCACGGCTCCAATGAAAATTGGAATGACTGTGTCCGAGCTGGGCAAGCAATGTTGCCGGGATATCAGTGTTGGAGGTCATCTTACTGCTTTTTGAACCGCGGAATTCAGCCTTGAGCACATCACCAAAAAGCAACATAGGGATGTGATGGTATTGAGGACTGTTATAGTCCCAATTGTTGTAAGAATTGTGGCTATGGTCAGTTGTTATAATAAATAATGTATTTGCATACCACGTTTCTTTTTTAGCCTTTTCAATATATTCACCCAGGCATTTATCAGAGTAATATACAGAATTGATGTATTTGCGTTCGTTTTTGCCCCAATGCAGAACTTCTTCCATAGGCACATCATAAGGCGCATGAGAGCTCAGGGTGTATAAGGTTGAGAAAAAAGGCTGTTTTTCATTTCGAAGTTCTGACAGTTGCCTGTCATAAACAAATTCGTCACGTATGCCTGATTTGCCCCTTGGCACGGCATCATCAAAATCGTAAATTTCCCTTATTTTTCTAAATCCGGTTCCGAGGAGATATCCTTTGATATTCCCATAGATGAGTTGTCCCCCGTAATAGAAGGATGAGCTGTAACCAAGCCCTGAAAGTTCCTTCACCAGGCTTGGAAGTTTGGCGCTTTTATCAGGCTGAATGGTGATAGACGAATAAGGTGTTGCCGGAAATCCGCCAAAGATACTTGCCATCCCCTGTTCCGACCTGGAACCGCTCGCAATAGCCGCAGTGAATAAAATACCTCCTTTTTCCAGCCTGCTGAATTGGGGAGTAATCCCTTTTTTACCTCCGAGGGATTCCAGAAGATCAGCTGACCAACCTTCCAGGATGATTAAAACAATATTAGGACGGTTGTTTTTTAGAATCTGAATTGTTGTATCTGCCTGGGTTGAATAAATATTTTTAACAATAGCCATGGTTTCAGCCTCGGGATAAACCACAAATGGATTCCTGGAAAAGTTACTCAGGTTTTCAAATACACTCACGTAGAAGTTAAACCCGGAATTAACAGCAGCCAGGTTCAGTATGGTATGCTTTGAGTAATAGGACTCGCTTTGGTTGATGGGAATCTGTTGAACTCCGCCACGCATTCCCAGAAAAAATAAAACAGGGGTAAAAATCAGAAATCCGGCCGAAAAGATCAGGTTCCGTTTCATCCTGGTGATGGGAACATAAAAGAACCGGTAGTAAGCATAAAACGCGAGTATAACCTGTAGGGCAAAAAGTGCCAGCAGGAAGAAAAAATTTCCTGTTGTTGTAGAATTGAAAATTTCGGATGGATGATCAAGATAATGAAATGCCTTATAAGGAAGTTTGATTCTCCACTCGGCAAAAACACCCAATTCTGCGGTAGTAACAATGGAATAGAGTATAATGATAACTGCGGAATAAACCTTGTTCACGATGTTTAGCCAGGCAGGGCTATATAAAGATTGTACGAGCAGGATGAGAAATGGTATAAATAAAATATAGCAAGCCGTAGCCAGGTCAAGTTTCAAAGCATACCAAAAGGGTGCAAGCGCTTCACTGAGTGAAATATCTTCAGCTTCCAGCAGCCGGAAATGAAACATAAGGAAAATTAAACGCGCAAAGGCAAAGAATAGCAGCCAGAAAATGAGTTGTTTAGCAAGGGAGTGCAGTACTTGTTTCATTTTTGGGAACAAAAATATATTAATAAAATAACAGGGAACAAAAAAATTCGATGCACACAAAGATAACTAATTGAAGTAAGGTAAAGGCTGTGAATCTATTTTTCGCGCTATTGATGAATACACCAGAATGGTAATTTACTTACATTTGTTTGTTGTCAAACATTTTACATGAATATAGTATTAAATATCAATATGATGCGAAAGCAATTGCCCCCAAAGGTAAAATTGCTGGCAGTGTCAAAAACACAACCTGTCGTATCCATAGCCAAAGCATACGCCGCCGGGCAGCGCCTTTTCGGTGAAAACAAAGCACGTGAACTGGTGGAGAAAGCATCGCAACTGCCATCGGATATTGCATGGCACTTTATCGGGCACTTACAAACCAACAAGGTGCGTTCGATCGTATCATGTGTGCACACCATACAAAGTGTGGAAAGCCTTCGCTTGCTGAAGGCAATTGATCGTGAAGCGGGTCGCGTTAACCGGGTAATCGACTGCCTGCTTCAATTCCATATCGCTACAGAGGAGTCCAAGTTTGGATTGGATATGGACGAAGCTCATGCACTGCTTAAATCACAGGAATATATGGCTATGAAAAATGTACGCATCAGTGGAGTGATGGGTATGGCCACTTATACCGACAAGCAGAACATCATCAGAAGCGAATTCCGGGCATTGCAAAGTTATTTCGGGCAGCTACGTTCACTTTATTTTGATGACGATGCTTCGTTTTGTGAAATTTCCATGGGAATGTCGGGCGATTACCTTATTGCCATCGAAGAAGGCAGCACCATGGTGAGATTAGGATCGCTCATCTTTGGAGAACGGGAATTATTAAAATGAAAGCGGTAAGGGATGACGCATGGAAATACATGGAAATACATGGAAATACTTACAAAGTCATAGAAATAAAGTGAATCTTAGCGCAGGAGGATGTGAAAAATTTATACTGCGAAGTTAATCAGCCTGAACAGCCAATAAATTCCGGCCGATAATAACATTGATACCGGTATGGTGAGTATCCAGGCCCAGAGCAGGTTGATGGTTACGCCCCAGCGCACAGCCGACACACGTTTGGTAAGGCCAACGCCCATAATTGCTCCTGTGATAGTATGTGTTGTACTTACCGGTATGCCAGCTGCTTCTGTTCCGAAAAGCAATATAGCGCCCGCTGTTTCAGCAGCCACTCCTTCAAAAGGTGTAAGTTTTGTTATCTTGCTTCCCATTGTTTTCACGATGCGCATGCCGCCAATCAGTGTTCCGGAACCTATTGCAACATAACATCCCAGCACAATCCAGGGTGGAATGGAATGAATTTTCCCGGCGGAAGTAAAACCAATATTAGCCCAATCAGGAATAGATGCCGGATCCACGCCTTTGAAATATACCATAAGCGTAGCAGCTATCAGACCCATCACTTTTTGGGCATCATTACCTCCGTGTCCAAGGGAAAACAACGCAGAGGAGAATAACTGGGCTTTCTTGAAGTATTTTTCGAGTTTATAGGGATTCATTTTCTTTAGTGCATTCAGCAATACCAATGAAATAATATACGACATCAACATGCCAAGCAATGGGGCAAGAAAAATGAATGCTGCGATCTTCATGATTTTGGCCGTATGTACCACATCCCATCCGGCATGTGCAATAGCTGCTCCCGCAAGCCCCCCGATCAGTGTATGTGATGAACTTGAAGGTATTCCCATATACCATGTAAGCAGGTTCCAGACAATAGCAGCAAGTATGCCTGCCAGGATCACATACAGGTCAATGCGCCCCGTATCAACTGTTTTGGCTATGGTATCGGCAATGCGCAATTCAAATACGGCATAAGCCAGGAAATTGAAGAATGCAGCCCATATTACTGCCTGTAAAGGGGTAAGCACCTTGGTGGAGACAACGGTGGCTATAGAGTTGGCCGCATCGTGGAAACCATTTATGAAATCAAATGCAAAAGCCAGTATGACAATTGAAATGAGTAATGTGAAATTCGACATTTGTAAACGCTTTTGATAGTTCCATGTTTATGAACAAAATATAGCCGCTATGATGCTTCGGTACTAAGACATCTTTACCATGATGGCTGAAAATACATCTGCCACATCATCGCATTTGTCCATTGCTTTTTCAAGCGAAGCCAATATATCACGCTTCTTGATCAGGTCGATGGCATTGGTTTCGTTTTCGAACAGATCAGCCAGGTAAGCCTGGTAAATGTCATCCACTTCACTTTCAATCTCACTAATCCTGATGCAGTTTTGTTTGTGTTGCATCATGGCACCGACGTCCTTCATGCCACGTACAATAAATAATATTTCTTTGTTGGCATCATGGATCTTGTCGGCGATGTTCACAAATTCCTTTGGAAAAGTTGCTACTTTGTAAAAATGAATGCGCTTTGAAGTCGTATGAATATAATCAACTACGCTATCCATTGTCTGCGCCAGCTCGTGAATATCCTCTCTGTCGAATGGCGTAATAAAAGTAGAATTTAGTTCCTCTATCAGCGCGTGCGTGATATCGTCGCCCACATGCTCTGCCTTTTTTATGGCAATGCCATATTCTTCCCGTTTTAGCATGTCATTTTCACGGATCAGTTTCACGAGAAGCTCTGATGTTAGCACCATGTTTTCGGCAGCCTGATTAAATAAAGGGAAGAATTTCCTGTCTTTCGGAACCAGGAAACCAAAAAATTTGTCAAGTTTCATTGTCAACGCTTTTTAAGAATGTGGGGAAGCGAAATTATAACTTTTGTTGTATTTAGCAATACTGTCGATGAAGATTTCAAGAAATGGAATTATATCAATAAGGAAGTCATGTAACTTGTTTCCGATAATGCTAACATTAATAGCTATTTATGTTAAGTCCAGGCTTCATAAAAAAAACGCCCGGTTCAATGACCAGGCGTTCTTTATTCAACATACAGTGATCATCGTTATGCTTTCACCGGCACAGCTTTGAGTGTTTCCACCAGAAAATTCCAGAACTTATCTACAGAAGCTATAAGCACCTTTTCGTCGGGTGAATGGGGGTAACGAATCGTGGGTCCGAAGGAGATCATATCCCATGAAGGATAAACGCCCCCGAGCAGGCCACATTCCAGGCCTGCATGGATAGCTTTTATTTCAGGAATTTTCCCGTAAAGCTTTTTGTACACTTCCTGCATCGTCTTCAGAATAGGAGAATCCATATTGGGCTTCCATCCCGGATATGTTCCGCTAAGATCAATTTCGGCACCGGCGAGCTCAAATACGGCGCGGACCATTTCACCAAGTTCATCTTTGGCTGAATCAACGGAGCTGCGCAGCAGGCATTGGATTTTAATCACACCATCAACAGATTTAACACTGGACAGATTGGTCGAAGTTTCCACAAGGCCTGGCATGGCGTCGCTCATGCGCATCACACCATTGGGACAGGCATAAATGGCGTTAAAGAGCCTTTTTTGGGTGTCGGGGTCGATGAGTGAAGCAGGCAGTGCAACCGGTTCGCAGTAAAATTTGAAGTCGGGTTCAACGCCCGACAATTCATGACGAAAAGTTTCATAATATTCGCCAAGGCATTTTACAAAATGACCTTCTTCCGAAGCAGGAATGGTGACAATTGCAAATGATTCGCGCGGTATGGCATTGCGCAGGCTTCCGCCGTCAATCCATGAAAGGCGAAGATTATGCTTTATTGCTGAGTGTTTCAGGAAGCGATTCATCAATTTGTTCGAATTACCACGCCCCAGGATGATCTCAAGCCCTGAATGGCCACCCTTAAGACCCGTGATCGAGAGTTTAAATGCCTTCTGGCCGGCAGGAACCGGGGTTTCTTTATAGGTAAATTTTGCATTGGCATTTGTGCCTCCGGCGCAACCCACATAGAGTTCACCTTCGTCTTCCGAATCCATATTCAGGAGTATATCTCCTTTCATTAGCCCGGCTTTCAGACCAAAAGCGCCGGTCATTCCTGTTTCTTCGTCACATGTAAAAAGGGCTTCTATAGGACCATGTTGCAGTTCTTTGGATTGCAGTATGGCCATGGCGGCAGCCACACCCATGCCATTGTCGGCACCTAACGTTGTTCCGTTAGCCGTAACCCAGTCACCATCCACATAAGCTTCGATCGGGTCAGTTTCAAAATCATGCTTTTTATCGCTGTTCTTCTGCGGAACCATATCAAGGTGGCCCTGAAGTATGACTCCCTTGCGGTTTTCCATGCCTTTTGTAGCCGGCTTGCGGATGATTACGTTACCAACTTCATCCACAACAGTTTCCAGTCCAAGTTTATGGCCAAAATCGACAATAAACTGCTGAATTTTTTCTTCTTTTTTGGACGGACGCGGAATTTGCGTCAGACTGTAAAAGTTCTGCCAAATCTGTTTTGGCTCGAGGTTAAAAATTTCTTTATTCATAATATAACTATGATTAATAATGAGTTAGGTATTATAAGTATGATATTTTTTACAGAATAAAGGTACTATTTATTTGTCTTCGTCGATAATTTGAGCAAAAGTTAGATGTTCCTGGTGATAAAGCATACTGACATATTTTGACATGCGTTCAGTAACAGGTTGTATCTCATCCCCATATTCTTCAACAAGGATATCGCAGATTTCCTGCATTGTCCGCTTTCCGTCGATGGCCAGCCATGCCGAACTTCCGAATTTTTCAAGCTTTACAGTTATTTCCGTGGGCTTCCTGGTAGGAATGAACCACCTGGCAAATCGCTGGTTGCTAAATTTTGGAATGATAAGATTTACCAATCCATCTTCGCCAATACGATGTCCATGGCTACGCAATGGTACCAGGTCCAGAAAGTTTGTCTTCCTGAGAATTACGCGACGTTTAAAGAAATTCATGAGCAGGAGATATGTTTGTGGTAAGTTAAACGATTAAATATCGATATAGCCTTACACGAAACAAACCCGCAATTCAGAATAAAATCTCAATCGCGGGTTTGCAGCCGTGTTAAGCGGTAATATGATTTACATTACTGCAGTCGGAGGCGCTGGTTCATCAGGGCTGCCTGCGTTCTTTATCGGAACTTGAATCAATACGTAGCCAATGATGACCAGTACCAGGATGCTTACAAGAAACGAGGGGTTCTCGAATATCACAGGAACTTTAATGTCGATGAAATAGAACAGGGCAATGACGAGTCCCATCAGCGCTTCACCGGCAATAAATCCGGAAGCCAGCAATACACCTGTGTTTTCCACCCGTGCTTTCTGTGCTTCGTTGTGCTTCTTGCGTTCATTTACCATCTCTACGATGCCTTTTACACAGCCACCAAGAAAAATCGCAAATGTTGTTTCAAGCGGCAGGTACATACCAACACTGACAAGCATAGGGCTTTTAACCTGCATCAGGATTAATCCCAGACCCATGATCATTCCAACAATAATCAGTGGCCAGGCCATCTGCCCGCCAACAATTCCTTTGGAAAGCATGGCCATCAGACTGGCCTGGGGAGCGGACAGATTCTTACTTCCGAAACCGCCTTCATAGCCTTCCTTCACACCCTGGGCGATATCGCCCTGATTAAGAATGATCAGAACACCAAACATAACAGCTCCTGCAAGCACAACGCCGATGATATCGCCAATCTGCATTTTCCACGGTGTACCACCCAGGATATGTCCTGCTTTAAGGTCCTGCAACATTTCGCCGGCCACAGCGGCTGAAACACATACGATAGCAGCTACGCCAAGAACCGTGGCCACGCCGGCATCGCCTTTAACGCCAAGCGCAACAAGGATAAGTGCAGTTACAACTAAAGCTGTAAGAGTCAGTCCGCTGATGGGATTGTTGCTCGAACCCATGATTCCGACAAGATAACCCGATACAGCACCAAAAAAGAATGCCAGAATAATAAGCACAGTTGCTGCAGCGAATGCTACAATAAAACTGGTTTCGAAAATATAGAAAGTTATCAGAAAGGTGGCAACAGCCACGGCCAGAATACCTATCATGATCCATGTAAAACTGATGTCTTTATCAATGCGGTTTGCGGCTGTAGGACTACCGGCTGCTGCTTTCTTTACATCACCTACTGCGCGCACAATTCCTGCACCCAGGCTTTTACGCATTTTAAACAGTGTAAAAACAGCACCCATGAGCATTCCGCCAATGGCAATCGGGCGAACGATGTAGCGCCAGACCTGCATGATGAGGTATGCAGGGTCGTTTGCTCTTGCAAGTGCATCAACAGCATTTATCTTATCACGTTGTACGAAAAAGTCGGCCAATGCATTTACATCAATGCTTGGTCCGATGAAATAATAAATGATGGGGGCAAGTAATCCCCATGCAATAAGACCGCCGCTGAAATTAAGCGCACCAAGACGAGGCCCGATGATATATCCAACACCCATATATGCCGGGCTGACGCCGGGGGACTGGAGCAATAAGCCACCTTGTCCTGAAAATTTGGTTCCGGTAATGGTTTGTTTGCTGAAAACAACAAATTGGCTCCAGCTTGTTGCAAAGAATTTGAATTCGCCAAGTGTTTTGATGACTGCACCGGCAATCATGGCACCGAACAGGAATTTGGAGCCGCCACCGCCACTACGGCCGGCTTTATGAATTTCGGAAGCTGCAACGGATTCAGGGAAAGGCAATTCAACATCCTCTACCATAACACGACGTAACAGCGCCACGAACATAATTCCCAGGATACCTCCTGAAATAAGAATAGCTGTTGACGTCAGGTAATGCCCAGGTGTGTAAAAGTCGGTCCAGATACCGGCGATAAAAAAAGCCGGCAGCGTAAAAATTGCACCTGCAGCGACTGATTCACCTATGGAACCGACCGTACGGGCCATATTTTCTTCCAGTATCGACCCTTTGAAGATCTTCAGAATAGCCATTCCGATTACGGCCGCCGGGTAAGTGGCCGCAATGGTCATCCCTGCCTTCAGACCCAGGTAGGCATTGGCTGCCCCCAGGACCACCGACATGATCAGGCCGATAAGTAAAGCCCGCAGTGTAAACTCGGCCATATTCGTTTCGGACGAAACGAAGGATACAAATTTCTTTTGTTCAGACATCTTCCGTGTTTTAGTGATATAAATGAAAGGGAAATTTTCAGCGAATTACGAAAAATTCCCCGACAATGACAAGAAATCTTTTCAGTGATTTGAAGCCATGTGCATAGGAAATGTAAAAAAGCACGCACAAACAAATTGTTAATTCTTGCTTTTAAGCGCGATAAATCCGGATTATACCATAACCTTTGCAAAATAAAGTGATGAATTGTAGTGGAAGTATCTTAAAGGCATGAATATTGATACCCGAACGTTACGCTAAAGGAACCCCGATAATTAACGAATAAAATTTGAAATGAAGATTGGATTAAACAAAATGATAAGCTTAACTATTGTAATGTCATTTTTGGCGAATGCTGTGACTGACCGGGCAGATTCTCTGATGACAACTTTTTTAAAAGGATGTCACGCCTCAGTATTTGCCGGTCATACGGTTAACAGTGCTTCCTTAGGAGGAGGTATGGCTTTTCTGATAGTTTTGGGATTAGGTTATGGAGCCAATAAATTTATTGATCCATTGCTTAAACATAAGGAAAAACAAAAAAATATAAAAGCCGACAAACTTCTTAACAGCCATTCTTAACATATTCCCAAAACCATTGCTTTAAGCGCTGTACTTATTTAAGCGGCCACAGATGAACCAGTTTTTTGGTTTCGAAGAAGGATTCACTAAAATAGTTGTGCAGGTGATAAACCATTGATTTTGCCTGCAATTGCTTTAATTCTTCTTCAAAATCACCACCTTTCAGATAGAGAATCCCGTTTTTAATGGTATTAAATCCTCCGGGAATTACACGCGGGCCAACCAGGTATATAAATTGAGGCAGTGCAGTCACAGCGCGGCTAACCACAAAATCAACTTTTTCCTTCATTTCATCGACCCGCGCATGACGGGCATCTATATTGGTTAGCCCAAGAGCATCAGCTATGGCCTGCACTACTTTTATCTTTTTGCCTATAGAATCAGCAAGAATAAAATGTGTGCCGGGGAACATAATGGCCAGAGGTATACCCGGAAATCCCCCACCTGTTCCTGCATCCAGAACCCTGGTGCCGTCTGCAAAGGATATGACTTTTGCGATGCCCAGTGAATGTAATACATGACGCTCATAGAAATGTTCCATGTCTTTTCGTGAAATCACATTGATTTGTGCATTCCATTCGGCATAAAGTGCATCCAGTGCAGCAAACTGTTCAGCTTGTCTGGAGCTGAGCCCGGTAAAATAACGTTGTATAATTTCCATAGTTGATTTCCGAGCGCGAAAATAGTTAATTTTCATCGTCAAATTATAATCCAACTTTTATTACCGATGCATGCAGCTTTTGATAAATTTGCAGAAATATTGGAGTTTCGGATTTTTACATCATAAAAAAGTGAACTATGCCCAGCAACCCCGCGCATAAAGCAAGTGATTTAATGACGGACGAATTTAAATGGCAGGCTGCAATCCTTGGCCAGAGGGCAGTAGAAGCGTTAAAGCGAAATTATTTTGATGCCGTGTATATTGATAATCTTCCCGAGGCAGTTGCGCTGGTGATAAAGTTTATTAAACCCGGCTATACCGTGGGATTTGGAGGGTCAAATACCACGAAACATATGGGTTTAGTCGATGCTGTTACCCAGGCCGGTGGCGTAATCCTTGATCATAACGACCCGGATTTAACCCCTGAACAGCGAACAGAGGTCAGACGGCAGCAGCAGGTTTGTGATGTTTTTATCTGTTCCAGTAATGCTGTCACCCTCGATGGAGCACTCTGCAATGTGGATGGGAATGGCAACCGTATTTCAGCCATGATATTCGGACCACGGAAGGTGGTGGTCATCGCCGGAACCAACAAAATATGCAAGGATGAAGCTGCGGCATGGGAGCGGGTGCGGGCAATTGCAGCTCCTTTAAACATGAAACGCCTCGGTCGTCCGAATCCATGTACAAAGTCAGGACAATGTATGGACTGTAACCTGCCGACCCGGGGATGCAATGCATACCTCACACTTCGCAAAAAGCCGTCACTTACCGATTTTACGGTCATTATTGTGGGCGAAACATTGGGCTATTAGGCAATAGGCAATAGGAAATAGGCAATATGTTGTTGACTAATGACCGGAAACGTTAAGTAAGAACAAGAACTGACCAGCCTGAAAAATTGAGCCGGGATATCAATGAGATTTTGCGCCGCTGTCAGAGATAATCTTCATTGGTATTATTAAAATATTATATTTACCATTATTTATAGTGAAGACTTGCTTTAATACTTTCTAGTTTCATACTTTTGATTGATAATAATATTGCCTTATGGAAATCACACCTATCAATGCCATTTCGCCAGTAGATGGCCGTTACAGGAAACAGGTCGAGCGGTTAGCCTATTATTTCTCTGAAGCTGCGCTTATCAATTACCGTGTATTTGTAGAGGTGGAGTATTTCATCGCTTTATGCGAAATTCCATTGCCACAACTTGAAAAGTTCGACCACCAGTATTTTGAGGAATTACGCTCGTTCTGCAAGGAGTTTACTTTTCAGGATGCCCAGGATGTGAAGGAAATCGAGCTTATTACCAATCATGATGTCAAAGCTGTTGAGTATTTTCTGAAGAAGAAATTCGAAAAGATGGGCCTTGGCAAGTACAAGGAATTTATTCATTTTGGGCTGACATCGCAGGATATCAATAACACAGCCATGCCATATGCGCTGAAACTGGCCCATAATGAAGTGATGCTGCCAATGCTCGACGACCTGCTTCAAAAACTTATGCTGCGTGTAAAATCGTGGAAGACAACGCCGATGCTGGCACGTACGCATGGGCAACCGGCCTCACCCACCATCCTGGGAAAAGAACTCTTTGTTTTTGCAGAACGGATGCGTCAGCAGATCAAGATGTTGAAAACAATACCCTTC
Organism: Bacteroidales bacterium; assembly: GCA_038246075.1. Classification (GTDB taxonomy): domain Bacteria; phylum Bacteroidota; class Bacteroidia; order Bacteroidales; family DASVHX01; genus DASVHX01. The sequence continues at coordinate 20,441 of JBBRRV010000035.1, forward strand.
ACGGCAAAATTTGGAGGCGCTACGGGGAATATGAATGCACACCATGTTGCTTTTCCGCTGATCGACTGGTTCTCTTTTGCCGATGATTTTGTGAAGAGTCACCTTGAACTTGAACGTCAACAAACCACAACGCAGGTTGAACATTATGATAACCTTGCTGCTTATTTCGACAACCTGAAGCGCATCAATACCATATTGATCGACCTTTGCCGTGATATGTGGACCTATATTTCGCTCGATTACTTCAAACAGAAGATCAAACCAGGAGAGATCGGTTCTTCGGCCATGCCCCATAAGGTGAATCCCATTGATTTTGAAAATGCAGAAGGAAATCTGGGTATTGCTAATGCGCTCTTTGAGCACCTTTCGGCCAAGCTGCCGCTGTCCCGCCTGCAGCGCGACCTTACCGATTCAACGGTTACGCGTAATATCGGTGTCCCCATCGCACACATGATGATCGCCATCAAATCGCTCATCAAAGGAATTGATAAACTGATTCTTAACGAAGATAAGCTTCAGCAAGACCTCAATGCCAACTGGGCCGTGGTTTCGGAAGCCATTCAAACGATCCTCCGCCGCGAAAATTTCCCCAAGCCCTATGAAGCGCTGAAAAATCTCACCCGCACAAACACCCACGTGGATGAGAAAATGATTGTTGATTTCATCGATCACCTCAATGTACCGGCCAAGATAAAGACGGAGCTGCATAAAATTTCCCCGAATAATTATACAGGAGTGTTTGAAATTTGAACCCGCCTCATAGCATGAAGATAAGCGGATTTACCATTATCCGTAATGCCGTTATTTACGATTATCCTATCGTGGAAGCTATCACTTCGATTTTACCGATATGCGATGAAGTGATTGTAGCCCTTGGCAAATCTGATGACGATACCGAGGAAATGATCAAAGGTATTGGTTCCTCCAAAATTAAGATCATTCATACGGTCTGGGACGAATCCCTGCGTGAAAACGGACGGGTGCTGGCAGTGGAAACCGACAAAGCACTGGCTGCCATTTCTCCTGATGCGGACTGGGCCTTCTATATCCAGGGCGATGAAGTGATCCACGAAAAATACCTGCCTGCGATCAGGAACGCCATGGAATTATACAAGGACGATTTAAAGGTGGAAGGGCTGCTGTTCAAATACCTGCATTTCTATGGTTCCTATGACTACGTGGGCGATTCGCGCAAGTGGTACAGGAGAGAAGTGCGCGTGATACGTAACATGAAAGGTATGGAATCCTATCGCGATGCACAGGGCTTCAGACTCAATGGCAGAGAGCTTAGCGTAAAACCCGTTCAAGCTACAATGTACCATTATGGCTGGGTTAAACCACCGGACAAACAATCAGCAAAACATGCGGTATTTAACCGCTACTGGCATAACGACGAATGGATCGATCGCAACGTGCCGAAAACTGACGAATTCGACTACTCCGGCATCGACGCTCTCGCCTTTTTCAGGGATAGCCATCCGCAGGTCATGCAAAAACGGATAGCTGCATGTAACTGGGAATTCAGTTTTGATCCTGCAAAAAAGAAATTTTCCCTGCTGGCACGTCTGCTCCATTTTATCGAAAGAACAACCGGCTACCGGGTGGGAGAGTATAAGAATTTTCGCATGCTGAGATAGTTCTGATGCTTAAAGTTAATGCGAAGATCCAGGTGCGGAAATTGATAAAATCTGTTCTTTAATCGTTTCTGATCAGCGTCAGGTTTTGAAGCAAGAAAATGCCTTGTAAATTATGCACAGATCATATCAACTTTCTTACATTTGTAGTCATTAGCACAAATCCAACTATACTTATTTATGATGTTTAAGTTATCCTCACTAGTTATGCTGCTTGTTATACCAGCCTTCTCTTTTTCTCAGTATTCCACGATGCAGGAGGCCAAAGCTTTGCGGATTCATAACAGGGTTTTTACCGTTGATTCGCATGCCGATACGCCTATGAATCTTTTCGATACAAAGTTTGATGTGTCGAAGGATAATTCGCTAACCCTGCAGCGGACAAAGGTGGATTTTCCGCGCATGAAAAAAGGAGGACTCGACGGGATTTTTTTCGCAGTGTTTGAAGGGCAGGGATCCCGGACACCGGCAGGCAATGCTGCTGTGAAGAAAAGTGCGTTGGCTACTTTCGATTCCATTCACAGCGTTCTAAAGCGTCATGCTGAGATGGCAGAATTGGCTTTAACACCTGAGGATGGTTACCGCATCAAAAAGTCCGGGAAAAGGGCCATCTTCATCGGTCTTGAAAATGGCTATGCCATTGGCCGTGATCTGAATAACATTAAGTTGTATTACGATAAGGGAGCACGTTATATTACGCTTTGCCACACAAAAAACAACGATATCTGTACGAGTTCAACCGATACAAATAATGCCAGCGGGCTTTCTCTTTTTGGCAAACAGGTGGTAACTGAGATGAACCGCATGGGCATGATGGTGGATGTCTCACATATCTCTGATGCCGCATTCTACGATGTGCTGAAGGTGTCAAAATTTCCGGTAATTGCCTCGCATTCTTGTGCAAGGGCATTATGCGACAACCACCGCAACCTCAGCGATGATATGTTAAGAGCGCTTGCAGCAAACGGAGGCGTTGTCCAGATGTGTATCCTGAGTGCCTATGTTAAAACGCCTGCACCGGATCCTGCCAGAGAACAGGCTGTTGCTGCTGTCAGGGTAAGGTGGCACAACTTCAAGGATCTTAACGAATCGGAGAAGGATAGTTCTCGCCGGGCCTGGTGGGATTTAGAAGCGCACTACCCGCAAGTTTTGGCTACCGTGAACGATGTTTGTGATCATATCGACCATATGGTAAATGTTGCCGGAATAAACCATGTTGGAATCGGAACCGATTTCGATGGAGGAGGCGGTGTTACCGGCTGCAACGATGTGAGCCAGATGGGCAATATAACCTTGGAATTGGTAAAACGGGGGTATACCGGGCGCGAGATCCGTAAAATATGGGGTGGCAACCTCATGCGGGTGATGCGCGAGGCAGAAAAGGTAACTGAATAGAATTGCTCATTAAAGCAATCTATACTAAAAGTAATTATTTTTAGTTTTTACTGCAGACATTGAATTGTTTCGGATCTATAAAGCACGCAACATGGTATTGTCATCATATACGTATATCGATTTGCTGATCAGTGCGGTGCTTTCACTCATGATGATCGGAATAGGTTTATCCCTGACACCTTCGAGTTTTAAAAACATTTTTACAGAACCTAAATCATTGGTGATAGGATTGATCATCCAGATGATTGGTTTGCCGCTGATCGCCTTCCTTGTTACCCTGATCTCTGACCTGTCACTGCCATTACGTATTGGATTGATTATCCTGGCTGCATGCCCCGGTGGGACAACAGCAGGAATCATCACTTTCTTTTATAAAGGAAATGTAGCCCTGGCTATTACGTTCACTGCGATCAACAGCCTGCTTACCCTGTTCTCGATTCCATTTATTGTTAACCTTTCCCTGCATTATTATTACGGCCAGACGGCGGTTATACAATTGCCTTATCTTGAAACGATACTTCAGATATTTTCGGTGACCATTTTGCCTGCCGGAATTGGTGTATTGATCAGAATATATAAGCCGTTTTTCGCAGCCAGTATTCAAAAGTCCCTCAGGTATATTATGCTGGTATTGCTTGCCATTGTGTTTATTATCAAGCTTTTTGTATCAGAGGGTGGTGGTGGCACGGGCATAACCCTGAGTGAGAGCATGCAGATATTACCCTATGCCTTATTGCTGAATGCGGCTTGTTTTTTCTTTGGCTATGCCATAAGCCTGACCTCCAAATTAGGTAAATCCAATGCTTACACCATAGCCATAGAAGCAGCTGTGCACAATACAACCCTGGCATTCCTCGTTGCCGGAACTATCCTCCAAAACCAGGATATGGTCAAACCATCACTGATTTATGCGATGTTCTCCTTCTGGACAGCCCTGCTCTTCAGCTATTTCATCAAGCGTTATCACAGGATTAAGGCTTTCGAAGATTTTACGTAAATACGGATAGCGGCTTACGTGTTGGCAGAGGTTGAAGTCTTAAATCAAGTCAATAGGCAATAGGCATTAGGCAATAGGCAACAAGTTCGGTATTTAAAAACGTGCACACCATCATAACATAAGCGGGATACGAAACCCAACTCTAGGCACTCTAGGCACTCTAGGCACTCTAGGCACTTTAGGCACTTTATCAGGCAATAGGCATTAGAAAATCAGGGAATCCCGATTTTCTATTTTCGCAATTTCCTGATTTATAAATCCAACGTCCTTTCTAAATTAGTCCTCCTTACAGGTATAGATAACATTACGATCCTTCAGGTATGCGAGCATGAAATCGAAACACTTTTGATATTTGCCAAC
>JBBRRV010000036.1:0-24447 GCA_038246075.1 Bacteroidales bacterium
ACGCTGCTTTATTCTCAGCCTTCTGTATTCTTTATTGGTTGTTATTGCCATTCGTATAAAATATTAAACTCTCAATGATTTAGTTTATTTATCGGAAGCTGATTTACCAGCTTTACGTTTGAGCACTTCGCCTGCAAATTTAATACCCTTGCCTTTATAAGGTTCTGGTTTTCTGAGCGAGCGTATCTTTGCCGCAACCTGTCCGATCAACTGCTTATCGTTGGATGAAAGGGTGATGATAGGATTCTTTCCTCTTTCAGTAAGTGTTTCAACCTTAATCTCTGCGGGCATCTCCATCATAATATTGTGGGAATAACCGAGTGCGAGTTCCAGTAACTGACCTGTAGCAGTGGCTTTATAACCCACACCAACCAGTTCCTGAACAGTTTTATAACCTACCGAAACGCCCTGCACCATATTTGCAACCAACGATCTGTAGAGTCCGTGCATTGCTTTATGCCTTTTTTGCTCGGTGGGACGTTCCAAAATAATGTGACCGTCCTCCACTTTTACAAGGATATCAGGATTTACCTGCTGACTTAATTCTCCGTGGCCACCTTTAACAGTAACCAGATTCTTCTCCGATATAGTAACATGCACTCCCGCAGGGATGCTGATCGGTAATTTTCCAATTCTTGACATAGTTCGTTCCTCCTGGTTTAGTAGATAAAACACAATACTTCTCCGCCTACCTTCTGGACACGCGCTTCTTTGTCAGTCATCAAACCGTGAGAAGTTGATAAGATGGCGATGCCAAGTCCGTTCAATACTCTCGGTAGCTCATCGGCGCCAACATATTTGCGCAGACCAGGCGAGCTGATGCGCTCCAACTTGGTAATGGCAGATTGTTTGGTTGCCGGGTGATATTTTAATGCTATTTTGATCAAGCCAGGCTTAATTTCATCTTCAAATTTGTAATTGAGAATATAGCCTTTTTCGAACAAAATTTTGGTCATCTCCTTTTTGAGGTTAGATGCAGGAATTTCTACAACCCTGTGGTTGGCCATAACGGCATTCCTTATTCTTGTCAGATAGTCTGCAATTGGATCTGTAACCATGTTTATTATTGCTGTTAAATAAATATTTAATTTTAATCGCTTACCAACTGGCTTTACGAACTCCCGGGATCAAACCGTTGAGAGCCATTTCCCTGAAGTTAATACGCGACAATCCAAATTGGCGCATATATCCTTTAGGTCGTCCGGTGATCTGACACCTGTTGTGCAGTCTTACCGGTGAAGCGTTCTTAGGAAGTTTCTGCAACCCGATGAAGTCGCCTGCTTCTTTCAGAGCAGCACGTTTGGCAGCATATTTAGCCACCATTTTCTGGCGCTTTACTTCTCTTGCTTTGATTGATTCTTTGGCCATGTTTATTTCTGATTTTTAAATGGTAATCCGAATTCTTTGAGTAATGCCAGGCACTCTTTGTCGGTGCGTGCTGTGGTGACGAAGGTAATGTCCATACCGTTTATCTTAACCACCTTGTCAATCTGAATTTCCGGAAAGATGATCTGCTCAGGAATTCCAAGTGAGTAGTTTCCGCGACCGTCAAATCCTTTTTCATTGATGCCCCTGAAATCCCTCACACGAGGAATAGCAACAGCAACAAGCCTGTCGAGGAATTCGTACATTTTATCGCCGCGCAATGTTACACGAACACCGATGGGCATTCCCTTGCGGAGTTTAAAGTTCGAAATATCCTTTTTCGATTTTGTCGAAACTGCTTTCTGTCCGGCGATTAATGTCATTTCATTAATACCCGTATCCATTATTTTCTTATCCGTGATCGCTGTTCCGAGGCCCTGGTTTAGTGCTATTTTAACCAGACGCGGAACCTGCATCCTATTCGAATAACTAAACTGGGTTGTGAGGGCCGGTACAATCTCCGCGAAATATTTGTCTTTTAATCTTGGTGAATAATCCATTATTTAATTACCTCCCCTGATTTTTTAGAAAAACGAACTGATTTCTTGGTTTTAGGATCGATCTTGCGACCAATTTTGGTTGGTTTTCCGGTACCGTCAATAACCATAAGGTTTGACAGGTGTATGGAAGCCTCAGCCTTCACGATGCCGCCTTTTGGGCTTTTAGCGCTTGGTTTGGTATTTTTAGATGCAAGGTTGACATTTTCTACGATGGCCCTGTATTTTTCTACAACTACCTCCAGTACTTTGCCTTGCTTTCCTTTAGAATCGCCGGCCAGGACCATGACAGTATCGCCCTTTTTGATATGTAATTTCGTACTCATTTCTTTAATATTTACAGCACTTCCGGTGCTAATGAAACAATTTTCATAAATTGCTTTTCACGAAGTTCCCTGGCAACCGGGCCGAAGATACGGGTCCCTGTCATTTCGCCGGCACTGTTGAGAAGGACAACAGCATTGTCGTCGAAGCGGATATAAGATCCATCGGCACGCCTGATCTCTTTTCGGGTGCGAACCACAACGGCTTTGGCCACTGATCCTTTTTTAACATTTCCCGAGGGGATAGCGTTCTTTATGGAAACCACGATTTTGTCTCCCACTGTGGCATATTTCTTACGTGTTCCACCGAGCACCCTGATGCAAAGCACTTCCTTGGCACCGCTGTTATCAGCAACTGTAAGTCTTGATTCCTGCTGTATCATAATTATTTAGCTCTTTCGATGATTTCAACTAATCTCCAACATTTGTTCTTGCTTATAGGGCGCGTTTCAGCAATGCGAACGGTATCGCCTATCCCACACTCATTACTTTCGTCATGAGCTGCGAACTTGGTGGTTTTCTTTAAATACTTTCCGTATTTCGCGTGTTTCTCTCTCAGTTCTACCTGAACAACAATGGATTTCTCCATCTTGTTGCTGACAACCACGCCGGTTTTTTCTTTTCTAAGTTTTCTCTCTTCCATTACTTCAAAGATGACTTGTTTGTAACCGCATTTGCACTCAGCTTGTCGGCTTTCTGCCTTACCCCTAGTTCAGTAACCAGGCGGGCAATCGTTTTCCGATAAGCTTTTATTTTATTCGGATTTTCGAGAGGCGACACAGCATGATTCAGCTTGAGCTTGGTAAGCTGCTTCTTTTCCTCTTCCAATCTCTCACGAATTTCATTCGTTGAAAGTTCTTTTACGACTTCTTGTTTCATTTTCTTTTATACTATTTCTTCAACAAAATCTCTTCTTAAAACGAATTTGCAGGCCACGGGCAGTTTTTGTGCTCCCAATCGCAGGGCCTCTTTGGCTATTTCAAGTGAAACACCTTCTATCTCAAAGAGGATACGTCCCGGGCTGATACGTGCTACAAAATATTCAGGCGCGCCTTTACCTTTACCCATTCGAACTTCGGCAGGTTTTTTGGTAACTGGCTTATCCGGGAAGATTCTGATCCACAATTGGCCTTCACGCTTCATGTGACGGGTTACTGCCTGACGTGCAGCTTCAATCTGCCTGCCAGTCATCCATGCTTCTTCCAGGGTTTTTATGGCGAAGGATCCGAATGCAAGTTCCGCACCACGCTTGGTGTTTCCCTTCATTTTGCCCTTCTGCATCTTCCTGTATTTAGTCTTTTTTGGCTGTAACATTATGATTTGAAATTATATCTGTTGTAAAATCTCGTTTATTATCGCTTTGGTCTGTTGCGTGGTCCGCTGTTTCCTCCCGGACGCGGTGGTTTTGGCCTTCCGCCAGGTCCGCCTCCGCCCATTGGCCGGTCTTTGATCACTGCTTCGAAACTGGGAACCAGGTCAATCTTGCCATATACTTCACCTTTGCATATCCAAACCTTTATGCCGATGCGGCCATAGGTAGTGTGTGCTTCAGCCTGGGCATAATCAATGTCAGCCCGGAGTGTATGCAAAGGAATACGTCCCTCCTTATATTGCTCCTTGCGTGCCATTTCAGCGCCACCAAGTCTGCCCGAGATCAACACCTTGATTCCTTCGGCACCCATGCGGATGCTGGCAGCTATGGATGTTTTGATAGCCCTCCGGTATGAAATACGACCTTCAATCTGTTTTGCAACAGCTGCAGCAACAAGTACGGCATCGAGTTCTGGTCGTTTAATTTCAGATATATTGATCTGAACTTCTTTCCCGGTAAGTTTTTTCAATTCTTCCTTCAACTTGTCCACTTCCTGGCCACCTTTTCCGATGATAATTCCAGGGCGTGCTGTATTGATTGTTACAGTTACGAGTTTAAGAGTCCTTTCAATAATGATCTTTGATATTCCGGCCTTCGATAAACGGGCATTAAGATATTTCCGGATCTTATCGTCCTCTACCAGTTTGCTGGCAAAATTTTTACCACCGTACCAATTAGAATCCCATCCTTTGATGATACCTAATCTTAAACCGATTGGATTAGCTTTTTGTCCCATTCAGCAATATTTATTAGAGTTGTTGTTATTTCGTTGTTTCAATTCTGTTGTCGATGATCAGTGTAACGTGGTTCGAACGCTTGCGAATCCGGTGAGCACGTCCCTGAGGTGCAGTCTGTAAACGTTTCAACATCCTGCCTCCGTCAACTGCTACTTCTTTTACATAAAGGCTGCTGTCTTCGATGCGCACACCTTCATTCTTAGCCTGCCAGTTAGCAATGGCAGAGAGCAAAAGTTTGTGCAATTTACCTGCTGCGTACTGAGGCGAATTCTTAAGAATATGTAAAGCCAGCTCTACTTTAACCCCGCTGATCAAGTCGGCTATAAGCCTCATTTTCCTAGGTGAGGAAGGGCAGTTATTCAGTTTTGCAAAAAACTGAAGCTTCTTTGCTTCCTTGACCTGCTCGGCTTTATTGTGTTTTCGTGCTCCCATTGGTGTAAGGTTGTTTATTTTTTAGCTTTATCTTTATTTCCGGAATGGCCTCTGAAGATACGTGTGGGAGAGAATTCGCCCAACTTGTGTCCTACCATATTTTCGGTCACATATACAGGTATAAATTTGTTACCGTTGTGAACGGCTATGGTTTGGCCAACAAAGTCTGGAGAGATCATTGACGCCCTTGACCATGTTTTGATCACCACCTTTTTCTTGTTATCTACCAGGTCGAGAACTTTTTTCTCGAGCTTATAATCGATATAGGGGCCTTTTTTAAGCGAACGGCTCATAATAAAGTGCGTTTATAGTTATTTCTTTCTTTTTTCGATGATATATTTATTCGAAGCTTTCTTCGGGTAACGTGTCTTGTAACCCTTTGCTGGTAAGCCCTTGCGTGAGCGTGGGTGTCCACCTGATGCGCGGCCTTCACCTCCACCCATTGGATGGTCAACAGGGTTCATAACTACACCCCTTACGCGTGGCCTTCTTCCTAACCAACGGTTACGGCCGGCTTTTCCTGATGATTCGAGACTATGATCGCCGTTGGAAACGATTCCGATTGTAGCTTTACATGTCTGCAGGATCATGCGTGTTTCACCCGAGGGCAATTTGACGACTGCAAATTTTCCGTCGCGCGACATCAGCTGAGCCGATGATCCGGCACTGCGTGCCATCTTTGCTCCCTGTCCGGGGCGTAATTCGATGTTATGAATTACTGTTCCGAAAGGAATCTCGCTCAGGTAAAGTGAATTTCCTACATCCGGGCTAACACCCTTTCCTGATAAGATATTCATGCCTACTTTGAGTCCGTTAGGAGCAATGATGTAACGTTTTTCGCCGTCGGCGTAAAACAGAAGTGCAATGCGTGCGGTGCGGTTAGGATCATATTCGATCGTGTTAACCTTAGCAGGAACACCTTCTTTATCGCGTTTGAAGTCGATAATCCGGTACTGATGCTTGTGACCACCACCCATGTAACGCATGGTCATCTTACCTTCGCTGTTTCTGCCACCCGACCTGGTTTGAGTCTCCAACAAGCTCTTTTCGGGCGTATCGGTGGTAATTTCGTCAAAAGCGCTGATAACTTTGAAGCGCTGACCAGGTGTTGTTGGTTTGAATTTCTTTAAAGCCATTATCGTTTAAATATTGCTGTAAAAATCAATTGTTTCGCCTTCGGCTATAGTGATGATAGCCTTTTTAATTGAGTTTGTCTTTCCGGTAACAAAACCGGTTTTGGTGTTGCGCGATTTCACTTTTCCGCCGTAAACCATTGTGTTAACATTGGTCACAGCCACACCATAGATTTCCTCAATTGCCTGTTTGATCTGGAGTTTGTTTGCCTTTTTGTGTACAATGAAACCATAACGGTTCATCTTTTCACCCTGGGCGGTCATTTTCTCCGTAATGATCGGCTTTACTATAATTCCCATCGGTTGCGTTTTTATATATCCGTCTCCGGAATAATTAAAGTATTAATTCGATAATGATTTTTCAATTTCCGTGAGTGAACTTTCGATCAGGATAAGATTCGATGCACGAAGGATATCATATGTGTTCAGATCGCAAGCCCTCATTATTTTCGCATCACTCAGGTTGCGGGATGAAAGAACCATGATTTTGTCTACTTCTGCTGTAACCATCAGTGTTTTTTTGCCGTTAAGCTTCAGATTGTTCAGTAGTTCAATAAACTGTTTGGTTTTTGCTGTTTCGAATTTGAAATCTTCCAGAACCACGATATGATTTTCCAATGCCTTGTAACTGAGTGCCGAAATACGGGCTAATTTTTTCAGTTTTTTATTCAGCTTGAAATTGTAGTCCCGGGGATGAGGTCCGAATACTCTTGCTCCTCCGCGCAACAACGGCGATTTGATACTGCCGCCACGAGCGCCACCTGTTCCTTTTTGTTTTTTCAGTTTCCGGGTGCTCCCTGATATGGTGGATTTTTCCAAACTATCATGGGTTCCCTGCCGCTGATTGGCCAGGTATTGTTTTGTGTCGAGATAAATGGCATGATCGTTGGGTTCAACATTGAAGATGCCTTCGTTCAGCGTCACCTTGCGGGCGGTTTGCTCGCCTTTGATGTTATATACTACTAACTCCATCTTTCTACTATTACATATGATCCGTTAGAGCCGGGTACAGCCCCTTTAACTATGATAAGATTTTTTTCGGTAACGATCTTTAAGATCTGAAGGTTGATAACTTTAACCCGGTTACCACCCATGCGGCCGCCCATCTTCATCCCTTTGAATACACGTGCAGGATATGATGATGCACCCAGAGATCCCGGAGCGCGCAAGCGGTTATGCTGTCCGTGTGTTGCTCCACCTACTCCGGCAAAACCGTGACGGCGAACCACACCCTGAAAACCTTTTCCTTTTGCGACACCAACAACATCGATATACTCCCCTTCGCTAAAAATATCTACCTTGAGGATATCACCGAATGTTTTCTGGTGACCGGATTCAAAACGTGTAAACTCAGCTACAACTTTCTTTGGAGTCACACCTGCCTTGGCAAAGTGACCTTGCATTGCTTTAGAAGTATGCTTTTCTTTCTTATCATCAAAAGCAACCTGTATAGCTTCGTAACCGTCATTTTCCATTGTTTTGACCTGGGTTACAACGCAAGGGCCGGCTTCTATTATGGTGCATGGCATATTCTTGCCATTCTCATCATAAATGCTGGTCATCCCTATTTTTTTTCCAATTATTCCTGACATTATATCCTAATGTTAAATGTGATTTGACGTATTCTTACTGATTTGTGACCAGTTTCAAGTGCACAGGTATTATATCTTGATTTCTACTTCAACGCCGCTGGGAAGTTCCAGTTTCATCAGGGCATCAATGGTTTTGGCAGTCGAACTGTAGATATCAAGAAGGCGCTTGTATGAACACAACTGAAATTGTTCACGCGATTTTTTATGTACAAATGTCGATCGCAAAACGGTGTAGATCTTTTTATCCGTAGGCAAAGGAATCGGTCCGTTAACAATGGCTCCGGTTGATTTTACGGTCTTGACGATCTTCTCAGCCGATTTATCAACCAGGTTGTAATCGTACGATTTTAACTTAATTCTGATCCTCTGATTCACGTTACTTAATTTTTATGGTTGTATAATTCGATTACAATTATTCTGCAGTTCCTTTTACCTTGGCTATTACTTCCTCAGCAATAAACTTTGGTGTGGTATCGTAATGTGAGAACACCATGCTTGAAGTACCACGTCCTGAGGTAACCGTTCGCAGGGTTGTAACATATCCGAACATCTCCGAAAGAGGAACAAAAGCTTTGATGATCTGGTATTTCACCTTGGCATCAATACCTTCGAGTGAAGCACGGCGTTTGTTCATATCACCGGTCACATCTCCAACATAGTTGTCAGGACAAACAATCTCCACCTTCATGATAGGTTCGAGCAGTACACACTTGGCTTTGCGCAGGGATTCCTTGAAACCGATCTTAGCGCAAATTTCAAAAGCCAGTGCATCGCTATCCACGGCATGAAATGAGCCGTCGAATAATCTGACTTTAAGACTTTCCAGCGCGAAACCGGCTAATACGCCGTTTGACATCGCTGCTTTAAAGCCCTTCTCAATAGAGGGGATAAATTCTTTGGGAATATTTCCGCCTTTAACATCGTTAATAAACTGCAGACCAATAACGCCCTCATCGGCAGGACCGATTTCGAACTGGATGTCAGCAAATTTACCACGTCCGCCAGATTGTTTTTTGTATACTTCACGATGGGTAACAGAAGAAACGATTGCTTCCTTGTAAGCCACCTGGGGAGCACCCTGGTTGACATCTATCTTGAATTCCCTGCGTAAACGATCAACCAGGATATCGAGGTGTAATTCACCCATACCGCTGATGATGGTCTGTCCGCTGTCCTGATCAGTTTTGATTTTGAATGTTGGATCCTCTTCAGCAAGTTTGCCGAGCGCGATATCCAGTTTATCCACATCATCCTGAATTTTAGGCTCTATAGCAATAGAGATAACAGGTTCCGGGAAAGTAATATTTTCTAAAATGATCGGATGCTTTTCATCACACAAGGTATCACCGGTGCGGATGGATTTAAATCCGACAGCTGCTCCGATATCTCCTGCTTCAATGAAAGCAATAGGATTTTGTTTATTGGCATGCATCTGCATAATACGCGAGATGCGTTCTTTCTTGTTGGTCGTGGTGTTTAACACATAGCTTCCTGCCTGCAGAACACCTGAATAAACGCGGAAAAATGCGATGCGTCCAACAAACGGGTCGGTTGCAATTTTGAATGCCACAGCTGCAAACGGCTCTTCAGCATTTGGGCTGCGTGTTTCTTCCTCTTCCGTATCGGGATTAATTCCGACAACGGCAGGAAGTTCGTAAGGATTAGGCAGAAAAGAAACAACGGCATCAAGTAATTGCTGAACTCCTTTATTTTTAAAGGCGCTTCCGCAAACTACAGGAACGATGCGCATTTCAATGGTGGCTTTGCGGATATAATGACGCATTTCATCTTCAGAGATCGAAGTATGATCGGCGAAGTATCTTTCCAGCAATTCATCATTTTCTTCTGCTACGCCTTCGATGAGCATGGAGCGATATTTTTCCACAACCTCAACCAGGTCTTCAGGGATGGGACCTTCAATGAAATCCATGCCCTGCGATTTATCATCCCATTGGTATGCCTTATTGGTAATAAGATCGACAACACCTTTGAAATTTTCTTCAGCACCGATTGGAATCTGAATAGGAATAGGATTAGCGCCTAATTTCTCTTTTATTTCGTCGAGAACACTGAAAAAATCAGCACCAGCACGGTCCATTTTATTAATGAAACCAATTCTGGGAACATTATACTTGTCAGCTTGTTTCCAAACAGTTTCCGATTGCGGTTCCACGCCACCAACGGCGCAAAAAACAGCAACGGCTCCATCCAGAACACGCAGGGAACGTTCAACTTCAACTGTAAAATCAACGTGACCGGGCGTGTCTATAATATTGAGTCTGTATTTCTGATCTTTGAAATCCCAGAACACAGTGGTAGCGGCTGAAGTAATTGTAATCCCGCGTTCCTGCTCCTGGATCATCCAATCCATTGTAGCAGTGCCATCGTGAACCTCACCCAACTTATAATTTGTTCCGGTATAATATAATATACGCTCCGTCGTGGTGGTTTTACCAGCGTCGATGTGGGCCATTATGCCTATGTTGCGCGTATATTTTAATTTATCTGATGCCATTTGTTGAATCCTTACCGGATTAATAGTGATTAATCTAAAATTTAGAACCTGAAATGAGAGAAAGCTTTGTTAGCTTCGGCCATACGGTGCGTGTCTTCCTTTTTCTTAAATGCAGAACCTTCTTCTTTGAAAGCAGCCTGAATTTCACCAGCAAGCTTATGCGCCATGGATTTTTCATGACGTTTGCGTGCATAGTTAATCAGGTTTCGCATGCCGATAGACATTTTCCTGCCCGGACGGATTTCCGAAGGGATCTGGAATGTTGCACCACCGATGCGCCTGCTGCGTACTTCTACTGCAGGAGTTACATTGGCTAACGCCTTTTTCCAAACTTCCAAACCATCCTCTTTAGTTCGCTCTGTTACGAGTGCAATTGCATCGTAAAAGATCTCGTAAGAAATGTTCTTCTTTCCCTGCTCCATAAGATTGTTAACGAACTTGGTAACCAAGATGTCGTTGAACTTAGGATCGGGTAGGATAATTCTCTTTTTTGGTTTTGATTTCCTCATTGTAAAATAACTTAAACGATGATGGTACGTTTATTTTTATAAAATATTATTTCTTTCCTTTAGCAGCTGCTTTAACTGCACCTTTTACCTTTGGACGCTTTGTTCCGTATTTGGAACGTCGTTGGTTACGACCTTCAACACCGGAAGTATCCAGGGCACCACGAATGATATGATAACGTACACCGGGTAAATCCTTCACCCTGCCTCCGCGGATCATTACAATGGAGTGTTCCTGAAGGTTATGACCTTCACCAGGAATGTAAGCATTTACTTCCTTACCGTTTGTTAAACGAACCCTGGCCACTTTACGCATGGCTGAATTCGGCTTCTTAGGTGTGGTAGTATATACCCTCACGCAAACACCTCTCCTTTGTGGACAGGAATCAAGTGCTGGCGATTTGCTTTTATCCGTCAATTTCTTGCGACCTTTACGAACCAATTGCGATATTGTAGGCATACCTGAAAATTTGTTTTTAATATTAATCGTTCACTCCCCTATTTTTTTAGGGGCTGCAAAGGTATTATTAATTTGACAACTACCAAGGCGTACCGGAAAAAAATGATCCGCTGGCGGTTAACTTTAATAATCAGGATTGATTTACTTCAGGGAAGTACTCGAAAGGCAGACATTCCATCACATCCTGCAGTGTATAAGCAGCACAATTGTGCCACAGGATGTAAACGGAAACCTATAGTTTGTCTTGCATTATCAGGTTTCCCGGACTTGATCAGTCCCGTTTCACAAAATTATTTATCTCGCAGCTAAAAAGCAATTAGGTAATTTTGGAGGGTGCAAAGGTAAAATAAAATTCCGCTTTACAAAGCAAGCCTTGCGTTTTTTTAATGTTTTATGTGAAATAATTCGTTCTGAAAAAAAGCTGACACTCACTTTGCAGGATTTCAGACTTTTACAGGAAGAGAATAAACCCTGGGTGAACTATTTCTGAACAATAAAAAAATGATTTCCTTCCAAATCGTACCTTTGTCGTCCAAAAATAGCAGAAGCGTGATCGACATATTAAACGACCTTAACCAGGAACAAAGACAAGCTGTAGAATTACATAAAGGGCCGGTAATGGTGATAGCCGGAGCCGGATCGGGGAAGACCCGCGTGCTTACCTATCGCGTTGCGAACCTGCTCAGGCTGGGTGTTGATCCTTTCAATATACTGGCATTGACCTTTACAAACAAGGCTGCCCGGGAGATGAAGGAACGTATCACCAAACTGGTGGGCAGCAATGCGCGAAATGTCTGGATGGGAACCTTTCACTCGGTGTTCGCCAGGATACTGCGCATGGATGGTAAACTGCTCGGCTATCCGCAAAACTTTACCATATATGACACCGACGACACCAAAAGCCTTTTGCGTGCCATATTAAAGGAGCAGGATCTGGATCCGAAGCAATATCCGGTAAATATGATCTACTCCCGCATTTCCTCTGCAAAATCGAACCTTATATCCGCCGTCGAATACAATAACGACAAGGAAATCCAGGAACAGGATAAAACCGCCGGACGGCCGATGATCGGGCAGATATATACCACCTACAGAAGCCGCTGCTTTAAAGCCGCCGCCATGGATTTTGACGATCTGCTCTTCAACACCAATGTGCTGCTGCGCGATTTCCCCGAAGCATTATATAAATACCAGCAAAAATTTCAGTATATCCTGGTTGATGAATATCAGGATACCAATTACGCCCAATACCTTATTATTAAAAAGCTTGCCGCACGGTTCGAAAATATCTGCGTGGTAGGTGATGATGCCCAGAGTATTTATGCCTTCCGCGGGGCAAATATCCAGAACATCCTTAATTTCAAAATTGACTATCCCGACTACCGGCTATTTAAACTGGAACAAAACTATCGCTCCACACAGACCATCGTGAAAGCTGCAAATTCAATCATTAAGAACAACCAGGATCAGATCTTTAAGGAAGTATGGACTGAAAATGAAACCGGCCCCCTTATCCGGGTGATGAAAGCAACCAGCGACAATGAAGAAGGTATGCTGGTGGCCAACCGTATCTTCGAGCTAAAGATGAACAACCAGCTCCCCAATGATGCATTCGCGATCCTTTACCGCACAAATGCCCAGTCGCGCTCACTGGAAGAAGCACTGCGGAAACTGAACATCCCTTACCGTATCATGGGCGGTCTTTCATTTTATTCCCGAAAGGAAGTGAAAGATATGCTTGCCTACTTCAGGCTGGCGATAAACCATAACGACGAAGAAGCCATTAAGCGGATCATCAACCTGCCGGTGAGGGGAATCGGCGACACAACGATGCAGAAATTACTTGTCAGGGCCAGCGAAATGGACACAAATCTCTGGAGCCAGATAGAAACCATTGAAATGGCGGACCCTTTGATAGCGCCGAAGACCAAGGCCAAGATCGCCGATTTTGTCACCATGATCAAAAGTTTCACAGCACAGCTGCATAGGCTCCCTGCTTATGACATGGCGGAGCTTATCGCCAAAACTAGCGGCCTGCTGCGCGAACTCGAAGCCGATAAAACAGTGGAAGGAATCAGCCGGGTCGAAAATATTGAAGAATTGCTCAACGGCATCCGTGAATTCAGTGAATCAGAACCGGAACCCGAACCAGCACAGGATCCCGAAAATCCGGAGGCCCCGAAAACACGCTTCCTCGACGATTATATGCTGGATATCGCACTGCTGACGGATGCTGATAAAGATGACGGCGAGGATACCGATAAAGTTAAGCTCATGACCATCCATTCCGCTAAAGGGCTTGAATTTCCACATGTTTTTGTCTCCGGCATGGAAGAAAATCTCTTCCCTTCATTTATGTCGGTGAATTCGCGCACCGACCTGGAAGAAGAACGAAGATTGTTTTATGTGGCCGTTACACGTGCCATGCACAGTGTTACGCTCAGCTATGCCGAAAACAGGTATCGCTGGGGACAACTCACCACTTCTGAGCCCAGCCGTTTCCTGGATGAGATTGACCCGGTGTATGTTGAAATGCCTCCGGTGAACAAGCGCCATATCCAGCAAAAAATAACGGTACAGGGCAAAATGCCATACAATCCTGCCAAACCATCCGCGCCGGCGCAGGCCCAAACACCAGACAACCTGGGAAAGAATTTCAAGAAAATCATCCAGGAGCGTGAGGATGTAAGTCCTGCCTTCTCCGTAAATACCGATTATGATGCGATTGAAAAAGGAATGCAGGTGGAGCATAACCTCTTTGGCAAAGGCGAAGTGATGGCTGTCGAAGGCAATGGCCCCAATAAAAAGGCTACCGTTCTTTTCAGCATCGGCGTGAAGCAACTCCTGCTCAAATTTGCGAAACTGCGTGTTATCTAAGCTCCCTAACCCCGGACTTAAGTCGGGGGTTATAGCGTACATGGCACCTGGTTAGCTGGTAGCATGCGTTAATTTATATTTCCATAACATTAGGAAAATCAAATAATTCTGTACCTTTGCATGCATTGCATCACAGATATTGTGGCTCATATTCCCGGCCACGCAAAAACAAGACCCCACTTTTCTTCTTTATCATGCATCCGTCGACTATAAGCAGACATTAAACAGTACTACAAATTTTATTAAAATGGAATACAACTCAACCCGTGGCAAAATGATTATTTCCGAATACGGGCGGAACATACAAAAAATGGTCGAATTCATCGTTGAGCTCGATGACCGTGAGAAAAGATCGCGCATGGCACGTGCATTAATCGATATCATGGCACAAATGCACCCCGAAATGCGCGATGCAGGTGATCTGAAACGAAAATTATGGGATCATCTCCACATCATGGCCGATTTCAAACTCGATGTCGATTCTCCATACCCTGCTCCTACCCCGCAGGCACTTGCTGCCAAGCCCCAGCGAATTCCCTATACCCAGGAAGACATCCTCTATAAGCCTTATGGAAAAAATATTGCGCGCATCATTGATAAAGCCGTGGAATATGAAGAAGGTCCAGAAAAAGAAGCATTTACCAAGACCATCGCCAACCATCTTAAAAAAGCCTACCTCAACTGGAACCGTGATTCCGTAAACGATGAACTGATCACCAAACACCTGGCCGTATTGTCTCATGGCAAACTTAAACTCAGGGAAGATTTCCGCCTGAACAACACGACCGATATCCTGGCCAGGAACAAGAAAAAGAAGTTTGAAGGCAAACCCAAGAACAATCAGCCGGGGAGCAGCAACACAAACAGGTCAAGGCGTCCTTTCCCCGGAAAAAGTAATTAAGGGAAGTTGGGAGTTGGGAGTGTCTAAATAAAGTGCCTAAAGTTGGGAGTGCCTAAAGTGCCTTCTGTTGAAGTGCCTAAAGTTGGGAGTGCCTAAAGTGCCTAGAGTTAGTTTTTTAATATCGTATCTAATGCCTATTGCCTAATGCCTATTTCCTAATATTAAACCATGAGTTCATTCGAGATTATCGGTGGCAACCGCCTGAAAGGTGAAATTATACCCCAGGGCGCGAAAAACGAAGCGCTGCAAATTATCTGTGCCGTATTGCTCACCCCCGAAAAAATCACCATTCACAATCTGCCGGATATCAGGGACGTGAATAAGTTAATAGCATTGCTGAGTTGCATGGGCGTTAAAGTCGAAAAAATCAGTTCAGCCACTTACACCTTTCAAGCCGACCAGGTAGACCTCGAATTTCTCAAAACGGAGGATTTTCGCAAGAAAGCAGGCAACCTGCGCGGATCTGTCATGATCACAGGCCCTCTTTTATCGCGGTTCCGCAAAGGATACATTCCGCAACCCGGAGGTGATAAGATCGGCCGCCGCCGTCTTGATACCCATTTCATAGGATTTCAGAAACTTGGTGCCACCTTTGTGAGTGAACCCGAAGGAAATGTCTATCGCATTGAAGCTGCTCACCTCAAAGGAGCCTACATGCTGCTCGATGAAGCCTCCGTCACCGGAACGGCCAACATTGTAATGGCTGCAGTTATGGCCACCGGCAAAACCACCATATTCAATGCTGCATGTGAACCCTACCTGGTTCAATTGTGCGATATGCTCAACCGCATGGGCGCCCGCATTAGCGGCGTAGGTTCTAACCTGCTCACGATTGAAGGCGTGGAATACCTTGGCGGAACCGAGCACAAGCTCCTTCCCGATATGATCGAGATCGGGAGTTTCATCGGGCTTGCTGCCATGACCCAATCGGAAATCACCATCAAAAATGTGAATTATGAGGCTTTAGGGATCATCCCCGAAGTTTTTAAAAGACTCGGCATAAAGATGGAACTCCGTGGTGATGACCTATGGGTCCCCGCCCAGGAGCATTATGAAGTGGAAACATTCATGGATGGTTCTATCATGACCATTGCTGATGCCCCCTGGCCAGGTTTTACCCCTGACCTTATCAGTATTGCACTTGTTGTGGCTACCCAGGCCAAAGGCAGTGTGCTGATCCACCAGAAAATGTTTGAGAGTAGATTGTTCTTTGTAGATAAACTCATTGAAATGGGTGCGCAAATCATCCTCTGCGACCCTCACCGTGCCACCGTCATCGGTCTCGACAAACAATATGCGCTGCGGGGCATCCGTATGTCATCGCCGGATATTCGTGCCGGGGTGGCATTGCTCATTGCAGCATTATCCGGCAGGGGGAAAAGCGTGATTGACAACATAGAACAGATAGACCGCGGCTACCAGGATATTGATGGAAGGCTGCGTGCCATCGGCGCTGATATTAAGCGTATCTGATCAAAGCCTGTGCTGATAAAACAAACCGTGTTTTTTGCTTTACTTTTGTCACCCCTCAGATTATCAGCCTGTCAAATTGCTGCCAAATTGGCCGCAAAACAGGTGTGGCAAACATTTTGATTAGAACTCGTGGCCTGCACAAACAGCCATGATTTTACATTCATACTGGTACATTTAAAAGATTTGCATTCGATGATGAAGAAGAAACATATAGAAAAGGAACCTGCAACGGATGATTCGATGCCGGAGATTAACAATGTTACTGGAGAAACGCCAGAAACATCACAGGAGTCTATATCGGCCGAAATTATTGACAACGGGCAGCTCCTGAAACAGAAAGCGGAAGAACTCAATGATAAATACCTGAGGCTCTATTCCGAATTTGATAATTACCGCAAACGTACACTCAAGGAAAAAATCGACCTGAGCAGGAATGCCTCGGAAGAAGTGATCTCATCGCTGCTTACGGTGTTGGATGATTTTGAACGGGCTGCTAAAGCTTTTGAATCTCCGGAAATTACCGTAGAGGCAATGAAGGAAGGCATGCAGCTGATTCATTCAAAGTTTCTCAAGATCCTTACGCAAAAGGGATTGAAAGAGATGAATGCTACCGGCGAAGTCTTCGACACCGATTTTCATGAAGCCATTACCCAGATACCTGCTCCTTCAGAAGAAATGAAAAACAAGGTGCTTGTTGAAGTTGAGAAAGGTTATATGCTGAATGACAAAGTGATCAGGTTCGCCAAAGTAGTCATTGGAAGCTAAAGAACTGGCACATTAATATTTTAACTGAAAAAAAGAAGTGACAAAACGCGATTATTACGAGGTGCTGGGTGTTACCCGCAATTCAACCGAAGCTGAAATCAAGAAGGCTTACCGCCAGATGGCCATTAAGTTTCACCCGGATAAAAATCCAAATAATAAGGAGTCCGAGGATAAATTCAAGGAAGCAGCCGAGGCATATGAAGTGCTGAGCAATCCTGAGAAGAAAAACCGTTATGACCAATACGGACACGATGGCATGCGCAACGGCGGACAGGGCTTCGGAGGCGGCGGAATGAATATGGAAGACATCTTCAGCCAGTTTGGAGATATCTTCGGTGGGGCCTTTGGCAGTTCCTTTGGTGGCGGCGGCGGCGGACAACGCCGGCGCAGGGTAAACCATGGCACCAACCTCAGGGTCAAAGTCAGGTTGACACTCGAAGAAATCGCAACCGGAGTCGAAAAAAAGATCAAAGTCAACAAATATATTTCCTGTACAGTCTGCAAAGGCAGTGGTGCCGAAGGCGGTTCTTCCTTCAACACCTGCCCGACATGCCATGGCACCGGACAAGTGACAAGGGTAACGAATACCTTCCTCGGACAGATGCAAACAAGTGCTACCTGCCCCTCATGCGGCGGAGAAGGACAAACTATCACGCATAAATGCCCTGCCTGTGCTGGAAATGGCATCGTCAAGGGTGAAGAGGTCATCTCCCTGAATATACCTGCAGGCGTGTCGGAAGGCATCCAACTTTCGGTAAGCGGCAAAGGTAATGCAGCAGCCCGCGGAGGTGTACCCGGAGATCTCATCGTAGTGATAGAAGAGGCTCCACATGAAGACCTCATGCGCGATGGAAACAATTTATTATACGATCTGTATATCAGTTTTCCTGATGCAATTCTGGGCACTTCAGTTGATATTCCTACCCTGGAAGGCAAAGCCCGTATCAAAATTGAATCCGGTACACAGGGAGGCAAGATCCTGCGACTCAAAGGAAAAGGTATCCCTTCGCTGAATTCATATGGACGCGGCGATCTGCTGGTGAATATAAATGTATGGACACCACGTTCATTGGACCGCCAGGAAAAAGAGATCATGGAAAAATTTGCGGATTCGGCCAGTTTTAAGCCAAATCCCAGCTCACGCGACAAGAGTTTCTTCGATCGCATGCGGGAATACTTCCAATAATTCCCTTTATAACTTCATGCAATCTGATATAGCCTTTCAGGATAAAACCCTCATTGTTGTAACCAGGGAGCATTTGCTGTACTCATAACTCAATGTAATTTGTATATTTGACTTGAATTAATATACACCCTTCCAATAACTTATTTTAATGTCGATAATAACAGTTAACTCCGTAACCAAACGCTATGCTAACCACACTGCGCTGGACAAGGTGAGTATCGATGTGCCCGAGCAGAGCATTTTCGGGCTGCTTGGCCCCAATGGCGCGGGTAAAACCACGTTGATCCGTATTATAAACCAGATCATAGGACCGGATGAAGGCGAAATAATGTTCCTGGGCGAAAAACTAAGGCAGGATCATGTAGCACTCATTGGCTACCTCCCGGAAGAACGCGGCTTGTACAAAAAGATGAATGTAGGTGAACAGGCGCTTTACCTGGCACAACTCAAAGGTGTTCCACGACTTGAGGCTTTGAAAAGGCTTAAGGTATGGTTCGAAAAATTTGAAATCCAGGACTGGTGGAACCGCAAAGTTGAAGAACTGTCCAAAGGCATGCAGCAAAAAGTGCAATTCATTGTAACGGTGATCCACGAGCCACGTCTGCTCATCTTCGACGAACCATTCAGCGGATTCGACCCTATCAATGTAAATCTCATTAAAGAGGAAATCTTCGAGATACAAAAAAAAGGAGGGACAGTTATTTTCTCTACCCACAACATGGCCTCGGTGGAGGAGCTTTGCGACCATATTGCGCTTATAAATCATTCACATAAAATCCTCGACGGGAGTGTGAAAGCGATCAAGAACACTTATAAGACTAATCTTTTTGAGGTAGAATATGTTTCGCTGTCCGATGACCTGAACGGATTTCTGACACCTGGTTTCAGCCTTGAAAGCACCAGACACACTGATGGGCTGAGTAAAGCAAGGATTAAGCTTCCCGACGGGACTTCCCCTAATGCATTGCTGAAATGCCTGATGCCGCATCTTACCATTCATGCCCTGAATGAGATCATTCCATCCATGAATGATATTTTTATCACCACCGTGAATGGTGTAAACCCTGATATTGAAGAGAACATATAAAGCCCAACGGAAATGCAAAAGATTTTTCTGATTATCAAACGCGAATACCTCACTCGCGTAAAAAAGAAATCGTTCATGGTGATGACAATCCTGGGGCCGATCCTGATGGCCGCTCTTTTTATTGTTCCCATATACCTTGCCACACATACCGATGAAGAGAAGGTAGTGGATGTGGTTGATGAAACAGGGTGGTTTATCAATAAGTTTGAAAACAATGACAATTATAAATTTGTGCCGCTCTATACTGATCTGGAAACGGCTAAGAAAACGCTCAAAAACAGTAAAGATCATGCTTTACTCTATATTCCCCTGACACAAATCACAGTCCCCTCTTCAGCCATTATTTATTCCGACAACCAGCCCAGTGTTAACCTCAAGAGTTATATCACCGGGGTGATGTCAAGAGAAGTTGAGAACCAGAAACTGGCTGCTGAGATAAAAAAAGAGATTGAACGCCGCAATCCCGGTGTCAAAAGCAGTGAATCTGAGGAGAACCTTATCAGCCAAACGATTCTGAAGAATATTAAATCGACCATCAACCTTACGACCATTAAAATTGATGAAGGCGGCACAGAGGCAAAGAGTTTCACCGAACTGAGCATGGCTGTGGGACTCATCAGCAGCATGATGATCTATTTTTTCATCTTTCTGTTTGGTGCCCAGGTGATGCGGGGAGTGATTGAGGAAAAGACTAGCCGGATCATTGAAGTGATCATTTCGTCGGTCAAACCATTTCAGCTGATGATGGGAAAGATACTCGGAATAGCGCTTGTAGGGCTCACACAATTCCTGCTTTGGGTTGTATTCACCGCGGCTATTGTAACAGTGGTTCAATCTGCTTTTCCCGATAAATTCAAACAAAGCAGCACCCAACAGGTGATCGCCTCAAAGGCTCAGATGATGACTTCAACACCATCAGCTGAGAATGCCCCGGCAACCGTGGTTGATAAACCATCAAATGAAATGCTGGAAGCCATTAACTCGATAAACTTCGTTCAGATGATCGGGGCATTTATCTTCTTCTTCATCGGCGGCTACCTGCTCTATGCTGCTTTCTTTGCAGCCATAGGTTCGGCAGTGGACAGCGAGGCTGATACACAGCAGTTTATGTTACCAGTAACCATCCCCTTAATCTTTTCGATTGTAATGGCACAGTATGTCATCAATAATCCCGACGGGCCATTGTCGTTCTGGCTATCGATCATCCCACTGACTTCCCCGGTGATCATGATGATCCGCATACCTTTTGGCGTTCCCTTCACTGAACTGGCTTTATCTGCAGGATTGCTGATAGCCGGCTTCCTTGGTACAACATGGATGGCAGCACGCATTTACCGCACCGGGATCCTGATGTATGGAAAAAAAGTAAGTTACCGTGAACTGGCTAAATGGCTGTTCTATAAATCCTGAACAGAAACACCACTACTTATAAAGATAGCGCTTGATCTTATGTGTGGCTGTCTTTTGAAAGGGGGCGGCCTGCCGGACAACCAACTGAAGTCTTGAGAATTTATTGACCCTTGCATTTACGTATGCCTGCAGTTCTTTTGCCAACTCATCCATTTTGCGCTCGGCGTTTTTTGAAAACTCATCTTTAATATGGTGGAAACGCGCCTCAATCTGATCCCGGTCAAAGTGTACCAGGGCGACAAGCTTTCCTTTTTGCTCCAGTACCAGTGATTCATTCACAAAGTGGAAATTATTGATAAGGGATTCTATTTCTTCGGGATAAATATTTTCACCATTCGATCCCAGGATCATATTTTTCAAACGACCTTTGATATAAAGATACCCATCTCCGTCCAGCATGCCAAGGTCACCGGTTTTCAACCAGCCATCGGCAGTTATAGTTTCTGCTGTCAGCTGCGGTTCTTTGTAATATCCCTTCATCACATTAGCCCCTTTAGCCCATATTTCGCCTTCGCCGGTTGAGGGATCAGGCTCGTTGATGGCAAGCTCCACGCCTTGCATGGCAGGCCCTGTGGAATATAATCTTGCTTGCTTGGGATTGGAACCGGCCAGCAAAGGCGCACTTTCCGTGAGCCCATAGCCTATGGCATAAGGAAATCCTGCTTCGAGCAGGAATTTCTCTACTGCCGGATCGAGCCTGGCGCCACCTATACCAAAAAAATGAAGCTGATCACCAAAGGTTTTCCGGAGCTTTTTCCCGGCTATCGCATTCAGTCGTTTGCGAAAGAACGGCACCTGGTAAAGTTGCTTCACAGCCCATTTGTCATTGAATGCCGGCAATATTTTATTGCGGTAGATTTTTTCGATGATCAGGGGTACCGTGAGCATTGCTGTAGGCTTCACTTGCTCCAGGGCAGGCAGCAGCACCATGGGTGATGGCGGTTTGCGCAGGTAAAAAATGGATGCGCCGCAAAAAATGGGCAGCACAAGCCCAAGTGTATTTTCATAGGTATGTGAGAGCGGCAGAATAGAAAGAAAACGGTCGCCCGGGCCGAAATGTTCAATTTTAGTTCCCTGCAAGGCGGTAAAACAAATGTTCTTATGCGAAAGCATCACACCTTTCGACTTGCCTGCCGTGCCAGATGTATAAATGATGGCTGCAAGATCATCCTCTTCTACAGGATATTCCTTTTTGGGTCTTGCCTGCTGATCAAAGGCAACAGGCAATTCCATGTCACCCAGGAGTGAAAAATCCTCCATCTCAACAAATGCTTTCAATGTTTTGCATTTCAGATCTTCGATCTTGGGTAATAACACATTGGAGATGAAGAGGACTTTAACTTCGGCGTGGTTGAGGATGTTTTCGATTTCGGTGGACACAAAATCAGGCAATAACGGCACTACCACGGCGCCCATGCTTGTGATAGCGAAATAGGTTATGCCCCAGTTGGGCATATTCATGCTTAAAATGGAAATCTTATCACCGGGCTTTACTCCGAGTTTTTCGAGGAATGCAATTACCGCCTTTATCCTGGCTTCGACTTCCTTATACTTAAGCGATGGTTCTCCCACGAAAGCCATTGCATCCTGATCACTAAAAGTTTTGAACGAGTTCCCTAGGAGCGCGGGGAAAGTTAGCTTAACACATTCATTCATCCGTAATTCCTAAAATTCAAATGAATAACAAAGGTAATACTATTTGACACCACATACGGTACAAAATCATTATCTTATATATAAATATAACTATGTCATATCTTCTATATCTGACCATTGTTTTCTATAACAATTACTTAACGGGTTTAAACTATTATATGGTTGAGTATACTTGTCCAATAGAATGAACAGGAAATCCATTCCGGTTTATGCCGAATTAAACCTTTCCCGTCAAACTAACTTTGTGTAATTTTGACGCACAAATCCTCACACCCTATGGCCCGTATATTAGTTATCGATGATGAAAGCAGTATTCGCAATACACTTCGCGAAATACTGGAATACGAAAAATACCAGGTAGACGAAGCCGCCGATGGCCCCACGGCACTTGGCCTGCTGGAGAATGGCACATACGATGTGATCCTCTGCGACATCAAGATGCCACAAATGGATGGCATTGAGGTGTTGGAGAAGGCCCTGAAGATCACCGATGCTCCCATCGTGATGATATCGGGTCATGGCTCCATCGATACTGCCGTAGAAGCCATCAAAAAAGGCGCTTACGATTTCATCCAGAAACCACCCGATCTGAACAGGCTGCTGATCACGCTCCGCAATGCCCTCGAGCGGTCTCACCTTGTATATGAGACCAATGTTTTGAAACGAAGGGTGAGTAAAGCCTATGAGATGATCGGCGAATCGCCTTCCATCAATGAGATCAAGGATATCATCGAACGTGTCGGTCCGACAGATGCCAGGGTACTGATAACGGGTGATAACGGCACAGGCAAAGAATTGGTTGCGCATTGGCTTCACGAAAAAAGCAACAGGGCTTCGGGTCCGTTTGTGGAAGTAAATTGTGCTGCTATCCCCTCAGAACTGATCGAGAGCGTGCTTTTTGGCCACGAAAAAGGTTCTTTTACTTCTGCGATCAAGCAGCGTAAAGGCGATTTCGAGCAGGCAAATGACGGCACACTGTTTCTGGATGAAATTGGCGACATGAGCCTTTCGGCCCAGTCCAAAGTGCTGCGGGCCCTGCAGGAAAGCAAGATCATGCGCGTGGGAGGTGAAAAGGATATCCCGGTGAACGTTCGCATCATTGCTGCTACCAACAAAAACCTGAAGGAAGAAATCGCCAGTAAGAATTTTCGCGAGGATCTATACCACCGTCTGAGCGTGATCCTGATCCATGTGCCTTCGCTGAATGACCGCGCTGATGATATTCCGCTGCTGGCCAGTTATTTTATGCAGGAAATCTGTGCTGCAAGCGGGAAACCACTTATACGCCTGGAAGAAGAAGCTTTAGACGCACTGCAAAAGATACAATGGACCGGTAACATCCGCGAACTGCACAATGTAGTGGAACGGCTGGCCATTCTCTGCGACAACCATGTAACGGCCAGTGATGTGGCAAGATATGCCAGGACGTTAACGGATGGATTTTAGTAATCGGGGACGAGGGACGAGGGACGAGGGGCGAGGGACGAGTCAATTTCGCCTGGGATAACTGATGGAGCGATGGGGCGAAGGGAAGAGTGGGCGAAGAAACCCCAATTATTATCAGGCAAATTTTTCTTTTTGCATCTTTGTGCGCGCTGTGCCTTTGTGTTGTTCTCTTTTTTCTCCGCGTCTCAATGGTATAAAAATCGTATCTTTGCATCACAATCCCCGGGGCTGACCGGTTTTGACAGCAAGGGAGTAGGATTGTAAGCATGCCGGGCGTTGTGTAAGTGGCCCGTTAATCCCAATACACAAAGCCAACAACTGGCAACGATTACAATTACGCATTAGCCGCTTAATCCAGAGGATTTAGTCGCTGATTGTTCCCCGGGAAGCCCTGCGCAGCCGCGTCCCGTCAGGAGCATCACAAATGCCGCGCTAAGACAGGTAAAATCCCGGTGCCTGTTCGAAAACCAAAGGGAATAAGGGTAAAGTTGGGTCGCTTTTTGCCGGCTTTATTTCGAAAATCAACTAAAAGATAAGCATGTAGAAAGCATTTTTGCTGCTTGTTTGGACCAGGGTTCGACTCCCTGCAGCTCCACAAGTTTATTTTAGAAAAGCCTGTAAATGATTTTTTTACAGGCTTTTTTTTGTTTTTAT
>JBBRRV010000037.1:0-24368 GCA_038246075.1 Bacteroidales bacterium
ATAAGGTAAACAAACAAACATAGTAACAGCAGGCCCCTCGACTTCGCTCGGGGTGACTGCGGTGGAGAAGACAACCACCAATTATAAATTAACATAAACTATAGCTTTCGGTATGTATAAAACTGAAGTAAGAGGGGAACTAATATTAGGCGACAAGCATTACAGCCAGGTCACCGGTGATATCATTGCACCCATCGACCGAAAAACACCGCTGTGGTGGATGGTGGCTTTTGCCATCAGTGCAGCAGCTACGCTGTTTGGGTTGGTGGCTGGATATGTTACCGTGTCGCAGGGGATCGGCACATGGGGTGTTAACAACTCCGTTGCCTGGGGATGGTCAATCATCAACTTTGTTTGGTGGATCGGGATCGGGCATGCAGGAACGGCATTCTCGATTTTCCTGCTCATCCTGAGGCAGAAATGGAGAACATCCATCAACAGGGCTGCCGAAGCCATGACCGTCGCAGCAGTTGTATGCGCTGCCATTTTCCCGGCCATTCACATGGGCCGCGTATGGCTTGCCTTCTTTATTTTTCCTTATCCGAATACCCGCGGGCCATTGTGGGTAAACTATAACTCACCCTTATTCTGGGACTTTATCGCTATAAGCGCCTATTTACTGATCTCGGCATCATTCTGGTATTTCGGAATGGTTCCCGATTTTGCTTCCATCCGCGACCGCGCCACTTCCAAGATAAAGAAAGCTGTATATGGTTTTCTTGCTTTTGGCTGGAGGGGCACTTCACTGGAATGGCTGCGCTATGAATCGCTGAGCTACATCCTGGGGGGTATTGCAGCCGTATTGGTTGTGTCGGTTCACTCCATCGTGGCAACAGACTTTGCCAGTTCGGTAGTTCCCGGATGGCATACAACCCTGTTCCCCCCCTACTTTGTTATAGGAGCCATCTTCTCAGGTTTTGCCATGGTGATGACGCTGATGGTCATCATGCGCAAGTACTATAAATTTGAAGATTATGTTACCGATGCCCACCTTAATGCCATTTCAAAAATCCTGATTTTCATCTCACTGATCATGGGAACATCTTATGCCACTGAAGTCCTGCTTGCCTGGTATAGTGGTAATATTTACGAAATGTTTACTTTTTTCCACAACAGGATAACCGGCGATTATACTATCCAGTACTGGACAATGATAGCTTCCAACGCACTTATTCCGCAATTGCTCTGGTGGAAAAAAATACGCAAAAACCTCAACATCGTTTTCATCATTTCTGTCATCATTAACATAGGTATGTGGTTCGAAAGGTTCAACATCATCGTCACATCCCTTTCTAAAGGTTACCTGCCTTCGAACTGGGTCACCTATTCGCCCAGCTGGGTTGAGATTGGTCTCTTTGTAGGTACACTGGGAATTTTCGTCACTTGTATACTCCTGTTTTTTAACTTTCTGCCCATGATTGCAATGAGTGAGGTGAAGGGAGTGCTGAACCTGCGTAAAAAAAATGCTAATCACGAAAAAATTTAGGTCATGGATAAAACGCAAATCCTGGGAATATTCGACGACGAAGATACGCTGATGCAGGCCGTTCATAATGTGAAAGCCAAGGGTATAAAGATTGACGAGATATTTTCGCCTTACCCGGTATATGAAGCCATTGAAGCCATGGGCAAAAAAACGAGATTCGCTTTCATCGCATTTCTCTTTGGCGCTTTTGGGGCATGCGGGGTGTTGGCATTCCTTTATTGGTCCTCAGTAATAAACTGGCCGGTTAATTATGGCGGAAAGCCTACCAATGCGTTCCCTTCTTTTATTATTATCACCATCATATTAACCATTTTAACGGTGACCATCCTCAGCTTGTTCGCCTTTTCAGCCAGGTCGGGCATTTACCCGGGAAAAAAATATACCATGCCGGATTCACGTTCGACCGACGATAAGTTTGTGATGGTATTTAACAAAAACGATATTTCCATCGATGCTGCGGCCTTCAGTTCTTTGCTGAAAGAGAGTGGCGCTTCTGAGATTATTGAAAAACAGGCGAAATAAAATATTAACAATGAGCTTATCCGAAAACAACATACTAAAAAATGGCCTCAGTGCAAAATACTGCCGCTGGCAGTTCGCTCTTTTGGCCGGAACGGTTGTGGCAGGTATGTCACTGGCTTCATGCGACCGAACGCGCAATGACAAGGGATATGAATATTTCCCCGACATGGCGCATTCGCTGGCCTATGAAACTTATTCACCCAACCCAAATTTCCCCGACGGCAAAACGGAGCAGTTGCCTGTTAAGGGCACCATACCCCGTGAAATGATCCCATACCAATATCCGGCCACAGAAGAAGGCCGAAAACAGGCAGGTCTGGAACTGATAAATCCCATGAAGGATTCGCTCATGAACCTCGAAGCTGGTAAGGATCTTTATACAACATTCTGCACCGGCTGCCACGGCCCTGCCGGCGATGGCAAGGGACATCTCTATACAAGCGGAAAATTTACAATACCTCCCGCTAATTTATTATCAGCCAAAACAATGGCAGTGCCTGAAGGTGAAATATACCATGTGATCACCATGGGTTATAATGTGATGGGGGCGCATGGGCCACAGATCAGGCCGGACGACAGGTGGCAGATTGTGAATTATGTGGAGAGAGTTTTACAAAAGAAGGCTAACAAATAAAATGTACCGAAATGGATACACGATATACAGTTTCACAACGCTTTACTTATGTTGCCATTGGGTGCATTACAGCCGGATTGCTGGCTATGGCATACGGTTTCTATGTTTCTGCCGACCGTGCCTGGGCCAACCTGCTGCTGAATAATTATTATTTTCTGTCGTTGGCCATAGGTGCAAGTTTTTTCCTGGCACTGCAATATATTACCCAATCGGGATGGTCGGCATTGTTCAGGCGGGTGCCCGAGGCCATGAGCGCTTACATTCCCTTCGCCGGAATCATCATGCTGCTGCTGTTTTTCGGCATGCACAACCTGTATGAATGGTCGCATCCCGAAGCTGTTGCCCATGATGCACTGCTGGCGCACAAATCACCATACCTGAACATCCCATTTTTCTTCATCCGGTTGATTGTATTCTTTGGCGCATGGACCATTATGTCCCGCCTCATCCGCAAGGTTTCGCTGCAGGAAGATCAGTTTGGCGGAATCACCTATATGGATAAGAATGAAATGAATTCCAAAATATTCATTTTCATCCTGGCCTTTACTTTTTCACTGGCTTCCTTCGACTGGATCATGTCCATCGAAGCACATTGGGTAAGCACCATATTCTCGGTAAAGAATTTTATAGCGGCATTCTATCATGGTACCGCCATCATTGTGCTGATCGTTATCCTGCTGAACGAAAGAGGCTATTTCAAAGAACTGAACGAAAGTCACCTGCTCGATTTTTCGCGCTATCTCTTCATGCTTTCCATTGTTTGGGGATATATGTTCTTTTCGCAATTTATGCTGATCTGGTACGGAAATATTCCGGATGAAACCATTTACTATGCCGAACGCTGGAACCACGGGTGGAAGGAACTCTTTTATATCAACGTGGCAATTAACTGGTTTATCCCTTTTATAGTCCTGTTGTCTCAAAGGATGGATAAAAACAAAACTGTCGTGAAACTCATTTGCCTGCTGCTTATCGCCGGACAATGGATCGACCTGTACGATCAGATCATGCCTACATTAACGACAACTCCAAAATTCGGGATCATCGAAATTGGTGCTTTTATCGGGTTTGCAGGCCTGTTTGCGCTGGTGTTCAGCAAGGCTCTTGCCAAAGCCGACCTTGTGCCTAAAAACCATCCCTACCTGGAAGAAAGCTTGTACCATCACATTCATTAATTATGTCATCAGAATAGTAAACCGTTCATGAAGATGAAAATAAATATAAATTTCCTTTTGCTGCAGTGCCTGTTTCTGTTCTCAGGCGCAGCATTTTCTCAAACTGCTAAAGAGCCGGAGGTTGGCATTGTAGAACACCTCGATCAATACCTGCCTGCCGACCTTGTTTTTACAGACCAGGACAACCGGAAGGTCAACCTGAAAGACCTCATCAATAAGCCTACTATCATCTCCTTTGTATACTTCCGCTGCCCTGGGATCTGCAGCCCGCTGATGAACGGAATGGCCGAAGTAATGGACAAGACACCCGACATGGTGCTGGGCAGGGATTACCAGGCGATCACAATAAGTTTTGAGCCTACCGAAACCCCGGATCTGGCCTTAAAAAAGAGAGCTAATTACCTGTCCCGGATGAAGCATCCTGTGGATAAGAACGGATGGCTATTCCTCACCGGCGACTCGGCGAATATCGCCAGGGCCACTCAGGCCATCGGCTTTAACTACAAAAAAATTGGTAACGAATACCTGCATGCCGGTTGTATCTATGTGCTGAGCCCAAAAGCCAAAATCACAAGGTATCTTCGTGGTATCTATTTTTTACCATTCGAATTCAAACTGGCGCTCGTGGAAGCTTCAGAAGGGAAATCGGCCAGCACTGTCAACAAAGTTTTGCTGTATTGCTATAACTACGACCCCGTAGGTCAGCAATATGTGCTGAATGTCACAAAGGTAACGGGAACGATCATCCTGTTCTTTGTGTTATCGATCTTTCTAACTTTACTCATCCGCTCACGCGTCAGAAAAACAACCCCAAAATAAAGCACCCATTTATGTCAACAGCTCAAAAACCACACCGCCTGCCCAGCTACCTCGAATACCAGGGAAAATACAAAGGTTTGCTAGGATGGATACTTTCAACCGATCATAAACGGATCGGGCTGCTCTATTTCTATTGTATGAGCACCTTTGCGCTTACAGGCGTCGTAATGGGTTTCCTGATGAAACTTGAACTCATCGCTCCCGGGCACACCATTATGGGGGCGCAGACCTATAACGGTCTTTTTACCATCCATGGCCTGACCATGATCTTTCTGTTTGTCATTCCCGGCCTGATCGCCATTTTCGGCAACTTCATGCTTCCTATCATGATCGGGGCAAGGGACGTTGCGTTCCCAAAGATCAATCTGCTTTCATGGTACCTTTACATGCTTGGTGCAATCATTGTTGTATCTTCACAGTTTATGGGCGATGGCCCTCCGGATACAGGCTGGACATTCTATGCACCGTATAGTCTTCAAACACACACCAACGTGCTGGCGGCGGTTACCGGGGCATTCGTACTCGGATTCTCTTCCATCCTCACAGGGCTTAACTTTGCAGTAACCATTCACCAGATGCGCGCCCCCGGGATGGGATTCTTCCGGATGCCACTGTTCGGCTGGGCGCTTTATGGCACCGCCTGGATACAACTGCTTGCCACACCCATCATTGGCATAACATTCCTGATGGTAGTGGCCGAACGCGTTTTCCATATAGGTTTCTTCGATCCTGCCCTTGGAGGCGATCCGATACTCTACCAGCATCTTTTCTGGACCTATTCGCATCCTGCCGTATACATCATGATCCTGCCTGCCATGGGAGCCATCACCGAAATTATTCCCACCTTCGCCAACCGTGTCGTTTTTGGATACAAGGCCATTGCCTTGTCAAGTCTGGCCATAGCTTTTGTAGGCTATTTCGTATGGGGTCATCATATGTTCACATCCGGGATGAGCGACTCAGCACGATGGGCATTTTCCCTGCTCACCTTCCTGGTGGCCATTCCAAGCGCCATAAAGGTTTTTAACTGGACGGCCACGCTTTACAAGGGATCCATTGACCTGCAGCCGCCTTTTTGGTGGGCTATGGCATTCATATTTGTCTTTATGATCGGCGGATTGTCAGGCCTGGTACTCGGGGCAATAGCCACCGATGTGCACCTGACCGACACGGCATTCGTCGTTGCCCACTTCCATTATATTGTTTTCGGCGGAACAGGTTTTGCCTTCTTCGCAGCCCTGCACTATTGGTTTCCAAAGATGTTCGGCAAAGTATATAACCGCCGCAGGGCCAACATAGGGTTACTCGTTTTTTTTATCGGCTTCAACTTCCTGTATTTCCCCATGTTTATCCTTGGCATGATGGGCATGCCCCGCCGCTATTACGATTACCTGCCTGAGTTTACAAAGTTGAATGTACTGTCAACCATAGGATCATGGATACTGGTCACCGGACTTGTTATCATCATCACCAACCTGCTCCGTGCCAGGAAAGGGACACCAGAAGAAGTTGACAACCCATGGAACGGGCGCACACTGGAATGGACCATTCAGTCACCTCCACCGCTCGAAAACTTTGAAGAAATACCTGTCATCACCGGCGGACCTTACGAAAGACACAATACCGCAGAATAAATGGAACAGACAAAAACACACAGCCTTGAACACCGCGACGATACTGCCTCCAAACTAGGCATGTGGCTGTTTATCTTCACCGAGATACTGCTTTTCGGGGGGTTATTTATCGTGTATTCTGTTTACCGCTTCAAATACCCGGTTGCTTTTCATTTGGCCAACCAGGAACTGAACAGAACCGTTGGCCTCATCAATACGGTCATTCTACTCATCAGCAGCATGACAGTTGCGATGTCCGTTTCGGCCATCCAGAAGGAAAACAAAAAGCTTACTATCAGGCTCCTTGCAGTGACCTTATTCCTGGCTTTGGCATTTCTGGTGAACAAATATTTTGAATGGGGAATCAAATTTGAGCACGGCTTATACCCGGGTTCGGGCATACTGAACCAGTTAAGCCATGGTGATATCCTTTTCTTTGGACTATATTTCTTTATGACGGGCCTGCATGCCCTGCATATCATTATAGGGATGACTTTCCTGACCGTTATCCTGGTAAAAGTCAGGCAGGAACGCATCAATTCCGGCGATTATGTGCTCCTGGAAAACGGAGGCCTGTACTGGCACCTGGTCGACCTGATCTGGATTTTCCTTTTCCCCTTATTCTACCTAATCCATTAAGGACATGAGCGAAGCAAAACAACATATCGTAAGTTATCAAAGCAATTTCCTGGTGCTGATTGCTCTTTTGTGCCTGACCATGCTGACTGTAGCCATTACCAGCGTAGAACTCGGGCCGTGGAATGTGACAGCAGCACTGTTCATTGCCAGTGTCAAGGTAACGCTCGTGCTCACCTATTTCATGCACCTTAAATTCGAACACCTTATCCTGCGCATGATGGTATTGATGGTGGCACTCGTATTTACCGCATTGATCGTAATCACTTTTATTGACTATTTAAACCGCTAAATCCTATGTTTTCTGGAGCCTCAACGTTTGTTTCTGATGTCGATACGGTTTTTGTACTGATCATTGGTATTTCCCTGTTTTTTCTGGTCGGAATCACCACCACGATCATCGTATTCCTGGTGCGCTACAACAAGAAACGCAACCCTGTGCCCACCGACATCGATGGCAGCACCCAGCTTGAAATTATCTGGACCGTCATACCTACCATACTGGTGCTGATCATGTTCTTTTACGGCTGGTATGGCTATACACCCATATCGCGGATGCCAAAAAATGCATTGCATGTAAACGTTGTTTCACGGATGTGGCAATGGCGTTTCCAGTACCCGAACGGTCTTGAATCAGATACGCTTGTCGTGCCTGAAGCCCGGGCAGTCTCGCTCGATATGGTATCCATGGACGTGATCCATTCCCTTTACATCCCGGCATTCAGGATCAAGCAACAGATCATTCCAGGCAAAAAGAACCAGATGTGGTTTTTATCGAATAAACCGGGCCAATACGATCTTTTCTGTGCTGGATACTGCGGCCTGCGCCATTCCTATATGACGAGCGCCGTAAAGGTCATGACAGGCCTTAATTTCAATGACTGGTACGCCAAGGGCCCGCCAAAACTTGATGCTGCAGCCGCTGCAGTACCCGGTGCCATCGGCAGGAAACTCATGGAGAGCAAGGGATGCATCGTCTGTCATTCCATTGACGGAACAAAGATTGTAGGACCTTCATTCAAAGGCATATATGGCCATAAGGTGACTGTTACAACGGATGGCAAGGAACGCGAAATTGAGGTGGACGACGCATATATCAAACGATCCATAAATGAACCAAATGCCGATGTGGTGAAGGGTTTCAACCAGGGGCAGATGATTTCCTATAAGGGCCAGTTCACGGACGATGACATCAAACACATTGCTGAATACATCAAGACGCTGAGTGACAAATAATCCCTTTTTAAAATACCTGAAGCTTACAGCCGAACTGGCAAAAATCCGCATTTCGGTGCCGGTGGCGCTGACCACTGCTACAGGCTATATCCTTGGCAAGGGAGTCCTTGACAGTGGCATTATCATGCCAACCCTTGGCATTTTCCTGCTGGCCTCCGGAGCGTCGGTGCTGAACCAGGTTCAGGAGAAAGACATGGATGTGCGGATGCAACGCACTTTTCATCGACCCATTCCATCGGGCAGGATTACTGTAAAAGCAGCGTTGGTCATATCCGTCCTCTTCTTCATCTTCGGTTCTCTGGTGCTTGGTCTCGGCGCCGGGTGGCTGCCGCTTCTGATAGGGCTTTCCACGTTTGCCTGGTACAATGGCATCTATACTTACCTGAAACGTTATTCGGCTTTTGCCGTTGTACCCGGTTCAGTGGTGGGCGCTTTGCCTCCCCTGGTGGGCTGGACAGCGGCCGGTGGCACGCTGGTGCATCCCGGCGTGCTGATGATCGCCTTTTTCTTCTTCATCGGGCAGATACCCCACTTCTGGCTCATCCTGCTTAAATACGGCAAGGAATACGAGATGGCAGGGTTCCCTTCCATCACGGCTGTTTTTTCACCCCGGCAGATTAAGCGCCTAACCTTTACCTGGATCACCGCCACGGCCGTATCCGCCATGTTTTTCCCCTTTTTCGGTATCATCAACACCACATGGGGAGGCTGGATACTGACAGCCCTGGCACTGGCGCTGGTGCTGAGCTTTTCAAACCTTATCGGCCAACGCCGGGACGAATTAAAGGTTGGGGCTTCTTTTGTAAGGATCAATATCTTTTACCTGGCGGTGATGATATTGTTGTGCGTCGACAGGCTGGCTTGAGGTAGTTAACAGTTGATTTATGCGTATTTTGGAAGATGCTCCGGCAAGCGAATGGAGAAGAGTGCCAGCGGGATCGGGAGACGCCCGCCATTGGAGGATTATAGAACGCAGTCGGAATAAGGAGGAATTATATTAACTTTGTTAAAATCAAATCTGTAAGCCGGATGAAAGCCATTGAAATAAAATCAAAAACAGACAAGGACGGACATCTGAAACTCGATTATCAGCTTGGTAATGCGGAGTTGCATGTTCGGATTCTGATATTGGTTGAGGAGGAAATCAGCCAAGAGGAAGAAGAAAATATTTGGATGGATTCCCTTACTAAAAATCCCGCATTTAATTTTCTGAAGGAGCCGGAAGAGGATGTTTATTCGTTAAAAGATGGAGAACCTTTAAATGATTAAGAACGCCATTGTGCTGGTTCCTTTCCCGTTTGACGATTTTTCCGCATCAAAAGTAAGACCGGCCCTATGTTTGACAAATGAAATCGGGAAATACAATCATATCATCATTGCATTTATCTCCAGCAGAATCCCCGAAGATATGATGGAGAGTGATCTTGTTTTATTGAAAAATTCAGTAGATGCTATGGGCACCGGCTTAGTTGTAGATTCAGTGATTCAATTGCATAAAATGATTACCATTCCGAAAGGTTTAATCAAAAGAAAACTGGGCATCATAAACCAATCCATGGAATCAGTAATAAAAGAAAAGATAACCCGCCTGTTTAATTAGGCACATGCTAAAAAAATCCGGTCTCCTCTACTTAAACGAAACCTGTCTCAGAATCGTTTTGCCAAATGGGATCAGTTCAACGCTTTCTGTTTTTTTAGTCTTTACGTTTTTAAGATTCACGCGGATTTTACCATCCTGGCAGCTGATTTTTAGATTTTTCAGGTATTCATACCTGGTTGAATCTGCAGGTTTATAATTCAGATCTTCAAAGCCGGGGGCATAAATTTTTCCTGTCATCTCAGTTGCAACGATGGGCCTGGCATACACCAATGCTCCGTAAGTGAAGTACTTTTCCCGGTTCAGATCCTCTTTTACCAGCACATCCGCCAGGAATTCAAGCTCGACCTGGTCGTCCTTGCCGAATGTGCGATCAATTAACATAAATCCATCTTTCAGCGTATATTTTTCATTGGTGCGGACAGCGATTGCCCATTGAGGTTTTCGGATTTTCAATTTTAACGGTAAGGTTTTTTCGGTGTGTATCTTAAAAACAAAGTGTTGCTGAAAGGGATATTCCGTGATTTCCTCAATCCTGACAGGTATACCCTGGATGTCAGTTTTAAGCACATTCGGGCCCAAAAGCATTGCAACCAGGGTGCGCTCCCCTTCTTTCATCCAGCTTGACTGTAGAAAATAAGGAGAAATTCTCCCCGCATTAGGGGCACAGCAAACCGCAACATCCTGATGAACAGCAGAGTATTTATAGCGTGTCTGCTTGCGGCCCGGTTCAGCTTTTCCGTTTTTAGTCCCCATCATTTCATATGAATTATCGGTTTTGAGATAAGCGATGCATGAATGGTCGGGATGGCGTGATCCCTGCGCTGCATTGTAGAAAATCTGCTCAATCTTTCCGGCATATGCAGGATCCCCGCTTTTCTGAAGCACATCCGCATAACTGTCCATCAGTTCGTGCAGGGAACAGTATTCGTATCCGGTTTGCGTGGCATCGGCTGTTCTACTGTCGATCCATTCATCACCGATGGCCCCTCCGGTCATGGTTGTGCAGTTGCTGATCCGTTCCAGGTAGATTTTCAGGGCCTTTTGTAAATCCTTATTCCCGGAGGCATAAGCAGCAACCAGCAGGGGACGCAGGTGCTCGTAGGTATGCACCCCGTGCGACTGCAGCTTAAAATCCGGATTGAGGATATTCCCGAGCCGGGCATCTTTTTCAGAAGAATAATTTTCTGAAAAGTTAAGATACAGAAAACGGGCATAATCCAGGTATTTCCGCTCGCCGCTGAGCTGGTGCATCCGGTCAAGCACATCCGTAAACGTCAATCCGTGCGCCACACCTCCCGAAAAATCCTTTCCCGCATAAAACGGTTGTGAGCGGTTAACAGGATAATTCTGCATCACATTGTCGACAGCACGGACCAATGCATTCCAAACCTTTTCATCGCGGGAGGATTCGTAATAAGCCAACAGCCCCCGGTACAATGTGGTTTTCGACCACAGCTCACCATTTTCAGAAGTGAATTTGTACCGCAAGTCAGTTCCGTAAATGCCCAGGTAGCCATCCTCATCCTGGGTGGTCAGGATCCGGCTGATGTAGGTTTTTACCTTCTCTATAGCTTTCTGATCATCCAGAAGCATGGCATTCCGGATGTAGCCGTCCCACCAGTTCGACTGTGTTTCGGAGTTCCACCACTTGTACTGCTCATCGCCTTGGGCATCACCCGATTTTAGATTCCCGAGGTCTTTGGCCCGGCTGTTTTTTTGCAGGCGTCCTGCACCATATATGGGATCATTCATTAAATCAGGAACCAGTTTATCCAGGTTTCCGACAAAGCCTTCCATATCCTTTTGCATCTGGGTTTTCAGCCAGCCTGATGGTTTAATACTGCCAAAGGGAAGTTTCTGGTATTTTTCATTGAGAGATTCCTGCAAGGGCATTAAGAATTCCAAAGGAATAGATAATCGTTTAGACCAATCGGTTTCATTATGACCTGTATTTTTAAAAACCATGCTTTTGAAGTTATATGTGTCAAATCCTTTTTCTGACATGATATTGTTCACAAAATTTTGATAATCTGCATACAGACTATCCATCTCATTGGTTCCATGATCCATGTAAATTTTGTGTCCATTTGGTGAGGGAGCGTTTTTTTGCAGATAATTGAAGCCTGCCAATGGTAATTCGAAATTTTTCTTATCCATACTTATCCATGCAATGGATAAACATGCTGCCCCGCCAAAAACACCGGGATATTCGCATATGGCATACATTGAAATCATGCCACCCATGCTTGATCCCATCAGAAAAGTATGATCTTTCCCCGGGTCGGTATAGAAATGAGCATCAATGAAAGGTTTTAGTTCATCCACGATAAATTTCAGATAATTGTCCGACTGAGGCTTATTCTGGAGATATGCCGAAATATATTCTTTCCTGAAATCCTCACTTAACGTGCTTAAAAACTTTTGCGGAAAATATTCTGAAAAACGGTATTTGCCGTTGTTCCATATACCAACTACTATGCATTTTTCAATTTTATTTTCCCTGATTAATTGAGCGATTCTGCTATCCACTCCCCATGCCTTTTTATTCCATGATTGTGCACTGTCAAAAAGCATTTGACCGTCTTGCATGTATACCACATTGTATTTTTGGGAAATGTCGTAACCATCAGGCAGCCATACATCGACATTCCGGGCATCGACATATTGTGACCGGAAATTTTCCAGTCGTTTGATACTCCCGAAGGCAACTTTGGGAAGATTCTGTGAAATACAAAGCATACTCATCAGGATAAATAGTGTGGCGATAACATTTGTTTTCATATAGTTGCTTTTAGTTGGCTGTCATTTCAAATACCAAGTGCCCGCCTTTCATCACCTGTTCATAGGTAATGTAAGGCTTGTCAACTAAAACCCCATTCAGGAAGGCTTTATCAGTGTATATGTTTCCAGTGGAATAGTTTTTGGCTGTGATGGTAAAAAGCAGACCGTTTTCCAGGTGAAGTGTGGCTGTTTTCAACTGCGGTGCTCCGAGGACAAATTCATTTGATGCCGGATTCACAGGGTAAAATCCCAGACTCGACAGCATGTACCAGGCTGACATCTGCCCGCAATCGTCGTTGCCGATCATACCGTCGGGCGTATTGTTGTGGAACTTACTAATCACTTCATGAATGTATTGCTGCCCCACCTTTGGTGAATCTGAATAGGCATAAAGGTATAAGACATGATGACCGGGTTCGTTGCCATGTGCATACTGTCCGATCATCGCTTCCTGCCCCAGGAATTTATCAGGATTACGGCTTTCAATTGTAAAAAAAGCGTTGAGTTTTTTGGTAAAAGCCTCCTGGCCCCCCAACAACTTCTTTACACCATCGATATCGGATTGTGCAGGGGTCCAGAAATATTGCCAGGCATTGGCTTCGGTATAATCCCCGGGATTGTTCATGGGCGAAGTTGCAGCCAGGGGGTCGAAGGGTGTCCGCCAGTTTCCCCGTGTATCCCTTCCTCGGAACAATTTCGTTTCCGGGTCAAAAAGGTTATTGTAGTACTTCGCCCTTTTTGAGAATGTTTCGGCGTTTTGTTTGTCACCCAGCTTAGCTGCCATTTCGGCAACACACCAGTCGTCGTAACCACTTTCCAGTGTCCGCGAAACTGCTTCATTATCCAGTTTGTCGAAAGGATAATAACCGTATTTATTATACATTTCCCAGTCGGAGTTGATATGACTCCTGGTCGAAGTTTCAACCATGGCCAATAACGCCTCTCTGGGATTGAAACCGGTAAAACCTTTATTGAAAGCCGAGAGTATCATTGGAATGGCGTGATTGCCGATCATACAATAGTTTTCCTGCCCCCATGCGCTCCAGATGGGCAAAAAACCCGCAGCTTTGTGATGCAACAGCATGGAGCTGACAATGCCGTTTATTTTTTCAGGGGCAATGATTTCCAGCAATGGAAAAGCTCCGCGATAGATATCCCAGATGGACAGTGTAGAATAGTATTCATTGCCAGTTGCCTGGGCTATCTTATCGTCGGTGCCGCGGTATTTACCATCCATATCCGCAATATTTGATGGTTGCAGGAGCAAATGGTAGAATGAAGTGTAAAAAATCTCCTTCTGCTTTTGCGGTGCTGCTATGTCAATCCTGCCCAGGTATTCGTTCCAGGCTTTTTCGGCATCTAGCCTGACCCGCTTGAAATCCCAACCCGGAACTTCAGCCTGGAGATTGCGCCTTGCCCCTTCAACACTAACGGTTGATAAAGCAACTTTGACTTCCAGTAGTCTGCTTTTATCCAGCTGGAAAGCTAAAATATATCTGGGAGCATTTTCCCTTCTCCCTTTTGGCAGCTCAACATAATTTGAAAATGACCTGTTAAACCTTACCACAAAAAAATATTTCCGTTCCACCCAGTTTTTAGTGTGACAATAGCCTGTAATGGTTTGATTATCTTCGATCCTGACATCCGCATTCAATATGAGACTGTCCGTCAGGAATCGCAGTCCGTGTTGCAGATCGACCAAAACTTTGCCCTGTTCTTCAGGGAAAGTATAACGGTGCAGTGCTACCCGCTCTGAACAGGTCAGTTCCACTTTAACCCCGTCCTTTTTAACAACAGCATAATAACCCACGCCTGCTTTTTCGGTGTTTTTGAAGTACAAGTTTCTAAGATGCTGATCTGCTTTTTCTGAGAACGGAAGCAGGAGAACATCTCCCATTTCGCTAATTCCGGTTCCGCTGAAACGGGTCTGCGAGAAGCCCATGATGAGACTGTCGCGGTATTGGTAACCGCTGGTGTGGTTCCACCCCTGTTCGCGGTTATCCGGACCTGGTTGCACCATTCCAAATGGCATCGAAGGTCCCGGGAAAGTATGGCCGGTGCCATCGGTTCCAATGAAAACATTGACATACCGGGCGTTTTGGGCAGTTGCCACGGAAGCTATAAAACAACCTAAAATAATCAAAATCGCCTTCATGTAAATCAGCAAGATGAGTTCAATTCAAATTTACTGCAGTTGCACCTATTTGGCTTTGTCTAAATTATCCAATAATTGTGTAATATTACCATCTTATTGACTTCAAGTTTAATTCTAAGGTAATAAAGGCGAAATGAAAGCTATATTTGAACAGATCACATCCGGAGCAGAAAACTCTTTTCTGCTGCTTGCACTGGACCAGCCTTCGTTTGATGCTCCTTACCATTATCATCCGGAACTGGAACTGACCATGATTCAGCATAGCCATGGGAAAAGATATGTAGGGGGTAAAGTTTCGGAATATGCATCCGGAGATCTTGTATTGGTTGGTGGAAATTTACCGCATTGCTGGTTAAGCGAACATCAGGGCGGCGGCGAAAATGACCGGGCCATTGTAATCCAGTTTCAGAAAAACTTTGCCGGGGAATCGCTTTGGGGGCTTCCCGAATTTGCGGCCATACGATACCTCCTGGAACAGGCAGATTCAGGATTGGCTATAACCGGCTCAACCCGGCAACAAATCATTCCAAAAATGGAACAACTGGTCGTACTCAAGGGCTTTGAACGCTTCGCGCTGTTTATTGAGATCCTTAATATCATTGCCGTTTCCGCAGAAAAAGAAGCGATTGACCTCCAATTTTCCGGCATTCATTTCTCGCCTGCAGAAACCGATCGTTTCCAGCGGATTTTTAATTTCCTGATCACGAATTACCGTCAGGAAATTTCATTACAGGCCGTTGCTGAAATTGCCCATCTG
The DNA here is from genome assembly GCA_038246075.1 of Bacteroidales bacterium. Lineage (GTDB taxonomy): Bacteria > Bacteroidota > Bacteroidia > Bacteroidales > DASVHX01 > DASVHX01. The sequence continues at coordinate 15,415 of JBBRRV010000037.1, forward strand.
ACGCCAACAGCTTTCTGCCGCTATTTTAAGCATATAACCCGCAAAACACTTATTGAATTTATTACAGAATGCAGGATCAATGATGCCTGCATAATGCTGCGCCATACGGACAAACCGGTTCTTGAGATTTGTACTGAAAGCGGATTTGGCAATATCTCTTATTTCAATAAGACCTTTAAAACATTCAACGGAAACGCGCCGCTGCAATACAGAAAACTATTTTTGAAACAGCAGGTCATGCCTGTCACCATAATTCAGTAGTATATTTCACAGGCTTAGCTTCAGCGCTTTGCCGCTGCCCGGCGCCGGCGGGTAATCTTCATTAAATACCTTTTTTATACTGTGCGATAGAAGAAGGATGAATGATTTTTACAAGTTCTCTTTTTGCATCGGGAGTTCCAAGCAGCAGATTTTCAAAATGCCTGATTACACCCGGTTTATCCAGCTCCACCGTGGTCCCTGTTTTGATATCCCTCAGATCAATTAAAAAACCTGAAAAGAAATTGGGGACGTCGGTAATGATATCCGGGTTCAGGAGATTTGTCTCCTGATAGACGCGATGATAGTTTCCCCTGGATTTCTCAATGATAAACGTGTTGTTTTTCAAATTCGTAATAGACGAGGTCATAGTGCACTGCTGCATACAGTCATCATCAACCCTGTCCTTTTCACATCCGGTTACCTGGTGAAACAGACATTGCCTGCTCGTCATCAGCAGAACAGGATGATAGATGCTATAATAGAGTTCAAAACCATCTCCGGGATTTTTAATGCGCTGCAGCTGGGTTTTACTGATCTCATTTGAAATGAACGAACCCGAACAGTTGAATTTTTCTTTCAGACAAAGCAAACTAAACGAATTGACAATATTGAGGTACGGACCGGCAATCCACGCAATTCCGATTTTAAAAGCTTCATAGGCTATTCCTGTATTATTCGTCACAATGCGCTTTGGCTGCACCTTCTGAAGCAATTCCACCGCGGCAGAGTAATCATCACCAATCAAAACCGCAGAGAACCATGGAATAACATCCCTGTTTTTGATAAAAAGATCAGCATATTCAGCGATATCGTGCTTAAAAGAATCGGGAAGCTGAAAAAATATCGTAGCCGAAGTCGCCTGGCTCAGGTATAAATCCTCTTGTGATGATATCAGCACCGAAAGCGACGGCTTAATATTTACGCTGTTTTGTTTTCTGATAACGGGAACAGCTATGGGTTCAACAAATCCCCTTGCACCATTCAGGACAAACAACAGTCGTTTTTTAAGGACTGTCAGTTCTTTAAACGGTATGAATACACCGGGCTGAAGACCGCTCAGATCAAGTTTCTCAATATAATACTCCGTTTCATTCAAGGCTTTCAGCCTTGTCAGCACAACCGCATCATTTAGTTCCTGCGCGGCAACTGTTGCGAGGTTCATTTCAGACAGCACAACGAATTCAGCGTCAGGCGTTTTAACCGATACTTTCAATGGCGTACCGCATTCACCTGATAGGCTGATAATTAAGGGAGCTTTATCTATGCTTAAACGTGAAAGTATGTTTTCAACCTTTGATATGATGCCCGTTCTTTCATCGTAAATATCCCCTTTTGCTTTATCAAGATTTTCATCCGTACTGCCACCATATAGTTCGGATAAATAAATCGCAGAATGATCACGGGGATTATCAATAAACATATCTTTTGAGATGGCTCCCTTTAACCAGTCGTCAGAAAAATCGCGGTTAAAGACCTTATAAAGTGCACTGTTGTCTTCGTCAACTTTACCCTTGCCGTATAGACTCAGGAGTTGTTTTCGCCATGCTTCAACAACCGTATATACGTAATGAAACTTTTTAATTCTGCCTTCAATTTTTATGGCGTCGACACCAGCGTCAGCCAGTTCCTTCAGATCGGAATATGCTGAATTATCCTTGAGATTAAGGGGAAAGTTTTTGCCCTGGGGCGTCGTGATATACTGGTCACGGCATGGCTGACTACATCTGCCCCGGTTTCCGGAGTTTCCACCATGCACGGAACTCATATAACAGATGCCCGAAAAACAGATACAGTAAGAACCGTGAACAAAAACTTCAGATAACACATTATTTTGATGTCCGATTGGGACCAATGCTTTAATCTCATTGATGTTTAACTCTCTCGACAGGTTAACCCTGGTAACCGACAGTTTACTTAAAAACAGTATCTGACCTTCATTATGTGTGGTAAGCTGCGTGGATGCATGGATTTTAAGGCTCTTGAAATAGGTTGATACGAGATAGAGCATTCCCAGATCCTGGATAATAATACCATCAATGCCTGTGTTGGCTAATTTGTTCAAAACGCTTATCAACGCAGGGATCTCACTTTCGACAATAATGATATTAAGGGTCAGATAGACCTGGCAATTATTGTGATGAGCAAATCTTAAAATCCCGTTTAATTCATCGAAACTAATATTCGTGGCGCGGTTACGCGCATTGAAATTATCCAGACCGCAGTATACCGCATCTGCTCCTGCCGCAATTGCAGCCTTTATGGAATCTGTATCACCGCCGGGCGCCAGTAATTCAATATTTTGTTGCATCTGAAAATGTTCTGCTTTTTTATAGCCGCATGCAACATTTCCCAGGGAACCAGTAAGCGTTTCATGCGTGACAAAGGTAGATGGTATAATTTGAATACGCACCTCCCGTCCGTTCGCCTATTCTGCTTTCCATTCAACTGGAACAATAACCTCATTTTTCCTTCCAACCAACTGGAATGGCGGATTATAGCCTAAAAACTGATAATGGCCTTTAGGAACAATTCCTTTTTCATTTAAAAGTTTCTGCAGTTTTTCAGTGTAGAATTTCAGATCCTTATCAGATGCAAAGCCACCAAAACTAATAACGGCAACATATTCATCTGTTGTTTTGGTTATGATCACACCGGGGTCGCTGGGCTTTGGCAGGTTTGATTCGTTATAAGCCGATGGCATCACAAAACTCATGGTAGAAACGGAATCGCTGACATCCATGCGCACCGGCGCCGTCATCGGAATCTTAGTCTCAGACGCGTTGCCGCCAAATATATAGCCTGCCAGCTTCCGGAATCCGGGACCCGCCAATTCCTTGTAAGTCCTTGCATCCGACCGGATGGTTGCTATGGTTGCAGCCGGATAGAACCTGATCTCAAAATCATTGTCCTTGTGAACGACTGAATACTTTTGTACTTCTGTTTTACCGGTTGACATAGAGGTATAAGATTGAAACAAAATGAAAATCACGATAACTACACTCCCAAGGATGATGATTGTTTTCATATTCCATTAGTTAATGAACTACACTTGACTTCCTCATAACATTTAAAAAGATAATTTGTTCCTGTTTTCCATCTATTTGTATTTTTCTATGCATTTCAATCTCATCAATCTCATCAATCCCTTCAATCCCTTTAATCCCTTCAATCCCTCCAATCGCATCAATCTCAACAATCTACTTCTAAGTGCTTCTTTTAATAGCATGATTTAATAAATCCTGCTGAAATCATTTTAACTTTGAACTTCAAAATAAAAAAAAATGATTATGACCAGAAACGCATTTGTCATGATATTGCTTGCCTCTTCCCTGCTGGCCTGCAACTCTGCTCCCAATGAAGCCTCCGGTAAGGCTGCAGTCAATACTTCAAAAGTGATGGTTAACAAAACAATCACCCTGGCCGTTGAGGGCATGACCTGCACAGGTTGCGAAAACACCGTAAAGGCATCGGTTGAAAAGATTCCCGGCATTGCCTCGGCCAGCGCTTCCTTCAAGGACAAGACAGTGGTCATTGCTTTCGATTCCACACGTGCCGGGATCAATGATATGTCAACGGCCATAACGACTGTCGGCTACGAAGTAAAAGGCCTTAAAACGACGGTTGAAGAGGTGAAGAAAACAACTAAGTAACCTTCCTGCTGGCTAAAAAGCCATCTGATCGTTTAATAATATCCCTTATGTTCTACCTCCCTGGCTTATCTGGTGAAAGCACTTTAGGCTCCATTGTCACACTCAACGCTGAAGAATCCGGCCATTGCGCAAGGGTGCTGAGGCTTAACACCGGCGATCTGCTGCAGATCACCAACGGTGCTGGCTGGATGTTCGAAGGCCATCTGCTGGACAACAATCCAAAAGCATGCACTTTGTGCATCGATGTGAAGCATTTTGTAAAAAAAATGGCAGCACATATTCATCTTGCGGTTGCACCCACCAAGAATATCGGTCGATTCGAATGGTTTCTGGAGAAGGCAACTGAAATTGGTATCGACGAAATAACCCCGCTGTTTTGTCGCCATTCTGAGCGGCAGAGCCTTCGCGTGGACAGAATGAACAAAGTAATAACCGCAGCTGTTAAACAGTCGCTCAGTGCTTATCATCCAGTGCTGCATGAGCCTGTGACTTTTAGTGATTTCATGAAACGGAAAACAGAAAGCCAGAAATTTATAGCCTATGTGGATGAAAAACCACGCATCCATCTTAAAGAAGCCTACAAACCCGGTGATCCTGCCATTGTGCTTATCGGACCCGAAGGTGATTTCAACCCCGATGAGATCGGGCTTGCATTTGAAAGAGGCTACCAGCCTGTGTCGCTTGGCCAAAGCAGGCTCAGGACCGAGACTGCAGCAGTTGTGGCCTGCCATATACTCAACCTGATGAATGACTGATTTTAGCATAAAATAGCTATGTCAAAACCGAAATACCATACCTTCAGGCCCATTAGCATTCGCAGGATGATCGCCTGCCTGTTCGTTTTGGTACCATTGATGGGTGCCACTCCAAACGCCACGGTCCAGATTGCACTGCTCAAATACAATGGCGGCGGCGACTGGTATGCCAACCCTACTTCCCTCACCAATCTTATCAGTTTCTGCAATTCCACCCTTCACACGAATATTGATAAGGATTATGCGACGGTGGATGCAGGAAGTGCCGAAATATTCAACTACCCGTTCATACACATGACAGGTCATGGTAATGTTGTCTTTTCTGACCAGGACCTCAGTAACCTGAGGAGTTACATGCTTTCAGGTGGTTTTTTGCATATTGATGACAACTATGGTCTCGATAAATACATCCGTCCGCAGATGAAACGTGTATTCCCGGAACTCGATTTTGTGGAATTGCCTTTCGATCACCCGATCTTTCATCAGCATTTCAATTTCCCCGGCGGATTGCCAAAGATTCACGAGCATGATGGTAAGCCCCCGCAGGGTTTCGGATTGCTCTGGAAAGGCAGGCTTGTTTGTCTCTATACCTACGAATGCGACCTTGGAGATGGATGGGAAGATCCTGAAGTGCATCACGACTCACAGGAAACCAGGCTGAAAGCGCTGCAGATGGGCGCTAACATTATCCAGTATGTTTTTCAGCAATAAAAGGATCTTATCATCCCTGACAGGCCTCTAGATAAACTGCAGTTTAATTTCTTTAAGGAATTTTTCCTCCAGCAGGCGGGCGATACGCTTGACAACGGTCCTGCGGATTTCCAGTTCTACAGGCAGACTTGGATCCTGATGCGCTATATTAATGCGTGTTCCGATGATGACGTGAATCTCGTCGCTTTCGAGCAGCAAGCGTACGATCTGATCGGCCGGACCCTTTCCCGGCTTATAGTTGCCTGAATAATTTTTAAGAATCTCATTGACCTTCCCAAGCGTAAGAATACCTTCGGTTATCAGGTCAATTCCTTCCATGAACGATATCGGGGGCAGGTCGGGGTCATCAAATTCAAAACTGTCTTCTATCGTTTTTCCAAGTTCCCGTGCAATAACATCGCTGGTTGTGGCGCCACAGATAATCTTTTTCCCTTCGAAGCTGCGGACGGCATCACCCAGCAGTACATCATTCACTTCTTCGAACGGAGGACCTGTACAAATCAACAGTTTTCTGGGATCCCTGAAATAGATCACAGCACAACTGATATCATCCTTGGCATGATACACATCGTTGATATGAGCCATATTTACAACCTTTGATGCCAGCTGGGCTGCTGAGATAACCTGGTTGTGGGTTATGAGTTCCTGTGCATAAGCTTCAAGGTTTTCGGCCCCCCAGCCAAAAAGGTATTTGGGCGTTCCCAGGCCCGATTGCGTAATACCATCTGAGCTGACGATGATCCGATCTTCCTTCTCAGGCTTAAAGGTGCAACTGCGCAACTCTTTCCCCTCATTTTTGTCGGAATCCAGAATAATACAATTCCATCCCGGATTGAAAGGCTTGTTGCCCCGCATGATGAATGTCGGTGGATTATCGTACTCCAGGATGCGTGTTTCGCCGTCAATTTCAATGTCTACGATGGTGAAGGTGGAATAGCTCATCTGCCGCTCACTGCATACCGGAAGCGTATTCATGATGATTTCAGCGATACGGTTTACTTCTTTATGTTCTTCAGTGAAGTTGATGGCCATGGTGGCGGTGAGCGTGGAAAGCATATTGGCTTTTACACCGTGGCCCATGCCATCAGACAAAACAGCTACGATGCGGTTTTCCTCGCGAATGCGCCGGGAAAGGAAAGTATCGCCGCAAATGCGTTCGCCCTCATAATTTTTCTGAGAAACATTCACTTCTACATAAAATTGGTTTTCCATTCCTGGTTTGCTTTTTACGGTCGGCTGTTGTTTTGACTGAAGGATTATTTGCCAGAGGCTTTATGTGATTCGATGATGGAATTGAGCATTTTTTCGGTTGTGGCAGCACCTTCGCCCAACAGGAAGGCAATTTTTTGCACCAGTTCCAGGTTCTGATCGATAACCTCGCTCACCCGGCTGATGACTTCCTCTTTACGCACTTCGGGCAGGTACATGTCGCGGATGACACCCCCGACGAACTTGTCCTTTTTTACAGGAAAAACGGATACATTCAACAAACGGTCTCCTATATGAAAATCCCTTCCAATCACATCTTCATTGCTGGTAAGCACATAGGAGAATAATTTATAGAACTGGAAAGGCAGCAGTGTTTTGAGATCGGCTCCGATGAGACCAGGGATAACATCGTTGATTTCAGCCGCATCCGGACCCAGTATGTTCACGAAGCTATCATTGGAACGAACGATTTTTAGGTTTTCGTCCACAACCACGATGGCCATTGGCAGCTTTTTAAGCATATTCACATTCGTATCCAGGGCATCCTGGGCAACGATCTGTTCGGTCCTGGCCAGTTTTTCAGATTCCTGCAGGGCATGTTGGGTTTTGGCCAGTTTATCGTTGGTAATGCGCAAGGTCTTGATGTAATCCTGTTTGCTCTTAAGCGAATAGGTGATGCACATATCCGGCTTAGCCAGCCCCTGGGCAACGGCTTCGGCAAACTGCGTGCAGGTGTCGTAGCCGCAGGACCCACAACCCATCTCTGCTGTACCTTCACTCCTGCCGATTACCTTAAGCACTTCCTGTACACGCTCCTCCGAGGGAGCCGGTATCCGCTGATCGTCAGAGACAAAAGTGCGTTTCAGGTCAAGGCCGGCAAATGAGGCCATATCCTTTTCCCAACGATCATGGTCGAATTTCTTCAGCCGCTTATTGGCATAATCCACCACAAGGGTTTTCCGGATAAATTTCTTGCCGCCCGGAGAAGTTCCGGGTCCCATGATACAGCCTTCGCAATAAAACAGGTTGAAATGTTTCCGAATATAATCGATACTGTCTTCAAATTCTTTAACGGCTTCCATGATGCTTACCTTTCCTTCGGTGGTGATGATGGAACCTTTCAATATGGATTCATCCAGATCGCTGACCTGCAATATTCCGTTGCTGATGGGGTAAATAGAGCCCCTGAAACCTATCGGATCATCAAATTCAGAATATTCAAGCGTATTCTCATTCACGTCAGCTTCTCTGAACATCTCACGGAGTTCAATGAAAGTGAGTACTTCCTCCACCTTCCCGTCGCCATCGAAATGCAGGATTTCTTCCTTGGCGCCTATACAGGGACCAATAAAAACAACTTTGACGTCGCTGCCATAGATCTTATGCATCACCTTAGCCGTAGCAGTCATAGGCGTAATAATGGGCGCAAGGTTTTCGATGAGCCCCGGATGGTATTTCTCGATCAGGGAAACGATAGGCGGGCAACAGGAGGTGATGTAAAACTTGCCCAGAAAATTGTTAAAGAGATCGGCATATTGTTTACCGACAAGGTCCACCCCAAAGGAAACTTCACTCACATAGTCGAATCCAAGGGCCTGGATCATCTTAACAAATTTCCGGTAATCGGTAATATCATGGAATTCGCCTGAAATGCTGGGGGCAACAATAGCCGCCACTTTAACATCACTGTCGAGCAGCGTCCTGACAGCCACCTTTGAATCGCGGTAAGAAATGGCTCCGGGCGAGCATGACTGCAGGCAGCTCCCGCAACCAATGCACCTGTTGTGCAATACATCGGGAAACTCCTGGTTTGGTTTCACCACAATGGCTTTTACCGGACACACCCTTACGCAGGCATAGCAGGTTTTGCATTTCAGGTGATCTATGTTTATAAGCGGTAAACTCATAGGTTCAAAGCTTTATTCAGCAGGTAAAGATTTAAATGCATTTCTGAAGAAATCATCCAGTAGGTTGTTAATCGTTTCCGGGGTAAGTTTTTCATAAAATTCCTGGCCTATTTTGAGAACAGGACCTTTATCGCATCGTCCAAAACAATGTCCGCCATGAAAATGGACCATGCCCAGCAATTCATGCGCTTTCAGGTAGTCATTGATCAGCTTCACCGTTTTGCGGTTTCCGCGGGCAAAACATGAACTGCCCAGACAAATGATCACTTCCGTTCTATTTTCCATCACCGGATCCGGCTATATAAATTCCAAATTCCAAATTACGAGTGTTCAAAACCTTAAATAAATAAAGAACTAATATTTGCCTGTTCATTGACATATTGATAATCAAAGGAAAAAGTACAGTCATCGAAAGACTCGGCTTGGGTCACCGCCAGTGTGTTTTATTAACATTTCATTGA
>JBBRRV010000038.1:0-23922 GCA_038246075.1 Bacteroidales bacterium
CGGAGTGCCTGTGGTTGCGCTGTAGGTTAACGAACTTGCCTGAATGCTGGCGCTGAAACATACGCTTGCAGCAGTTGCTGCTGTCGTAATAGTTGGTAAGGCATTTACTGTTACCGTAAAAGTTGTTCCGGTGCTCACACAACCATTGGCATTTTTTACCGTGATGGTTCCTGTATAGGTACCTGCAACTGTACCGGCTGGAACACTTATACTGATAGGGCTTAATAGCAAAGCAACATCAGTTACAGCTACAAAACTGTTGGCGGGTGCTGCATTCCAGGTTATACTGTAGGTTGTCGGAGTGCCGGTTGTTGTGCTATAGGTTAACGGGGTGGTCTGGATGCTGGCGCTGAAACATACGTTTGCGGCAGTTGCTGCTGTCGTAATGGTTGGTAACGAATACACTGTTACCGTTGCTAGTACCTGGCATCCAGTACCTAATGTATAGCTAATTATCGAAGTTCCTCCGCTTATACCTGTTACAACACCTGTTGCACTTACCATCGCAACTGCGGGTGCACTACTGCTCCATGCTCCACCTACTGTTGCATCAGTCAGGCTGGTTGTTGATCCAATGCAAACATTTAATGTCCCGGCAATTAAATCTGGCAATGGATTTATGGTTAAAATGTTGGAAGAAGCTGTAACCGCAGGACAACCATATCCATCCGAAACTGTTATGTTATAAACCCCGGCATTTGCGGCAACAACGCTATTTATAATCGGGGTTGCTGCATTTGATGTATATCCTGCAGGTCCCGTCCATGAATAAGTAAAAGGAGCTTTCCCTCCCGTAATATTCGCAGATAAACTAAGTGGCTGTCCCAGGCATAAAGCAGTTGCCATACCTGAAAAGTCAAATTTCATTGGTACCGGGTCCAGCGTAGCAAATGAAATATCGTCCAACCCAAAATCATTTCCACCAGGGTCTGGATTCAGATTTATAATCCTAATAATGGCTGTTGTTGATAAAAGTGATTTCCACTTTGGATCACTTAAAAATTGAACCCAGTTTGATAATGCAACTTGACCTTCTGTAATAGGCTTTGGTGCACTCGACAGTTCTGCTATTGTACCAACCGGTACACCATTGACTTCGAACTGCAATCTGGCGGGAGAGTCTGGATTCAGGTTCATACCCCATGCACTGAAATAGTAATCAGTATTTGGTAGCACTGAAACAGTCTGTTGCCAAATGATTTTTTGTCTATCAGGGTTTGGAGGATCTTGAACAGGAGTGGTACTTCCATTAATCATCATAAAATTTCCGGAACCCGTCGTATGATCATGTCCATGAAAAGATTGATGATAACCATTGTGTATTGGAGGACCAGAAAAATTATACCATGCGTTTGTATTTACTGCATAAGTGCCTTCAGGTTCTAAACCTGTATTTGCTCCTGCATAAAAATTTTGATTTTTAGTGTATTCAGTAAAAAAAGCTGGTGTAGTTGCGTTGAAATTCGTAAAACTACCATCTAACACAAGATCGGTTCCTACAATGAGCGCAGTGGTTACGGAGCATCCTGCGTCAGTAACCTTCACGCTATATTGTCCGGCAGTATTTACATCGATTGTTGAGATTCCATTTACACCGTTACTCCATGCGTATGAAGCTCCTCCCCCGCCTCCTATGGCTGAGAGTTTTACAATCCCTGAACCGGCACAATAATTGGCACTGATATATGGTGCGAAAGGGGTAACAGCTAAAGTTTGTGCCGTACCATTTCCACAGCCATTTGAAGGAGTTACTATTATATTTCCTGAACCTGCACCTACAGTTACAGTAACTGAGTTAGATACTCCTCCTGCTGTTTTTGTCCATCCTGTTGGAAAAGTCCAATTATATGTCACTCCGCTTACATTTGTGACTGAATAGACCAGCGAGGATGACGGACAAGGTGAGGGGTTACCGGTAATTGCACTGGGTTGGGCTGGCAAAGTAACTGGAGCAACAGCTAGACTTTGGGCTGTCCCATTTCCGCAGGAATTAGATGGAGTAACCTGTATGTTGCCGGAACCATTACCAACTGTTACGGTAACTGAATTAGTTGCCCCTCCTGCTGTTGGTGCCCAACCTGTCGGAAAATCCCAATTATAAGTCACTCCACTTACATTTGTGACTGAATAGACTTGTGAGGATGACAGGCAAGGTGCAGTGCTTCCGGTTATCGCACTTGGCTTTGCAGGCGAAGTATTTATTGTTAAATCAGTTCCGTTGTTAGCCCCTGTTACCAAAGGATCAGTGCTTACTACGCGAATTCTGTAACCTGTCCCCGCTAAAGCGCCGCCCGGAATGGTTCCTAAAATTGTTCCTGCAATGCTTGTTGTTAACGTGCCTATAGCTACTGGCGAAGAAAAATTACCACTTGCATCAGATAACTCTGCTGTAAAAATATTTCCCACGGTAAAAGAGCCAGAACCTGCAATTGTAAAAGGAACAGAAACAAGAGCTCCGGGGCAAAATGGCGATCCAGATATTGGCCCATTTGTAATTGTAATTAGAGATGTTCCTTTAATAATAATATCATCAATACCACTAACCTTACCGGTGTCGGAACCACCACCACCATTTACATTGGTTGTGGAATTCACGATCCATCTAATATAGACAGAGGACTGGTTGTCGCATGCGGCTGGTAAAGCTGTCTCCGCTAATGGTTTCCATATATTATCGCCGGCTTGGCAAGTTATTCCTGCATCAATCCAGGTTCCACCAACTCCGATTTTATATTGAATTTTGAAATCACGAGGTGTTTTTTTATCAAATCCCTTTTGTTTGGATTGAATTGTAATCGATTTATATTCAGTTGTTACAAACTCTATTTCCCACCATTCAACTCCAATAGGATTAAAATTCCATCCAGTCGCGGTAGCACAATTTGAAGTATTTCCTATATTATTAAATGTAAGTGGATTAATACCTGAGCCATAAATTGTCTTTACACTATTTGCAGCAATCCCGCCATCTGTGTTTGCATCATCCGGATTAGAAGGGAAATTCCAAGCAGCCAGTATAGTCTGCCCCCACCCCTGTTTACTCAACCCAGGCAGCAGCAACAATAATGAGAGGAAGATAAAGAAAATAAAAACAGGAGAGATGCGGCCATACAGCAAAGCAAACCATCCGTTCACGGATAATTTGCCGATACCCTTTTGAGGCGGGTACCCGAAAAAGGTTGATATTTTACTGACAGCCACCATAGGTCAGTAATGTTTATAGGTATTTGTTAAACTTATTCCTCGCTTAAAGAGTGATCATAGTTTTCCAGTGTTTCCGAATTACAAAATGCTTGTTATCCCTGATTTCCCTGTGCATCAACGCCTGCATGGCAGTTCTCCGGGGAATATTTACGGACCCGGTCAACACCAATCAGCGTTTTACTTGTGAGGATGTATTAATTGATAACTATATACGGCATAAGTAATACCTGAAATGCACCTTTTCTTTACAATCATTTATTTTTGTTAATTGCTTAGTCTTTTGTAAAATATTTTTTACATTAGATTTAGTATAACAAACTGAAATTGAATGCTTTTTAACAGGCAATAAACTGCATGTGAACAATTGGGCTTTTTGGGAGGGGGATTGAGAAAAAGAAATTGCACGCAGATGGTCGCAGATAATAGCTCATTTTACCTCATGCGCCTGTGAGGTGGCTGAAAACAGTATATGAAATATTCCGGCTCCCGGTGGTTGAGCGGAGTCGAAACCACCATTAGAATGCACCAGGCACAAGTCACAGACTTGCGCCAGCGGGTCGCGGATAATAGCTCATGTTACCTCATGTGCCTGTGAGGTGGCTGAAAACAGTATATGAAATATTCCGGCTCCCGGTGGTTGAGCGAAGTCGAAACCACCATTATAATGCATAAATAACAATTGTAATTCATTCATTTTCCTGTTTAAAATCCACTGATAGCTAATGTCTCCTTCAAAATTGCCTTTTGCTTTTTTAATTAAAATTTAAATAAGCACAAAAAAAAGGAAATGCATATCCTACCGAATCACCCTAAATGCCTCCCGAAACACCTGCTATACTTAGCATCCACATAAATGATGCGATTTTTGAAATTGCTGTTTTTATTTATTAACAATTGTTAATAAATCAGTAATAACTAATTCGACCCCTCCGGACGACGGCTTATATATGTACTATATTGCAGCATCTATCAGACTCTTAGCGCTAAAAACGAAATTAATTAAGACACTTCATAGATTATTTTTTTTATGCATCTATCATACCTAAATGAATAAAAATTTACACATCAATTTATCATTTTCCCGGAGCACATTTCACACCCAACTTCCGGGCGATAGCCTCATCAGACTCAAACCACGCTTTATGAAAAAATCTATTTTTCCAGGCATTTACGTAAAGTCCTTTGTTCTGTTGTTTCACCTCCTGCTTTTTGTGTTCCTGCAAACAGCTGCTGCACAAACCGGACCGCTCACCATTACATGTCCGGGTGATCATAACGGCCTGTCATCTAAAAACGACCCCGGATTATGTACCGCAAACGTGGATAGCCTGGCGGTAACCATCAGCGATCCCGGAATAGTTATTACCTCCGTTACCTGGAATATGACAGGAACCGTCACAGCCGCTTCACCACTCACAGGTATAAACAACCTGGATACCTATGTGTTTGATGTGGGCACAACCGTAGTGACCTATAAAGTTAAGGACGCTGCCGGCGATAGTGCGGTATGCAACTTCAACATTGAAGTATATGACAACGAGCCTCCTACGATTGCCTGTCCTCCGGCACTCAACCTGAGAATTGGCGACTGTAATAATTTTGCCACAGGCGTAGTATTAGGTAATCCCACAACGGGCGACAATTGCGGAATAACAACCATATCGAACAATGCTCCGGCTCAATATCCGGTCAACAATACTTATGTCATTTGGACTGTCGACGATAGCCATGGCCTCAGCAGCACCTGCAAGCAGTTGGTTAAAGTCGCCAAGGCAGCCCCCTTATCAATAAACATCAACAATATCCCCGTCAGTTGTTTGGGCGCAAATAACGGTAATGCAACAGCAATTGTTGCCGGCGGCCTGCAGCCATTAAGCTTTTCATGGAATACAGTTCCTGTGCAGACGACAGCCACAGTTTCGAATCTTGCCCCTGGAACCTATATTGTTACCGTTACCGATAATGACGGCTGCTTTAAAACGGCTTCAGTCGTCATCAGCGAGCCTTCTTCTGCAGTATCCGCTTCGGTTGTGAATCAGACAAATGTCACCTGCTTCGGCAGCCTCAGCGGATCAGTTACCGTGGCAGCCAGCGGTGGAACGCCAGGTTATACCTACAGCATCGACGGCACAACATACCTGTCAAGCGGCACTTTTTCAGGTCTCGCAGCCGGTACTTATTCCATCACAGCAAGAGACCTGAATGGCTGTACTGCCACCATCCCGGTTATCATCACCCAGCCGGTTGCAGTGCTGAGTGCTGCCATCACAGCTCCCGTCAATGTGCCCTGTTTCGGCCAGGCTGCCGGCAGCGCAACAGTCACCGCCGCAGCTGGAACAGCTCCTTATACATATGCCTGGAATACCGTTCCTCCCCAGACCACTGCAACCGCCACCAACTTAACAGCCGGCACCTGGATAGCTGCCGTAACAGATGCACTTGGTTGCACAACTACAGCATCAGTTACCATTACAGAACCTGCAGCACTCTCGGCTTCCACCACGCCCGCAGATGTGGTTTGTTTCGGAAACGCTACGGGCATAATTAAGGTATCCGCCACCGGCGGAACGCCTGCTTATGCTTACAGCCTTAACGGCGGAACCTTCCAGGCAAGCGAAACTTTTGCTGACCTTGTAGCCGGCACCTATACGGTAACGGTCAAAGATGCCCATAGCTGTACCGTGAATGCTGTTGTCACCATTGCACAACCGGCATCAGGTCTGAATGCTACAACAAACCAGGTGAATGTGGCATGTTTCGGACAAACCGGCCGTGCTTCAGTCGCAACTGCGGGAGGAATTGCACCTTATTCGTATGCATGGAACACAGTGCCTGTTCAGGTTAATGATACTGCCAGCAACCTTGTTGCAGGCACCTACATTGTAACAGTTACCGATGCCACTGGTTGCACCACAACAGCCGGCGTGACCATCACCCAGCCGACTGCTGCCCTCTCGGGGTCAATCACCGGCCAGCTAAACATATTATGCTTCGGCACCGCTTCGGGTTCTGTAACCATCGCCGGAAGCGGTGGCACTGCACCTTATCAGTATAGCCTTAGTGGAGGCGTTTTACAAGCTTCAGGTAGTTTCCCGGGACTTGTAGCCGGAAATTATACCGCAACGGTAAGTGATGCCAACAACTGCACTTTCGATGTCCCTGTCACCATCTCGCAGCCTGCCTCAGGAATGTCGGCGACCATCGAAAGCCAGACCAACGAGGTCTGCTTCGGCCAGACCAACGCTACGGCAAAAGTCATTGCATCCGGCGGCGTATTACCATATACCTATGCCTGGAATACCGTGCCTGCACAATTTACCGCCACGGCTGTCAACCTGGCCCCTGGCACCTATACCGTCACCGTCGGTGATGGCACCACATGTACAACTTCTGCCTCCGTCACCATCACTGAACCTACGGTACTCCTGGCAAGCATCGACACCCTGGTAAACATTCCCTGCACCGGACAGGCGCTTGGCAGTGCAAAAGTCACCGTAAGCGGCGGCACCCTGCCTTATGCGTTTCTTTGGAATAACACTACAGGCGACATAACGAGAAGCATCACCAATGTCAAAGCCGGGACTTATGTGGTAACAGTCACTGATGCCGGCGGATGCACAACCACCGCCTCCGTTACACTTACCGAGCCTGCTTCTGCGCTCACGGCTTCCATCACCAACCAGCTGAATGTAGCCTGCTTCGGAAACCCTACCGGCGCCATTACCGTTTTTGCCGGCGGCGGAACGCCAGCCTACCAGTTCAGCCTGGATGGCATACAATTCAAAGACCATGGGACTTATACCAACCTGCTGGTGGGAACATATAAGGTTATCGTGAGAGATACCAATAGTTGCGTCCTTGAAGTCCCCTTTACCATCACTGAGCCTGGTGCTGCGCTATCTGGCGTCATCAGCAAGGTAAATGTGGCTTGTTTTGCACAGCAGAATGGCAGCCTTACCATGACTGCTACCGGCGGAACGCTTCCTTATGCATATTCCTGGAACACTGTACCGGTGCAGACTACAGCTACTGCTGTAAACCTCGCCCCTGGCAACTATTCCGTGCTGGTGACTGACAGCCTGGGCTGCACCATCATAGGCCGTGATACGATCACAGGGCCTGCTGAGCTCCTGGCAAGCATTACCAACCAGGTAACAGAGGATTGCGCCGGCAATACCAACGGTTCAGTTACGGTGCAAGCCAGCGGCGGAACACCTGCATACCAATATAGCCTTAACGGCGGAATCAACCAGGCAGACGGCACTTTCAGCAATCTGGCTGCCGGCAGCTATACCGTTACAACGCGCGATGCCGGTAATTGCACGTATGATCTGGCTGTCACCATCACCCTGCTTGGATCCCTCCAGGCTAATGAAGATTTCGCCACAACGCCCGAAAATACCCCGCTGAACGCGAATGTGATGACCAACGACCGTGGATTGTGTTTTCCGCCGGTTACCGTCATCTCAACAACCACACCCGCAAATGGTGCTGTGGTGATGCTTCCCGACGGCACATTTACCTATACGCCGGTGAAGGATTACTATGGTGCTGATTTCTTTTCATATACCATTGCCGACATCAACGGAAACAGCGCTACGGCGCAGGTAACCCTCACTATTACCTATGTGAACAGTCCTCCGGTTGCCGTGGATGACAGAGATACCACATCCTTTAATAAACCGGTCACCATCAACATCCTGGCCAATGATTCAGATCGCGAGAACGGCGTGCTGACCGTTTCTATCTGTGCATCACCCGCAAACGGAACAATCACCGGGAACAGCGATAAAACAATCACTTATACCCCAAATACAGATTTCACAGGCAACGATGGCTTCTGTTACACGATCTGCGACGATGGAACCCCTTCACTTTGCGATAGTGCAACGGTATTCATTTATGTAAAGCCTGACATGCTGGTATATAACGGCTTTTCACCTAACGGGGATGGCATCAACGACCACCTGGTTATCCGTGGTATTGAAGATTTCCCCGAAAATGAAATAGAGTTCTTTAACCGCTATGGTGATAAGATCAGAAAGATATCGAACTATAATAACAATTCTGTATTCTGGGACGGCACAAACAGCAATGGCAAGCCGGTTCCTGACGGCACTTACTTCTATATCCTCAAACTCAAGGATGCATCCACACTCAAGGGCTGGATCTTCATCAGGGGAAAGAAATAGGTAACGCACTAAAAAAAAATTACAACATGAAAAAACTTTTCGTCATACTTGCCTTCTTCACTTGCTCTGCAGCCATGGCACAGCAGGATGCCCTCTACAGCCAGTATATGTTCAACAAACTGGTGCTTAACGCGGGCTATACCGGAAGCCGCGAAGTAATGAGTGCCGAGCTCTCCGACCGCTACCAGTGGGTGGGTATCAGCGGGGCACCAAAAACACTCACCTTCAGCATTCACACACCGCTGCGCAATGAGCATATCGGGGTAGGATTTTACGTTTACAGCGACCGGATCGGACCAACTAAAGATCAGGGATTCATGGCTTCCTATGCTTACCGCCTCATCCTGCCGAGTGGCAAACTTTCATTGGGCATCCAGGCTGGCGTAAAATATTTCAGCATCGACTGGGACAAAATCGACCTCGAAAATCCAGATTATGTCTTCCAGGGTGCACAACAGAACAAACTCACTCCCGACGCCAATTTTGGCGCCTACTATTCCACAAACTCCATGTTCGCCGGCCTTTCATCCAACCATCTGCTGCAGAACGAGTACGGTATGGTGAAAAAAGGCGATTCAACAGTCTATTCAAAACTGCTGCGGCATTTCTATGGCATGGCAGGAATGGTGATCCCTCTTTCTGATGAGATCCTGTTCAAGCCTTCCACACTCATTAAATATGTGAAGAATGCCCCTGTGCAGATGGACCTCAACGCCAGTTTCCTGATCCATGAATTATTCATGGTGGGCGTAACCTATCGTACCACAAGTGCAATGGTTTTAATGACAGAGATCAACCTGGGTAAGAACGTGCGGCTGGGTTATTCGTATGATATTTATTTTAACCGATTGCTGCGTTATAATTCAGGCTCTCATGAGATCAGGCTTGGATTTGATTACGACCTGTTCAAGAACAGGATGCTTTCACCCCGTTATTTCTAGTTGTTCACGTTCATCTATCATCTAATGTTACGCTTATGAAAAGGAGATTTTTCGCGCTATTAACGGCCCTGGTATTGGTAGGCACAGCAGTTTCTGCACAACTCAAACAGGCCGACAAGCTTTTTGAGAGTTACAGCTATTCGCTGGCCATTCCTGAATACCTCAAGATTGCCCAGAATGCGAAAAGCAGCGACCGAAACGCGGCAATTATGAAATTGGCAGATTGCTACCGCCTTACCAATGATCAGCTGAATGCCAAAGGATGGTACGCAAAGGCCGTAAAACTGCCGGCATGCCCTCCTATCAACTGGTTCTATTACGGGCAGGCCCTTAACTGTGCCGAGGACTACGACATGGCTAAAGTAGCATTTGATACCTATGCAAAACTTGCACCAGCTGATCCCAGAGGAAAGGCTTATTCAGGATTTTGTACACAGATAGATAAACTAACTGCACAACCTGCAGGTTTTGAAGTTAAAAATGCCAAAAACCTGAATTCTGTCCAGTCCGATTTCGGACCCAGCTTCTATGGCGAAGGCATCATCTATGTATCGGACCGCCGGAAAAACTTCCTTGAAAACAAGCGTTATACCTGGACCAACTCCAATTACCTGAGCATGCTCTATGCAAGGCCGCGCTACCTCGACGAATTTTACCAGGACATGAACGAACCCAAATCATTCGCCGGCCAGTTTAACCAGACCTATCACGACGGACCAGCCACCTTTGCCAAACACGACAGCCTTATCTATTTCACCCGCACCGAGAAAGGCCGTGAGAAAAGGGATGCCGAAAACTACCGCACCGACAGACTGAAGGTTTACTGGTCGGTAAATCATGGAAGCTGGTCGAAACCAGAGCCCTTCTTCCAGAATTCAGACGATTATTCTGTTGGCCATCCATCGCTTACACCCGACGGTAAAACGCTTTATTTTGTATCCGACATGCCCGGGGGATTTGGCGGAACTGATATATACAGCTGTGAATGGCAAAATGGCGAATGGAGCAAACCCAAGAACCTCGGCGACAAGGTGAATTCCTTTGGCAATGAGATGTTCCCCAGCATCAATGGCAACAAGCTTTATTTTGCCTCCGACGGATGGCCCGGATTTGGCGGCCTTGATCTTTTTGTCACCACCCTTACCAAAGGCGCCTGGTCCAAACCCGAAAACCTGGGACTGCCCCTGAACTCTTCCTTTGATGACTTTTCACTGGTGCTCGACGCCCGCGGAAACAAAGGATTCTTCAGTTCAAACAGGCCCGGCGGAGTGGGAAGCGACGATATCTATGCCTGTAAACGACTGGACAAAAAAGCGAAACCCTGCAACCCCTGCCCTTGTGGTGCAAGTGGCGACACGGCGACCCTTACCGGAGCGATAAAGGACAAGCAGACGCTGAAGCCGATGGCCGGAAGTACTGTTTTTCTGCTGAATACCATGACAGGAAAGGTAAAAGTCCTCAAGACGGATGCCAACGGTCAGTTTAAATCATCCGTTGAAAAAGGCGTGTTTTATGTAGCCAAAGGCATGGAGAACAGCTACCTTTCCGACTGCCTCAGCTTTGAGATCCCGGCCACCGATACCGCAAAGCATGTGACTACACCGCGCGATCTGCTGCTCGACCTGCTGGCGCTCAACAAAGTGTATAACCTGGATAATAATAAGCTCGATCTTGAAAATATCTATTACGATTTTAACAAATGGAATATCCGCCCCGATGCAGAAACTGAGCTCGACAAGCTGGTCCAGCTGATGAAGGAAAACCCTGTTAACATTGAAGTAGGGTCACATACCGACAGCAGGGGAAGCGCTGAGTACAACATGGACCTTTCGCAGAAACGGGCCGAATCAGTTGTCCGTTATATTGTTATGCAAGGTATCGCATCCACAAGGATCACGGCCAGGGGATATGGCGAATCGGACCTCACGAACCATTGCACTGATGGCGTATTCTGCACCGATGCAGAACACCAGGCTAACCGCCGCACTACTTTTAAGGTTATCGGATTCAGTGAAGCCAATGGCGCAGGTGCCGAATTCGACATGAACAAGTTTAAAAACGGGGAAGCATTGGGCGTATACCTTTTCAACAGGGATTTCTTCATCAGTTGTCTGCAGGACAGGCTCATGACAACACCTGCAACAACAGGCGAGCAAAAGGCTCCGCAGGCTGAACCTTACACCGCCCCCGAAAAAGTCAAACCGCCTTCAGCAGCTACAAAGACACCAGCCAAAACGGTAAAACCTGCTGAAACAGTTAAAACACCTGAGAAAGCTATAGACAATAGTGCAAATGAAAAAATAAACGTGAACGCGGCCGGACTTAACTACCGCGTCCAGGTATATGCCTTAAACCGGAATATGCCTTTAGATGCAGCCGAATTTGCCGAGCTGGAGGATGTTCAGCGTTACGAGGATGGCGGACTGTTTAAATATACCGCCGGCAACTTTAACAGTAATGAAGAGGCGCATGCCTACCGTGATATCATGAAGGATATGGGTTTTGGAGATGCTTTTGTAGTGACCTTTAAAGATGGCAGGCGCATTTCACCGCCGATGGGTAAATAGCGTATTTAAAATCAAATATTGATTCCGTTTCCAAAACGGAAAAATAATTCACACATTCATTTCAATTAAAAAGGACGCCTTTACCGGTGTCTTTTTTTTTTACCACCCCGAGCGGGCTTTGGAACCTGGAATTTTGAACTTGGACCTTGGGACTTGGACCGTGGGACCTGGGACCTGGGACTTAGAATTTGAGACTTGGGACCTGGACCTTGGGACCTGGGACTTGGAATTTGGGACTTGGGACTTGGGACCTGGAACTTGGGACTTGGAATTTGACACTTGGAACTTGGGACCTGGGACTTGGACCATGGGACTTGGAATTTGGAATTTGGAATTTGAGACTTGGGACTTGGAACTTGGACCTTGGGACTTGGGACTTGGAATTTGGGACTTGGATCTTGGAACTTGGGATTTACCAGCTCGTGTTTATCCTTTAAGAATTTCTTAATTTTTAAGATTATATAAAAAAAATATTATATTTTATTTCATTTAAGAACAAGTTATCAACATTTACCATACATTTACTTCCCTTTTAGTGATAATTTACACTTTTAACAGCTAAATATCTCATATACAATATATTATATCTGTTAAAACGAACAAAAAAGTTATGCAAAATGAGCGATTTTTGCCATTAATGTTTAACCTTTACAAACTATTTCATAAATATTATGGTTAATTTAACATTTGTGTGTATCAAAATGAACTATATTGGTCATAATAATAAAGCCTGCAACTAACCCTTCTAAACCTGCTATTTGAACTACAAGACACTATTCCCGGATTTACGCGTCATCAGGCATTCCAACCGCTTTCATCAAATTAATTTTGTTGCGGCATCACTATTTATGGTGCCGCATTTTTGTTACCCCCTTGCAAAAGACAATTCAGGCTAAATAATGAGCTTATGAAAATACGGCTACACACTATTTTATTGCATAAATTTAAAAAACACATATTATCCCCGACCGCTTCCGGCCCGGTGATTTCCCCGGCTATTCCGGGTTTCATGCAGAAATCTGATCTCCCTGAAGGATCGGATCATGCCGGGGTTGCCCCTAACGGCTGCGATAATGCAGCCGAAGTTAAACAGGTCCCGCCTGCTGCGGTTTCCGCAGATTTTCCTAAACACCATCCATACAAAACGCTCAATATCTCCCCCTCTCTTCCGGTAAATGCAGCAAACAGGTCTGATGTGCGGACCGATCCTGCAGACACCTCCTTTTTCGGTATACCAGCATTCAATGTGCGAGCTGCTTATGGGCTCCGGCAATAAATCAGGTGATCATTCATCACCAACCCGGCATATTTAAGCATCGCATAAAAAATCAACATACGGTTAATGATCATTAAGAGAATTAATATGTTTACTTACTACTTAAAAGCACGAATCCGCATAAGCAAAAGGCTGCTGCTTCCGGCAGTGGCCCAATGGCTTGTGGTCGTACTATTAAGTATTATAATTACTGCAGCAGGCATCGGGAACAGCCTGGCACAAACCACAGCAGCCAAGCGGCTTTATCTCTCCGACCCCCTGCAGGCTTTGGACAGGACAGATCCTGTAGCCTCGGCTGATCTCACAACAACTTCAACACTGAACCTCAGCCATGCCATGGCAGGCGTTACAGTGGATAATACGGTTACCGCATCTTCGGCCAATTATGGTTCCACCACTTTCACCGTTGCCAATGTAATCGTAGGAAACGGATTTAACCGCCTGATGCTCGTGGGCATTTCCCAAAAAGATAACCTCGTAACTTCCGTTAAATATGGCGGAACTGCGCTGACCCTTGTGGGCGAAAACGTGAGCAATAATAATGCAAGGATGCATATTTATTCCCTGATCAATCCTCCTTCCGGCACGGCCAACGTCATAGTAACCTTAGATAACAAGCCTGATAAAGGTATCGTGGTGGGGGTAAGGAATTTTACAGGTGTCAACCAGTCGGCACCTTTTGGCACCTTCAAGTCAGCCAGCGGAAAAAGCAATGCATCCGGCGTAACCGTTTCTTCGGCTGCCGGCGAACTGGTTTATGATGTCTCAACTTTCAGAAATACAACCATGTCGGCCTTGCCAGGGCAGACGGAACTTTATAATATCAATAACGCCGGCGAAATTAAGGGTGGCGGCGCCAGCACAAAACCAGGAGCTGCTTCTGTTTCCATGGGCTGGACGGGAGGGGCAAGTCAGGACTGGGCCATAGGTGCTGTTGCTATCAAAGCTGCACCTGTCATTACCAACACCACATTCACGCAGTCGTCGTCCCTGTGCAGCGATCTGACCATCAAGGGCGGACTGACGATAACCATTGCCACTTATGTTACGGTTACCAGCGGTTCAATGCCTGCCTATCCCGCTATAACGGCAAAGCTCTATTATGGCGCCACCAATATCATCATATTGAGCAATCCTGTTTACAGCGGAGGGTTATTAACATGGACCGGCTCATTGGGCGCTGATATGACAGTTCCGGCAGGAGAAGTCATTTCCCTGAATATTGCTTCTGCACAACCTGGTGTTTTGTTTACCATCGATTATGGCAGCCAGTCACAACCTTCAATGATTGAATTGCCCGTCAGCACCTTTATCCATATCAGTTCATATGCCGTTTACGATGCGCCATACCCCGGCGGCAACATCATCAGCGCTGTCGCTGCCGGAGCAACCGTATATCCGCGTACAGTGGTCACGGATCCCTTTGGCTACAACGATATCACAGGCTTAAACATTACAATTACACCAACAGGCAGCACCGTCCCCGCTGCTTCCGTCGCAACCGCCGGTTGCACAAGGACCTATGAATATGCATGGAATACAACCGCACTTGGCGGCACCTATTCCCTGCCTGCCACTGCCAAGGAAGGCTTGGAAAACACAGTCACCGATATTCATCCGCTGAGCTTCGACATTTGCTCACCTTTCATCGGGGAACCGGTTTTTGCCCTGGGAGCAACTTCCACGAGATGCCAGGATTCTGAGACCATCACATACACTGCCACTTCGGAAAATTCAACGGGCATCACCTATAGCCTGGATCAAGCCAGCACCGATGCAGGAAACACAATAGTTGCCAACACCGGTGATGTCAATTACACTTCAGCATGGAGCGGGACCTCAATCATTACGGCCAGTGCAACAGGCTGCAATGGCCCTAAAACTGCAAGCCATAGCGTAACCATCACCCCAACGGTGAGTGCTTTGTCTTTTGGCCTGGGATCCGCGTCAACAATCTGCCAGGGAACAGGAACGGTAACTTACGCTGCAACAGCAACAAATACAACCGGCATAACCTATACGCTGGATGCTGCCAGCATATCAGGCGGAAATGCCATCATCGCAGGTACAGGAGCTGTCACCTATGCGGCAGGCTGGAGCGGAACATCCGTGATCACAGCCAGTGCCGCAGGATGTAACGGACCCATAACTGAAATCCATACCATAACCATAACCCCCCCAATAAGTGCATTGGCATTTACGATGGGCGCTACGTCAACAATATGCCAGGGTGCAGGTTCTGTGACCTATACGGCTACTGCCGGCAACACAACCGGAATAACCTATACGCTGGATGATGCCAGCATTTCAGGCGGAAACGCCATCACAGCAGGAACAGGAATTGTTACCTATGCGGCAGGATGGAGCGGAACATCCGTGATCACAGCCACTGCAGCAGGATGTGGCGGACCGGCAGCTATCACCCATACCGTAACCTTAACCCCGACAGTGCGTGACCTGGCCTTTACCACCGGCACCACGTCAATGATATGCCAGGGTGCCGGAACCGTATCTTACTATGCAACAGCATCAAACACAACCGGAATAACCTATTCGCTGGATGCTGCAAGCATAGCAGGCGGAAATGCCATAACAGAAAGTACAGGAGATGTCACCTATGCGGCTGATTGGAGCGGAACATCTGTGGTTACGGCCAGTGCAGCAGGATGCAACGGACCTGCTACCGCAAGCCATACCGTGACCATCAACCCGCCGGTCAGTGCTTTGGCATTTACCTTAGGCACCACGTCCGTCAGATGCCAGGGAGCAGGGTCTGCAACCTATGCGGCTACTGCCAGCTATACTGACGGCATAACCTATACACTGGATCCTGCAAGCATCACAGGCGGAAACGCCATCATGGCAGGCACAGGAGTTGTTACCTATGCAGCAGGCTGGAGCGGAACATCAGTCATCAGGGCAAGTGCAGCAGGATGCAACGGACCCATAAACACATCCCATACCGTAACAATTACCCCGATTGTAAGTGCATTGACATTTGCAACCGGCACCACTTCAACAAGATGCCAGGGCACCGGAACGGTAACTTATACAGCAACAGCAACGAACACAACCGGTATAACCTATACGCTGGATGCTGCCAGCATAGCAGGCGGGAACTCCATCATGGCAGGAACCGGAGATGTTGGCTATGCCGCTGGCTGGAGCGGAACATCAGTCATCACGGCCAGCGCCGCAGGATGTGGCGGACCGGTTACAGCAACCCATACCGTAACCATTACCCCGACAGTAAGTGCATTGGCATTTACATCCGGCGCCACGTCAACCAGATGCCAGGGAGATGGATATGTAACGTACACCGCAACTGCCGCAAACACAACAGGAATCACTTATACGCTGGATGCTGCAAGTATAGCAGGCGGAAACGCCATCACTGCTGGTACAGGAGAAGTAGCCTATGCAGCAGACTGGAGAGGAACAACGGTGATCACAGCCAGTGCCGCAGGATGTAACGGACCAATAACCGCAACGCATGTTGTAACCATCACTCCCACTGTAAGTGCATTGGCATTTACTTCCGGTACCACTTCAATAAGATGCCAGGGAGCCGGAACCGTAACTTACGCAGCAACAGCAACAAACACAACAGGAATAACCTTTAAGCTGGATGCTGCCAGCATAACAGGCGGAAACTCCATCATAGCAGGTACCGGAATCCTTACCTATTCCGCAGGCTGGAGCGGAACATCAGTCATCACTGCCAGCGCCGCAGGATGTAACGGACCTGTTACGACAACACATACAGTTACCATCACCCCTACGGTCGCCACGCCCGTATTTTCATTGGGTATGACTTCCATAAGGTGCCAGGGTGCCGGAACCGTAACTTACGTGGCAAACGCCACCGATAATACAGGAATCACCTATAGTCTGGATCAGAATAGCAGAGACTTTGGGAATACGATAAACAACCTCTCGGGTAGTGTTACCTATACGGCGGCATGGAGCGGGACATCAATCATAACTTCCAGTGCAACAGGCTGTAATGGGCCCAAGGCTGCCACCCATACGGTTACCATTACCCCTACGGTAGGCACGCCTGTTTTTACTTCAGGAGCTGCTTCCTCACGTTGCCAGTTAGCTGAGACGGTTACATACAAAGCAACTGCCACCGGCAGTACAGGAATCACTTATAGTCTGGATTTACTGAGTTTAGCTGCCGGAAACACGATAAACAGCTCCACCGGTGCTGTCACCTATCTGGCAGGATGGACCGGCACTTCAACCATAACGGCTGAAGCTGCAGGTTGCAACGGCCCAAAAATCGCCTCACATGAGGTTACCATCACGCTTACCATCGGCACACCTGTGTTTGATATGGGAGGCACCTCCACCCGTTGTCAGGGTGCAGGCACATCAGCTTATACAGCCACTTCGTCAAATTCAACAGGCATCACCTATAGTCTTGATGTGGCAAGCATAACAGGCCTAAACACTATAAATGCAGCCACCGGTTTAGTCACATTCGCAGCGACCTGGAGCGGAGCCTCCGTCATCACTGCCAGGGCTGCAGGCTGTAATGGTCCTAAAACGGCATCGCACACGGTTACCAGCACTCCTATCGTCGGCACGCCGGTGTTCACATCAGGCGCATCTTCCACACGATGCCAGGGTCCCGGAACGGTAACATATGCATCAAATGCCACCAATAACACTGGCATCGCCTATAGCCTTGATGCGACCAGCATCATGCAAGGAAACACCATAGATGAATTAACCGGTGCTTTAACTTATGCTGCTGCCTGGAGCGGAACTACAATCATTACTGCCACTGCAGCAGGCTGTAATGGCCCCAAAATTGCAACACATACGGTTACCGTCACAACTACGGTCGGCACGCCAGTGTTTACATCAGGCGCTTCTTCCACAAGATGCCAGGGTGCAGGAACGGTAACTTACGCTGCACCAACAACAAACACAACCGGAATAACCTATACGCTGGATCCTGCCAGTATTACAGGCGGAAACACCATTATTGCAGGTACCGGTGCTGTTACCTATGCAGCCGGATGGTTTGGCACTTCAACCATAACAGCTTCGGCTGCAGGCTGCAATGGGCCAAAAACAGCCATGCACACTGTTACAATCACCCCCTCGGTCAGCTTACCCGTATTTGCCATCGGAAATACTTCCACCCGTTGTCAGGGCGCTGGTACATCAACTTATACTGCCTCAGCGATGAATGCAACAGGCATCACCTATTCCCTCAATGCAGTCAGCTTAGCTGCCGGAAATTCCATTGATGCAACAACCGGCACAGTTACCTACATCGCTGCATGGAGCGGTTCTTCAACTATTACTGCCAGCGCAGCAGGATGTAGTGGGCCGAAAACTGCAAATCATACGGTCACGATCACGCCAACTGTCGGCACGCCGGTCTTTGCCTTAGGAGCCACCTCCACACGATGCCAGGGGACCCAGACCATTGTCTACACGGCAAGTGCCACCAACAGCATTGGCATGACCTATAGCCTGGATGCATCAAGCATTTCCGGCGGGAATACGATCAATACATCCACAGGGGCTGTAAGCTACCTGGCCGGATGGAATGGCAATTCAACCATAACGGCTTCTGCATCAGGATGCAATAGTTCTTCATCAGCCTTACATACCGTTACCATCACTCCCGACGGAAGCATCACCTTTGTGATGGGACCCTATTCCAGCCGTCAACCCGGAGCGGGAACAGTAGCCTATTCCGCTTCAACAAACAGTGGCGTAGCAGTAACCTACAGTCTTGATGCTGCAAGTGTGACAGCCGGTAATACAATTAATACCTCAACCGGTCTGGTAACCTATACAGCAGCATGGACTGGTAATTCAATGATTACAGCCGGTGCAACGGGCTGCTCCAGCTCCAAAACCGCAACACATACCGCTTCAAGTTTTATCATCAAACCGCTTTACCTCTCCGACCCTTCACAAGCACTTGACCGGATTGATCCGGTGAATACCGCAGATGCAACTACAGCCCATACAGCATCACTCGCGGCTTACGGGAATCCGGCAACGACTTTTATTCAGAATCCAGTACTTTGCACCGGGCTATCCTTGCCTGCGGCGACTGTTAAAGCCAAGGTCTATATTTCCAACATCGCCGTAGCTGGCAGTACCATTTCCGCCGCATCAACTTCGAGTGGCGCAGGTGCCAATATCGCTATCGGTGGAACACTTTCATTTTCACACACACCCGGCATTGGCCCGAACCGGCTCCTGCTCGTTGCCATCTCAGTCGGAAATACCGATGTAAATGACGAATCAGCGCCGGGAACAGTAACAGGCGTTGCTTTTGGCGGAACAGCCATGAACCTTGTCAATACCGTTTACAGTGGATTAGCCGTGCGGTCCTATATTTACCAGCTGATCAACCCGACAGCCAGCCCCTCGGCCAGTGTAGTCATTACACTCGGAACAAAAATATCCGGGATGATTGCTTCCGCAACAACATTTAACGGAGTTGATCAGAGCACCCCATTGGGAACTCCTGTTGGATTTGCTGCTCCTGGTGCAACAACAATATCAGGAATCATGACCTCTGCGCCCGGCGAATTGGTGTTCTCAACTGCGGCAGTGGATGAAGCAGCAGGCGTGCAACAAGGCATTACAACACCTGGCGGACAAACTGAATTATGGAAAAACAGCGGATTTGATTGGGTAAGCGGCGCCTCGGGCACTATACCAGGAAGTGCCACTGTAACGGTTTCTTATACATTTTTAAATAGCGAGGATTGCGCAATGGCAGCCGTAGCCATCAAACCGGCTACGACGATTGCTGCCATGCCGGCAAACCCCGATATTGCAGCAGTTTTAAAATACGGTGCAACCACGCTCATAAGCCTCGCCAATCCTGTTTATAACAACAGTACAGGGCTCCTTACCTGGACAGGTTTGCTTCCTTCAACTGTGACTATTCCGGCAGGGCAGGCCATATCCTTAGCCATCACAACCGCACAGCCCGGGGTTTCGTTTAACATTGATTACGACAGCCAGACGCAACCATCATCTGTTGAGTTACCCGCAACTACCTATATTAAAATTGATAACCTGGGAATTTACAAAGGTGTTTACCCGGATGCAACAGTATTGAGCAAGTTCAATGTAACCGTTCAATCTTTTATCAGAATTGCAGTCAGCGATCCTTTTGGCGTGAGCGATATTAATGGCATTGATCTTACGGTAACTCCGCCATCAGGTCCTCCGGTAAATGTGCAATTAAATGCCGGCCATGTGGTGCAGACAAGTGGTTGCGTAAAAACCTATGAATACCCATATATTGCCACCGTACAAGGTAATTATACTGTTTCAGCTGCTGCGCATGAGGGATACGAAGGTACTGTGACTGCCAAAGCAAGCATGACGATGTTATCACCTGCCATTTTTGCGAAGACCGATTACATTTCAGGATTATCCGGAGAGCCTTTCCTGTTGAATGTGCTGGCAAATGATCTTGGAAATGTGGATCCCGCATCCGTTGCGATTCTTGCCTATCCCGGTAAAGGAAATCTGCAGGTAAGTAACACTGGCGAGATCACCTATCTGCCGATCGGAAGTTACACCGGCAGCGATTTCTTTATTTACCAGGTCTGCTCCAAAATCATTGCTGAGGATTGTGACACAGCTTATGTAAGGATCAATATATTGCCAAACCTCACCGACCCTTGTGCCGAAGCCGTCATGGCAAAAACCTATTACCTGCCGTTCCCCGAAAATAAGGCTCAGTTGCGCACAGCATTGATGGATGCGGCAAACGCAAGCCAAGCAGGAAGTTATGGAAGTAACTCAGTAAGAAATGTCACAAGTATCAAATCGCCCTATCCCAATGCCATCATCATTTATGATCAATGGGAGGACGGGTACGAAGCGGATATTACCAATCCTGTGCAAACAACCACCCAGGTCTGGGGCGACAGAGACCTGACCAATGGCGTATGCCCGGGTTATCCTGATGACCGGATACCTGCCGGAGGGAATATTGTACTTGACAATACCTTTCTTTACAATGACCGTGATAAGACAAATATCTATTATGACGGGAAAGATAAGATCTACTCCACTTTCGACCTGTCTGTCTCGAAAGTGACAGGCGATAATACAAGCAATAACTATATTGTCCAGAATGTCAAAACCGATGTGGTGGATATTACCCGGTTCGGCAAGTTATTTACATTAGGGCTTGGAGAAATCCTACCGGTTAACGATGCCCCGTATTTTCAATATACGTCGTTCTTTGTGCGGGCCGCTTACAACAATACTATAGTCAACCTGGATTATAACGGGGATGGCAATGTTGATTTGTCAAAAACATTAAATGAAGGGGAAGTATGGTTCTACGAAGGTGATCCTGATCATGTAGCCGCTGCTACCGATATAAAACCAGGCGCCGTGATCACAGCCACACAGCCTGTAGGGGTCGATCTGCTTTTTGGCGGGAAAGACAACTACGGCACCAGGAACATCAATGTGCTGCCAAGCCAGTTTTATGGTGATGTGTATTATACGCCTGTACCAACAACCAATAGCGACGCTCCGGCAAGAGTTTTTATTGTAAATAGTTTGTCACATGCCATAACAATTAATTATTCCGGAGCAACTTCAGGCTCGTTAATCATTCCTCCAAAGGGATATAACAGCCTGCAACTTGCCATCTCAACCACCAAAGGTTACAAATTTCAATCTACCGGAGGCGAATCATATACAGCAGTTGAAGTCATGGATGCTGATGCTACAGGGTCAGCTTACGACTGGGCGATAACCCTGATCCCGGCTTCACGGCTGACCACTTTTGCCAGTATTGCCTGGGCACCGGGTTCACTGGATGGTTCACGAAATGATAACCCGATATGGGTTACACCAACGGCTCTCACCACCATTTACATAAAATTCGACGGAGACCTCACCTCCACCACGGCTACCATGAGTCCCTGCAATGTCCCCTACGATATAGCGGTAACTAAAGCTGAACTTGAATATTACAGGATCCTGGATAATGCAGATAATGATCAGAGCGGAACAGCCATCTTTACCTGCGACGGCACCCCGTTTGCTGCTGTATGGGGGGAAGACGCAAGCACTGCTCAGCCTGCCAACCCAAGCATGGATGTAGGTACCATCCTGCAGCCCAAATGCTTAAACCACCTGATCAATGCCATTGACGACCAGGTAGTTACCCAGCCTGACACGCCAATAATCATCGATGTACAAGGTAATGACATAGGATTTTTATGCTCCATCAATACCTCTTCCATCACTACGACTGGTTTATTGCAACCTAAGCATGGTACCGTTGCCGTTAATCCCGGCGGTACTGTAACCTATACGCCTGACGCGGGTTTTCAGGGCAATGATACCTTTGAATACAGCATCTGTTCCCGGGAATATACCGCTACCTGTGATTTAGCCACTGTTTTTGTGAAGGTCACCGATTGCAATGCCGTTTCACCGGAGAACCTCATTCTGGGTAAAATTTTTATTGAACAATTGCCGGATGATAATATGTTCAACAATGAATCTTTTGCCCGGGGCGTAGAAGTAAGCCTATACAGCGACGCCAATTGCAATGGTATCATTGATGCAGGTGATAATCTGTTCAAGACCACTGTTTCGGATCCTTCGGGCAACTATACATTCAGCAGTACTGCCGGGTATTATGCAGGTGATAATTTCGACCCCTCTCCATTGTCATATTCCGGAAATGACGGATCTGTTAACTGGAACGGTCCCTGGACTGAAACGCTTGATGATAATAATATTAGCGCCGGGGGAGTCCAGGTTGTGCAAGATCCAACTTCAGGAAATAATGCCGTCCGAATCGGTGGGACAACAAGAGGACTGTCCCGGAGTTTAACATTTTCGGCAGCGGTAACTGCTACCCTTAAATTCAGCTACCGCAGGGAGGGTCTCGATAATCAAGGTGAAGAATTATATGTATATGTGAACGGTGATCCCAATTTGGTATATACCATTAATGACGGGAACGGGGTTGGAACCGATAATTATTACCAAAATGTAATTGTTATACTGCCTGCTGCCAAATTTCTTGCGACAGGGCTTAATAAGATTGAATTTAAGACAAATGGGGTGGGTTGGAATAGTGGCGATTATATATACATTGACAATGTTGAGTTATACTATTATAAAGCGCCCTCCTGTTTTATTGTAAAAGCAGATCCGTCAAATACCGACGGGGCCTATGCTGAAGCCTTATCAAAACAAAAGGTAATTTCTATCATGGCATCAGGTATCTGTGTAAAAGACAACTATCTCGGTGTATTGGCTAACCTGGTCGCAGGTGATGATGCCATCAATACAGCCACAGATATTCCGGTAAATATAAAGGTATTGGCAAATGATGTCATTGGCAAACCCAATCCGGCAACCGTTACAACCGGCGGGTTGGCAAATCAACCGGCCCATGGTATGGTTGCCGTGAATCCTGATGGAACAATTACCTATACACCTAACCCCGGATATATCGGAACTGATGATTTCGAATATAAGGTTTTTAGCCTTGAGGACCCCGTAGTTAGTGATATAGCATTAGTTACCGTAACGGTCTCCTGCGTTTCAATTCCCAATCAAAATACAATTTCCGGTCTGGTATTTTCAGATACCGATACGGATGGAACGCTTGATATTGGTGAGGCTGGCCGGGCCGGAATTGTGGTCAATTTATACCGTGATACCGATAAAAGTGGCACCTTGAATGCCGGTGACGTGCTGGA
>JBBRRV010000039.1:0-23683 GCA_038246075.1 Bacteroidales bacterium
AGTTAACAGTTAAAAGTTAACAGTTAAAAGTGAATAGGTGAAAAAGTGAAAAAGTGAAAAGGTGAAAAGGAATTAGGCGAGAGGCAGCAGGAGAAAGGAGAAGGTTAAAGGAGAATGGTTAAAGGCATTAGGCAATAGGCAATAGGCATTACAAGAGGCATTAGGCAATAGATACAATGTTAAAAAACGTGCACACGTTCTATAAGAAGCGATATTAGAAAATCAACTCTAGGCACTCTAGCGCACTCTAGGCACTCCAGGCACTTCATTCAGGCACTCTAGCGCACTCTAGGCACTCCAGGCACTTCTTTCAGGAACTCCAGGCACTTCAACATCTATAAAAGTCTGTTGACTATAAAAGCCAGATTTTATTCATAACGAACGAGCATTATGACGATAGCACAGGCCCAACAACAGGTGGATGAATGGATTAAAACTACCGGCGTAAGGTATTTCAGTGAACTTACCAATACCGCACTTTTAATGGAAGAGGTAGGCGAAGTGGCGCGTATCATGGCCCGGCGTTATGGCGAACAATCTGAAAAGGCAACGGATATCCCCGGCGACCTTGCCGATGAGATGGCCGATGTACTCTTTGTTTTAATATGCCTTGCCAATCAGACAGGTGTTGACCTTACGGATGCCCTGCATAAAAACCTCGAAAAGAAAACCAGCCGCGATAGCGACAGGCACCGGGAAAATCAGAAACTCAGATAAGCGCAGATTTAAACTAAAAAGGATTTCAATAGATTTCGCCTGGCCTGAGCACGGAAGATTCTCTGATCAACAGAAAGTGACATCGCCAGGCGATTATAGTTCTCTGTCTCCGGTTCATGAGCTTTCCGCTTTTTCTTCCTGAAATCGCTCAGTAATCCAAGCCCTATAATTCTATCATGCCAGTTGCCAAGCAACACTTCTGCCGAAGCAATAGATGCCAGTGAAATGGGGAAGGCAGCTGCCTGTGGATCGTTTTTCCTGATTACAGCCATGATATAATGCATTTGTTTGAGCATCGTTCGCATTTGATGAAGCTGTTCATTATCGGGTTCGGCAGCCAGCTTTGCACGTAATGCAGTAGATTGGTTCACAAGCAATTCAAATGCACGTGTTTTGATATCCTCTTTATCAAAGGAGGAAATCGTATTTTTAATGATATGCTGAATGGAAGCAAGATTATGCGGCGTTTTTCCTTTTTCAATATCCCTGAAGAACCGTGAAATTGAATTTTTCTCCAGACCCTTTAGGTACACCAGGTAAACATCAAACGGTGTATTTAAGGTGCTTGCACATTGAGCAACCAGTTGCTGTTGAACCTGAACATCGCGGATCCTGCCCGCCGTCCTGAACAATTTGCGCAATGGTTTATAATGCGCGGCTGCATCGAAATTCCTGTTTTCCGACAACTGTTTTGTAAATAGCAGAATGGCACGGATACGCTTGATGCTCACCCTCAACTGATGAACTACTTCGGCATTGGGGGCCTCGAAACAAAGTGCAAGGTAATGCTCAAGGTGATGATGCTGTTTTTGAAAATAATCAAGCAGTTCCTCGTGCATAGGGATCAGGATATGGCTGTCATAAAGATAAATAATTTTCACAAGACTATTTTTGTCTTGAGGGAAAAGTATGTAGCAATGCTGTAATTGCAATATATTTGCACAACTGTCGGAAAGGAGAAAGGAGAAAGGAGAAAGTGACAAAAAGTCAAATAGCAAATAGCAAATAGCAAAAGGCAAAATACGTTAGGGAAGAGGCAATATGTCCGATATTTAAAAACGGGGACATTAACATCAATATCGCGATATTTAAAAACAACTCTAGGCACTCCAGGCACTTTAGGCACCCTAGGCACTTTATTCAGGCAACAGGCATTAACCAAAAAAGGTTAAATGATAGAGAAAGTCAAAGAATCTTTATGAATCAAAACAACAACCATTTATGGCATAAGTACATTTTATTGGCAGGGTTTGTGCTGAGTGGCTTCCTGCTGGCAGCCCAACCAATTGTGAAGCGGGAACAGGTTATTGTTCCTGACACGACCCATATCGACAGCCTGACTAATATAATGCGCAGGGCCGTTCAACTGGACGACAGCATCCGCATTGCGAAAAGATCCGCAAGGTTTGATCAGACCAATCAGGCTATTATCGATGGCCGCCCCGCATTGTGGGTATTTAAAGTGGATATCAACAGGATTTTTCATTACAACCGCTACCAGGGATTATACCTGGGATTAGGTTTGCATACCGGCGACCGGCTCTCAAAGTTGTTCAGCGTCGGTGGATACTGGGGGTATGGTTTCGGCTCCAAATCGGCAGCCTACGGAGTTGATGGTATATTGCTGATTGACCGTCAAAGCGATACACGACTGAAGCTGGAACTGTCTCATGATTTCACAGAAAGCGGAGGCTTGCCCGATTATGGGGAAGTAAAACGGCTTTTAGATGCTTCAGGCTTCTACAAACTGCTGGTGCGCCGGATGGACCTCATGGATTTACGCCAGGTTACGGTCTCTGCCAGACCGCTCAGATATCTTCGTGCCGGTATATCGTTATTTCAATCGGTCAAGACACCCACATACGATTATGCCTATGTTATCGGCCAGCAAAACAGTATAACTGTCCTGGATAACCAATTTCATTTCTCGGGCTTATCGATTAACCTCCGGTATGCATTCGGGGAGGGATTGGCCAGGGAGCCGGGGTCCGCAAAGCCTTTGGCAGCAGCTTATCCTGTAGTGAAAATGCAGATCACGCGCGGTATTGCTGGTTGGTTTGACGGCCAGTATTCCTTTGAACGTTATGATCTGCAGGTTGAGCAAACGTTTCAAACTGAAAATCTTGGCAGCACCTCCCTGGTCCTGCAGGCTGGTATTGCATCAGGCGATCTGCCCTATTGTAACCTTTTCTCCGGCAGGGGTGGTTATGGCAGGTTTACCATTTATGCACCACAGAGTTTTGCGACCATGCGTCAGAATGAGTTCGTATCCGACCGGTATGCCTCACTTTACTTCACCCAGAATTTCGGGAAAGTACTACCCCGTTCCAGGCATTTTAATCCTGAAATAGCCTGGTGTGCAAGCGCCGGTTTTGGCGATCTCAGCCAGCCCGAAAAACACCGTTATATCGATATCCGCACGCTTACCAGGGGCTATTTCGAGTCAGGATTGTTGGTTAATAATCTCCTGAACCTTAAGGTATATAATCTTGGATTTGGTGCGTTTTATCGCCTGGGACCGTATGCTTTTCCGGCGTTTAGTGACAACATTGCCCTGAAATTTTCCGTAAATATTCCCTTTTAACAGGAATATTCCCAAATTTTCCCAACGGAGGCTAATAACAGTACAAACGAATTAATTTTGTAGCTCTTTCAGCATTAAATATTCAGTCACATGACTTCAACAGATTTTCGAAATTCAATTATGCAAGGCATACTGGATATACTTCCTGCACCACAGGATTATGATCAGGAGGTGAATCACGCCCCGGTGCGCAAGGATATGCTTTCTCCTGCCGAAAAAAAGCTTGCCTTGCGCAATGCGCTCCGGTATTTTGATGAACGACATCATGCTACGCTGGCCCCCGAATTCGCAAAGGAGCTGAAGGTTTACGGCCGCATCTATATGTACCGGTTCCGTCCGCACTATGCCATGTACGCCCGTCCTATCGGCGACTACCCTGCTCATTGCCAGCAGGGAGCTGCTATCATGCTCATGATCCAGAATAATCTCGATCCTGCTGTTGCACAACATCCGCATGAACTCATTACCTATGGCGGAAATGGCGCTGTTTTTCAGAACTGGGCCCAGTACCTGCTTACCATGCGCTATCTCTCCGAAATCACCGAAGAACAAACGCTTGCGATGTATTCGGGCCATCCTATGGGATTATTTCCGTCGCACAAGGAAGCCCCGCGTGTAGTGGTCACCAATGGCATGGTAGTTCCCAATTATTCCCGGCCCGACGACTGGGAGCGTTTCAACGCCCTTGGTGTGTCACAGTATGGCCAGATGACTGCCGGATCGTATATGTATATTGGCCCCCAGGGCATCGT
This sequence comes from Bacteroidales bacterium, assembly GCA_038246075.1. Classification (GTDB taxonomy): domain Bacteria; phylum Bacteroidota; class Bacteroidia; order Bacteroidales; family DASVHX01; genus DASVHX01. Next base: position 4,054 of record JBBRRV010000039.1, read on the forward strand.
TCATGGTACAACCATTACGGTGTTAAATGCAGGCCGCAAGATAGAACAACATGGCGAGGGCCTTGCGGGAAAACTCTTTGTTACGTCGGGTTTAGGCGGGATGTCGGGGGCTCAGCCAAAAGCTGCTGTTATTGCCGGAGCCATTGGGGTTATTGCCGAAATTAATCCCAAGGCGGTTCATATGCGTCATTCACAGGGCTGGGTTGACGAAGTCTTCACAAGCCTCGATGAGCTCATTGAGCGCATCGGAAAAGCAAAGCAACGCAAAGAAACTGTTTCGATTGCCTACCAGGGAAATATTGTTGATTTATGGGAAAGGCTGGCCCTTGAAAATTTTCCTGTTGAACTGGGTTCCGATCAAACTTCTTTACATAATCCGTGGGCAGGAGGGTATTATCCGGCAGGTGTGACTTTCGACGCCGCAAAAGAAATGATGGTGAACGAACCGGAGAAATTCCGCGAAAAAGTCCATGAATCGCTTTGCCGGCAAGTCTCCGCCATCAACAAACTTACGTCAAGGGGAATGTATTTCTTCGACTATGGAAATGCTTTTCTGCTCGAAGCCGGCAGGGCAGGAGCTGATATCTTCCTGGCTGATGGATTGTTCAGGTACCCTTCCTATGTTCAGGACATTATGGGTCCGATGTGTTTCGATTATGGATTCGGACCTTTTCGCTGGGTATGTACCTCCGGTGATCCTGCCGACCTGGATCTGACCGACGAACTTGCCATGAAAGTGCTGGAAGAAATGTCGGCAACTTCTCCAAAGGAAATTTCGGTGCAGATGCAGGATAATATTCGTTGGATCCGTGAAGCCAAACAAAACAAACTGGTGGTTGGATCTCAGGCCCGTATTCTGTATGCTGACTGTGAAGGACGTACCAGAATTGCGGAAGCTTTTAACCAGGCTATCTCAAAAGGGGTAATTTCTGCCCCAATTGTTCTGGGTCGTGATCACCATGATGTTTCTGGTACGGATTCGCCATACAGGGAAACTTCCAATATATACGATGGATCGCAGTTTACGGCCGATATGGCGGTGCAGAATGTTATTGGCGATTCCTTCCGCGGTGCTACCTGGGTGTCGCTGCATAACGGCGGTGGTGTTGGCTGGGGGGAAGTCATTAACGGAGGTTTCGGAATGCTGCTCGATGGGTCTGCAGATGCCGGAAGACGCATAAAATCAATGCTCCATTGGGACGTGAACAATGGCATTGCCCGGCGGAGCTGGGCCCGTAATAAAGAGGCTATTTTTGCCATCAAACGCGCCATGACTGCAAATCCTGATCTCAAAGTTACACTGCCTAACCTGGTTGACGATCAGCTGCTGGATAATCTTTTTTGATCATGAAAAGTAACGCCGCATCATCCTGCCTAAAAATGAATGAATATTGAAAAATGCTACATGCTGATTTGATCTGGTTTAGCTGTTAAAAACATTAAATTTTATCAATTCAGCATGATTTTTGCGGTTACTTTCATATAAATTCAAATCAAATGAAAAAATCCATACTCCTTTTATTGCTCCTTTTTGCCCTGGTATCTACCTGGGTATTAGCACAAAATCAAAATGAGCGCATGGCAAGGATCTATCATCACCAGTCAGGAAGCAGCAGCATTGGTTACCATGCTGGTATTCCCGGAGAATCTGTTGATACTGTTTTGAGTGCAAACCTGCAGGTAAGCGACAATAATCATTTCAGCATTTTGCGTCAGGGCAGTGAATATAAATCGGTTGATATTTCGCCGGCTTATCCGAATCCTGCATCAACATCGACCACGCTTGAATACATGATCCCTGACGGTGCCAATGGCAAACTGTTGTTACGCAATTTAACCGGGAATCTTGTGCGTGAAGTAAATCTTGAAAAGTCGGCAGGCAAAATTGTGATCAACACATTTGACCTGAAGGATGGCCTTTATTTCTATTCGGTTTTGCTGAACAACAGGGTCGAACTCACCCGGAAACTGATGGTCAGGCATTAATCCACATCTGGAATGTCCAAACAAAAAAAGCTGCATGAAAATGCAGCCTTTTTTGTTAACAACTATGAACTTGGGCTATTCCAGTCCAAATTCTTTTTTTATTTTACCAACGTAATCCAGTTTCTCCCAGGCAAAGAATTCCACAGCCTTGAAATAATGATCCTGACCGTTTATTTTTTCTACGCGGGTAGTGCCATTCTGGAAATATACTTCAACATCTTCTGTATAGTAATCACGGCCAAAATGACCATAAGATGCGGTACGTTCGAAGATAGGATTTTTCAGTCCGAAGCGTTTCACAATGGCATAAGGACGCAAATCAAATATTTTGGCAACTTTCTGTGCAATTTCGCTGTCAGAGATTTTCTTGCCACTGGCATCTTTCACCTTCACCGAACGGTTCGTATTGATGTATAAGCCAACGGGCTCAGCAATACCAATGGCATAAGCCACCTGGACCAGCACTTCGTCGGCAATCCCCGCAGAAACTAGGTTCTTGGCAATATGCCGCGCAGCATAAGCAGCAGAACGATCTACCTTGGAAGAATCTTTGCCTGAGAATGCACCGCCTCCGTGAGCGCCTTTTCCACCATAGGTATCCACAATGATTTTGCGTCCGGTGAGGCCGGTATCACCATGAGGTCCTCCGATCACGAACTTGCCGGTTGGATTCACATGTAATGTATAATCATCTTTGAAGAGTTTTTTTATCCGGGCAGGCAGGTCTTTTTTTACCCTTGGGATCAATACAGTGCGGATATCGTTGGTGATTCTGTCCTGCATTTCCTTTTCTGCCTTACCGGATGCTTCTTTGGATTTATTGGCAGGCATAATAAATTCATCATGCTGGGTAGATATCACGATCGTATCAACACGCAGCGGGCGGTTAGCTTCGTCGTATTCGATGGTGACCTGTGATTTGGCATCGGGGCGGAGGTATTTCATTTTCTTTCCTTCACGCCTGATGACGGCCAGTTCCTGCAGAAATATGTGTGCAAGCTCAATGGCCACTGGCATCAGGTTATCCATCTCGCGGCTGGCATAGCCAAACATCATACCCTGGTCGCCGGCGCCCTGGTCTTCAGGCTTGTCTCTTACAACGCCCTGGTTGATGTCGTTGGATTGCTCGTGAATAGTGGAAATAACGCCGCAGGAATTATTGTCGAAACGGTATTCAGCCTTGGTGTACCCAATGCGTTCGATTGTTTTTCGCACGACCGTTTGAATATCGACATAACCGGTTGTAAGTACTTCCCCGCTGCAAACGGTGAGCCCGGTGGTGACAAGGGTTTCGCATGCCACTTTTGATTCGGGGTCCCAGCGCAAAAATTCATCCAGTAATGCATCAGAAATCTGATCGGCAACTTTGTCGGGGTGTCCTTCTGACACCGATTCCGACGTAAATAAATATCCCATAAGATGAGTTTAAATAGTGAAAACTTAAAGAATAGGAAAGCAAATGATTGAGGGGGAAGGGCAAAAGTAAAAGTATTGCTTTAGCATTTTTTTCCCGTGGTTGCAATCAATCAAATTTTTCCACGTAATTATCACGGCAAAAGTACACATTAATTGTAACATGGAAAGAAAGCGCGGTTATATTTTTGTCAACTGCTGAAATACCTCTTCCAGTTTTTGTTCTTCACGGTGAAGGGAAAGCACGGTGAATCCGTTTTCTACCGCAAAGTTGAAAATGTTGGGGCGGATATCCTCAGCCCCTTTGGCATGGAGATGCCACACATTCCCTTTTGCATTTACAACCAGGCTGACACCTTTGATCAGCTGCAGTGCAGCAATTTCAACCTGCCTGTCGAATTCTGCAGTAATGATGGTGCCTGCTTGAAGCCGGGAAAGATGTGCAGTGGAATCGTCGGCCACAATATTTCCCAGGTGTATGATAATGGCCCGGTCGCATATGGCTTCAACCTCCTGCATGATATGGGTTGAAAGCATGACGGTCTTTTCCTTGCCAATGTCTTTGATGAGATGTCGTATTTCAAGCAGCTGGTTAGGGTCCAGTCCGGATGTAGGTTCGTCAAGGATGAGTACATCGGGATTATGAATGAGTGCCTGGGCCAATCCCACACGCTGGCGGTAACCTTTGGAGAGCGTGCCAATGAGCTTATTCTGTTCGGGACCAAGTCCCGTAAGACTGATCATATCGGCGATGCGTTTTGTACGCGTTTTCCCCAACTTATGAATATCCGCAATAAAGCCCAGGTATTCTTTTACATACATATCAGGATACAGCGGGTTGTTTTCAGGCAGGTAGCCGATATGCCGCCTCACATCCATGGAGTGCTCAGTCACATCAAATCCCCCGACACTTGCTTCACCTGAAGTTGGCGGAATAAAACAGGTAATGATCTTCATCAGCGTGGATTTTCCCGCGCCGTTCGGGCCAAGTAACCCTACGATCTCGCCCTTCGCAATCTGGAAACTAACCTTGTTCAGTACTGTCTGGGTGCCGTAAATTTTCGTTATTTCCGATACTGTGATCGACATAATGCCTTATTTTAAATCCTTCAGGACAACAAATGTAAACAATGTGAATCAACATTGCCCAGGACAATTCAACTGCATGTGGGATGAAACTTGATCAATGCCGGCTATTTGAGCGGTGGGCCTGATTTTACCTGAGCTGTGCGATTAATTAGCAGCAGGATCGCCAAAAGATTTAAAGAAACGCCAAGACAGAATAACAGCCAGTCGAAACCATGCGGAACAAAATGTGCCGGAAGGGTGATCATGAGCTCGTTCCATCCGAGTTCTGCCCCCGCCGGGGAATGCTTATACGCAATCACATACCCGACAAAATCTTTCATATAGGTAATCAGGACAATGAATGCCCCCGTAATCAGCAGGATCCATTCACGGCCAGCAAGCCTGTATACAGGTGAGGAACCTTTCCGCCGCGAAAGTATGACTGTTGCTAAAAGGATCATGGTAACCGAATTAATCACGGGAGCTGCAACCGGTCCGGTCCAAAGGGTTGGCAGCAGGAAGAGGATATCATCCGTCAGCAGCGATCCGGGCCAGCCGATCAGCAGCTTCAGGAAGAGGTAATAGGCGATGTCCCAGGTGCCGAATGCAACGAGAAACCAGGCAAAACGGTGCAACCGCTCCTTTGCAGCAATTGAACCGATGATCACCAGCATGATCAGGGTTGCCGCCTCACGGAAAAGCTCCGTCATAACGAGTTGCGCTGCCATTTCTTTCAAAGGAAAAGCAAACCCCCGGGGGTAATACAGTGCCCTGAGGTAAACAACTACGGCTGATTCCATGTAGCCCATAGCAAGGGCAAAGAGTATAATCAGGATCGTTTTGATGGCGGGCTTCATAAGTTTTGCAGGTATTTCTTCTCTTACAAAGATACTAAGGCTTGCGTATTCCTGAGGCATAAATCGGCAGGTCAGTTGAATAACTTTTGCACAGCCAATTCCCCTGAAACCTTCGTGCCGGGCAGGATTGTGCTATACCTGAATGGCCTGTGACCGCATAAAGTGATTGAAATGTTGAAACGGTTAAAAATATTTTCCAATAAATCCTTCAAAAAGCATTAATTTTGCCGCCCTCAAGGAGCACTGAATACTTTCTTCCCGATTATCAACAATTTATTGTTTGTAATTTTGTTGAAATTCAAATATAATTTTACCTTTGCACCCCTTTTTATAGGGGAGAAGAGCTAACAGGAATACTGATATATATCAACGCGATGAATACATTAAGTTATAGGACATTAACGCCAACGAAGGAAACCATTCACAAAGAATGGGTTCTTGTAGACGCCGAAAACGAAATTTTGGGCAGGTTGGCAACAAAGGTTGCCAGAATACTGAGAGGCAAACTAAAAACCAATTACACCCCGCATTTGGATTGTGGTGACAATGTGATTGTAATCAATGCCGGCAAAATAAGGCTTACCGGCAAAAAGATGACTGACAAAGTATATGTCAGGCATACGGGTTATCCCGGAGGTCAGCGCTTTGCCACTCCTAAAGAAATGCTTGCACATCGTCCGAATGCTGTCATTGAAGAAGCAGTTCGCGGCATGTTACCTAAAAATCGTTTAGGTGCAGAACTCTTCAGGAACCTGAAAGTTTTCACCGGTGCAGAACATGCACACGAAGCACAGCAACCTAAAGTCATTAATCTATCATCAATAAAATAAACATGGAAGTATTGAATGCTCTTGGCAGGAGAAAAACCGCTGTTGCCCGTATCTATTTGAAAGACGGTAACGGAACCATCCTCGTGAATGGAAGGGATTACAAGGAATATTTTCCAACCGGAATCCTGCAATATGTTGTGCGCCAGCCGCTGGAAATTACAAATTCACTCGAGATTTACGACATCAAGGTAAACCTTGCCGGCGGTGGTATCACCGGACAGGCAGAAGCTTTGCGTCTGGCTATCTCGCGTTGTCTGGTAGAAATCAATCCTGAGTTTCGTCCGCCACTCAAAGCAAAAGGTCTCATGAGAAGAGATCCCAGAATGGTTGAACGCAAAAAACCAGGTCAGAAGAAAGCCCGCAAGCGCTTCCAGTTCAGCAAGCGTTAAACTATACCGTGAAGGTAGTTTAGTATCTAAATTGCCAAGACTTCTGCTTTTGGGTGGGACTACTTGGCAATTGGTTTTAACAGAATGTAAACTAATAAAAGAAAGCATAACATGGCACGTACAAATTTTGACGAATTACTGAATGCCGGCGTTCATTTCGGCCACCTCAGGAGAAAATGGAATCCTAACATGGCTCCCTATATTTTTATGGAGCGCAATGGTATTCATATCATCGACCTTTACAAAACCATTGCCAAGATCGATGAAGCTGCTTCGGCAGTGAAACAAATAGCCAAATCGGGTAAAAAAATCCTTTTTGTAGCAACAAAAAAACAAGCTAAAGAATTAGTGGCCGAGCTGGTGAAACCAGTTGGAATGCCTTATGTAACTGAACGCTGGCCTGGTGGCATGCTGACCAACTTTACAACCATTCGTAAAGCTGTTAAGAAAATGTCGTCCATCGATAAATTGATGACTGGTCCCAGTTTTACCAATATATCGAAAAGAGAACGCCTTCAGATTACACGCGAAAGAGCTAAACTTGAGAAGAACCTGGGTAGTATTTCCGACCTGAGCCGCCTTCCAGCAGCTATTTTCATTGTTGATATCCTGAAAGAACACATTGCAGTGGCTGAAGCCCGCAAACTCAATATTCCCACCTTTGCTATCGTTGATACAAATTCGGATCCTAACCTGGTTGATTTTGCAATACCTGCAAATGATGATGCATCAAAATCAATTGCCATCATTATTACCAGAATCGTAGAAGCTATTGAAGAAGGTCTGAACGAACGCAAACTCGACCGCGACAAACGTACCACAGATGAGGATCGCGACGAAGATGGCAACCTGATCACAGGAGTTCTTGAAGCTACTGACTTTGAAGAAGAAGAAGATGTTGTACCAACCGTTGGTAAAGATGGTAAGGTAATCATCGGCAAACTCAAGAGTGAAGAAGGTGGTGATGAGCGTTCCAAACGTCCGCGTAAGGTTGTGGCCAAAAAGCCTGCACCCCGTAAACCAGGTCCAAAAAAATAACAATAAATACTTTACAGAATTATGGCAAATATTACTGCTGCTGAGGTAAACAAACTCAGGCAACAAACAGGCGCCGGAATGATGGATTGTAAAAAAGCTCTCGTTGAAGCAGACGGAGATTTTGAACATGCTATTGATATCTTGCGTAAAAAAGGACAGAAACTTGCATTGAAACGTGCCGAAAAAAATGCCAATGAAGGTATTGTGCTGGCACGTACCACTGATGACAAGACATTTGGGATACTTTTCATGCTCAATTGTGAAACCGATTTTGTAGCTAAAAATCAAGAGTTTATTGATTTTGCACAAAACGTAGTTGCACTGGCACTTAAAGCTAAACCGCGTTCAATAGAAGAATTGTCAGGGCTCCAGATCAATGGCCGCACCGTGGCAGAAGGCGTTACCGATCTGATTGGTAAAACCGGCGAAAAAATGGAACTCTCTCACTACGAATTTATTGAGACCGAAAAGGTTTATGCATACAATCACCAGGGAAATCGTTTAGGTACGCTCCTTGGATTCAGTGGTTCTAATGTTGCTGGTCTGGATCAGATCGGGCACGAAATAACCATGCAGATTGCAGCTATGAGTCCAATTGCTGTTGATAAGGGAGATGTTTCGAAAGAGACAATCGAACGCGAGATTGAAGTTGGTAAGGAGCAGGCACGCGAAGAAGGCAAACCTGAAGAGATGCTCGAAAAAATTGCAATGGGTAAACTCAACAAATTCTATAAGGAGAATACACTTCTTAACCAGGAATTCATCCGCGATAGCAGTGTTACTGTTGGTGAATATCTTGCCAAAGCTGATAAGGCGCTGAAAGTAGTTGCTTTTAAACGACTGATGTTAGGTGCATAATCGAAGGCAAATTCCTACTTACAAACAAAAAAAAATTCCGCTTTTTAAGGCGGAATTTTTTTTTGTTAACCAGTTCGTGTCATCCTTGGCTCATTTACGAGTTTTACGAGCTAAGCAGTTCCTTGATTATTGCTGAAATAGTCTTGTTTTCAGCTTTCCCGGCCAGCGTTTTCGAAGCTGCCGCCATTACTTTTCCCATATCTTTAATTGTTGCAGCCCCCAGTGAAGTAATTATACCTTTTATAACACCACGCACTTCATTCTCAGATATCTGCTGAGGCAGATACTTTTCAATAATCGAGATCTGAAAGAGTTCCACATCGGCAAGATCCTGCCTGTTTTGGGCAGTGTATATTTCGACTGCTGCTTTACGCTGTTTGATCAGTTTATGTAAAAGCTGAACCTCCACTTCATCAGGGATCTCCAGGCTTGTTACATCCTTCCCGGTTTTTTCAAGCAACAAGGCAGCTTTGATAGCCCTCAGCGCATCCAGCTTTCCTTTATCCCTGGCAAGCATCGCCTGTTTCAGGTCGTCATTGATCAATTTTTCGAGTTCCATGTTAAGCAGCTTCAAATGAGTTAATCTACATTATCATGCAGAAATGAGTTGTTCTGACGCACTTCCACATTGTCTTTGTCATCCTTGGTAAGGGTATACCGCGAAACTTCAGAGTCTGATGAAGGCAGGGTATCGCTCAATTCAACATTGCGACGCAGGTATGCAGGTTGTTTCTCAAGATGCTGAAGTCCTTCCGGGGTATGCACCATTTCACTGAATTCCCTGAGTCTCTTCACCCGCTCGTCCTGGCTGGACAATGATCTTTCAGGATTACCTGTATCCGGTGATTTTACATCCGGTTTGCGGGCATAAGGACTCGGTATATTGATGGCCTGGGTTTCCTCTACACGCGAAATGGTAGTATACATGCCAGGGACCGAAGGATCGGTACCGTAGTTTTCATACGACGACGGGGAAATCTCGAATTCGAAACTGAGTGAAGGTGCATGTGATGCTTCAGGAGTAGTTTCCTGTGACATGGGCAGCGCCTGTTGTTCATTTTCTTCATTGCAGGCTTCCCGGTCGATAAACTTGATTTCAGTCAGTTCCGCAATGGGTTCTTTTTTGGCCTCAGGTTCCTGAACAGGTGGTAATTGCTCATTGTGCAGGGTGTGAACAATCTTGTTCCTGTCATCCACAGCTTTCAACTTACTTTTTGCCGAATCAAATCCTGTAGCAACAACAGTAATGGCAATCTTAGACCCGAGTGTTTCGTCGGATCCGTTACCCCATATGATTTCGGCGGTTGAGCCAGCCTCATTTTGAATAAAATCAGTAATTTCCATTACTTCATCGAGTGAAATTTCTTCGTCACCACTCATGATGTAAAGCAAAATATTTTCTGCTCCGCTGATGTTGTTATCATCGAGCAAGGGTGAGCGCATGGCACGCCTTACTGCTTCCAGCGCCCTGTTTTCGCCTTCGGCAACACCAGTGCCCATGATGGCTTTACCGCTGTTTTTCATCACGGTGCGTACATCTTCAAAATCAACATTGATATAGCCGGGTACCGTGATGATTTCGGCGATTCCCTTGGCTGCAGTAGTCAAAATGTCATCAGCCATGCTGAAAGCGGCTGAAATTTTGAGATCGCCTTCGAGTTCACGCAACTTATCATTGCAAATGATCAGCAGAGTATCTACATATTTTTTTAATTCGTTAATTCCATCCTGGGCTTGCTGGGCACGTTTGCGACCTTCAAACAGGAAAGGAATGGTAACAATACCAACGGTTAGAATTCCCAGATCTTTGGCTACACTGGCAATAACAGGAGCTGCCCCGGTGCCGGTGCCTCCGCCCATTCCTGCAGTTATGAACACCATGGAAGTATTTACTTCGAGAATTTTCCTGATTTCGTCTATTTTCTCTTCAGCTGATTCTTTCCCTACAGAAGGAACTGAGCCGGCACCAAGGCCTTTAAGGCCAAGTTGAATCTTATTTGGAACAGGGCTTTTGTCGAGCGCCTGCGCATCTGTGTTGCACACAATAAAATCAACTCCTTTGATTCCTTGCTGGTACATATGGTTTACGGCATTGCTGCCTCCGCCTCCTACGCCAATGACTTTGATGATAGAAGATTGATTTTTTGGGAGTTCGAACTTGAGCATATCGGACATATTTTTAGCCTCCTAAATTAAGCGATTATTATTGTAATGATTCAATTCCAATGCGGATTTTGTTAACAATTACGTTGTTAATTATTAACTAATCAATATCGTCTGTATCCAGCAATTTCTTGATCTTATCGAAGAAGGAAATCTTGGGCTGGAAACTTTCTTTCTTTTTAATAACAGGTTTTTCTGGTTCTGCTGCCGGATCTGGTTTGTGATCCTTTTCATGCATTTTCTCAATCTTGCCCAGCCCGATTATCACCAGTCCGATACCGGTGGCATACATAGGGCTTGCCATTTCGGCCGGAACATCCTTGGCCAGGTGTTCATTCGGATATCCGATGCGCGTATCCATCCCTGTCTTAAACATGGTAAGCTGGACAATGTGCTTAAGCTGAGCGCCGCCGCCGGTGAGCACAATACCGGCAATCAGTTTTTTCTCCAGCCCCGACTTTTGAATTTCGAAATAGATATTCTCAATGATTTCTTCCATGCGTGCCTGTATAATGCTGGAAAGATTCTTGAGGGTTATTTCCTTTGGTGGCCGGCCTCTCAGACCGGGAATGGCTACTACTTCAGTGTCGCGGTTTTCACTTGCAAGTGCTGAACCAAATTTAACCTTAAGTTCCTCTGCATGTTTCTTAACGATATTGCAGCCTTCCTTTACATCCTCCGTTATAATTTCGCCTCCAAAGGGGATGACGGCAGTGTGTCGCACAATACCATCCTTAAAGATGGCAATATCAGTGGTTCCGCCGCCTATATCGACCAATACCACACCGGCTTCTTTTTCTTCCTCGCTGAGCACGGCTTCCGATGATGCCAATGGTTCCAGCAGCAATGATTCTACCTGGAGGCCTGCTTTCATCACGCACTTATAAATATTCTTGGCCGCAACAGTTTGTCCAAGGATGATGTGAAAATCAGCTTCCAGTTTATGACCGGGCATCCCTTTCGGCTCCTTGATGCCGGTTTCCCCATCTACCGAATATTCCTGGGGAATTACATCAATAATCTCTTCTCCCGGATTCATCGCTATCTTAAACATATTTTCAGTCAGTTTCTCGATGTCCTCCTGGGTGATCTCATCATCGCTGACATTGCGGATGATATTGCCTTTATGCTGTATGCTTTTGATATGCAGGCCCGCAATCCCTACATGAACACTAGCAATCTTGACATTTGAACGCTGTGTGGCTTCCTGCACGGCAACCTGGATGGAATGCACAGTATTCTCTATGTTAGATACAACGCCGCGTTTCACACCAATGGATTCAGTTTTGCCGGATCCAAGTATCTCGATCTTGCCCAATTCATTGCGTTTACCTACAATAACGGCAATCTTGGTTGTCCCGATATCAAGTCCTACAACGATTTCATTATTTTTCATGTGTATTAAATTTTAAGATTATTGGTCACATGGGATCACCCTTTTCCGGGTTGCTCATGATTTATTATCTTGTGCAAATGATCTGATCTTTGTATTTAAGGTTTATGATCCGGTAGGTATCCCAGCCGGCCCTGGGAATGCCCTGGATATAAAAAGCTTTTAATTTCTCAAGTTTTTCGGCCGTACGCAAGGTGTCGCCAAACATGATGACATGATTGCCAAAAGCAGGTGATAATTCAATCTCATTGGCACTGTTAATATATATCTGACTTACCTGCGCTGTGAGGAAGGAATCGGCCATCACCTGCTGCACAATATGAAAAGCCCTGTAAAGATTCTGATGGCTCTCAAGCAGATCAGCCTTCTGAGCTTTTACATTCGTCAACCTGACTTTATTTGAGTAGGGAAAAGTAATATTGCCATTGACGATAATCACACGCGCGGGGTAATCGAATCGGGCAGGCATCAATGCACCTTTGGCATCAGCATAATATTGCTGGCCAAGACGGTTTATGACAAGCATTAGCGGTTTGCGCTGCACCACGCGCGCAACCAGTCGACCTTCAATGGTGAGGAATACATCAGCTTTTTCCAGGCATGGAATAGCCCTGATATGCCTGGCGACATTTTCAATGCTAATATCGGACAACGTTTGCTTCAGCGGTTTTCCGCAATGGTCGTTTATCGTTGACCTGATCATTCCGGGCGTTATCAGGTGGTCGCTACCCTGGTAGTCAATGATGATATCGAAGCCTGTGCATGGCGCGTCGTCCTGCTTTGCAGCCGAAAAACTCAGCAGAAAAACCACACCTGTAAGGAGTGCAGTCCAGGATACCGCAAGCAGCACTTTCTTAAGCATGATTTTCGGGATTTAGGGGTGAAAACATTTGCTCAATAGGGCTTACCAGCAGGTCGATATCGCCGGCGCCCATTGTAAGCAGCACATCCGGACGGTGTTGCCGCAGCCATTCCGGCACGGATGCTGCAGGTAACAGGAATTTATCCTTCAGTTTTATCTTATCGAGTAACCAGGCAGAAGTTATTCCTGCTATCGGAAGTTCGCGGGCCGGATAGATATCCAATAATATGACCTCATCGAGCATTCCCAGGCTCAGTGCGAAATCGTCAGCAAAATCGCGTGTACGGCTGTAAAGATGTGGCTGGAAGATGCCCGTAAGACGCCTGCCTGTGAACATCCGCCGCGCTGATGAAATGCAGGCCTTTAATTCTGCCGGATGATGTGCATAATCGTCGATGTAAGCGAGCCAGGGCTCGTTGATGCGAATGTCGAAGCGGCGCCTCACCCCCTGAAATCCGGGAAGGCTGAGCCTTATGGCTTCCGGGTTGACACCGCTCAGCAATGCTGCCGCAATGGCTGCCACAGCATTCTCAACGTTGTAATATCCCTGGAAACCTAAGGTAATATCATAGATGATCCCTGATGGATGGTGCAGATCGAAAGTATAATGCTCCCCGATAAGACGCAGGTTTTGCGCAAAATAGCCGGCTTCACATTCGATGCCGTAAGTGATGATGTTATGTGACGGATCCGAAAAGTCGAAGGCTGATTTCAGGCTGTGATGAATGATCAGCGAGCCTCCTGTGACGACCTGTGAAGCAAACTGCAGGAAGGATTCCCTGAGTTTTTCGGCACTTCCGTAAATATCCAGGTGGTCGGCATCCATGGAAGTAATGACAGCCGTTTGCGGGTGAAGCTGAAGGAACGAACGGTCAAACTCGTCAGCTTCTACGACAAGAAATGGGCTGTTATCGTTATAGAGCAGGTTGCTTCCGTAATTTTTGGATATTCCGCCAAGGAATGCACTGCAGCCAACTTCCGATTGTGTGAGTAAATGCGTAGCCATGGTTGTGATGGTTGTCTTACCATGTGTGCCCGCTATGGCAATGGTGCGATAGGCAGAACTGATGAGGCCAAGCACTTCCGCCCTTTTTAGACAGGGCGTTCCCATCTTTTCAAAGTACCTGAATTCTGCATGTTGCACCGGCACTGCAGGCGTATACACCACCAGGTCAATATCTGCCGGGATCATGCTGACATCTGCCGAAAAATGAATCTTCATGCCTTCGGTCTGCAGCTGGCTGGTTAGACTGGTTGGTGTTTTGTCGTAACCATGAACTTCGGCACCTTTCAACCTAAAATACCTGGCCAGGGCGCTCATGCCGATTCCGCCGATGCCTAAAAAGTATATTTTATGGATGGATGACAGGTTCATGTTGGATATGCAGTTATTTGCTTTTCTGGTGAATGGGTTTTAAACATCCGATGATTTCATCTGCGATGCGGTCCGCTGCATCAGGAAAAGCCAGCTGGATGATATTTGCCGACAATTGCTGTTTTAAAAGCGTATCGTTTGCAAGTGTTATGATCTGTTTTCCAAGTTCTGCGATTGCCACATTATCGCGAACAAGCAATGCTGCGTTCTTTTCTACCAGGGCCATTGCGTTTTTGGTCTGATGATCTTCCGCTACATTGGGTGAAGGGACAAGGATAGCCGGTTTTCCCACGAGGCATAGCTCCGATATGGCGATTGCACCAGCTCTTGAAACGATCATGTCGGCAGCCGCATAAGCCATGTCCATGCGCGTGATAAAGGCAAAAGTAAGGACTGTCGGGTGTGCATTGTTTTCCAATGCCCGGGCTGCTATTCCTGCGAAAGCATTCCCGGTTTGCCAGATTACCTGCAGACCGCCAGCGGTAAGCATGCTCAGGCTGTTCAGCATGCTTTCATTGATCGTTCTTGCGCCAAGGCTTCCACCTATGACAAGTAAGGTTGGCATCTCAGGCTGCAGGCCAAAAAACTGAAGCGCTTTGGTCCGTTTGCTTTTAAGATCAGAGATGTCGCTTCTTACAGGGTTTCCTGTAATGACAGTGCGCGCTGCGGGAAAATATTTGTCCATGCCTTCATATGCCACACAAATCTTTTTAACGCCTGAAGCCAGTATTTTATTTGTGATCCCGGGGTACGAATTTTGCTCCTGGATGATGGTGGGTATTTTCATCGAAATGGCGGCCCGGAGCGTTGGTCCGCTGGCATAACCGCCAACGCCGATAACCGCATCAGGCCTGAATATGTGGATAATGCTTCTGGCCTTAATGTAGGCAGAGATCACCTTAATCGGGAATAAAAGGTTTTGCGTTGTAAGGCGCCGCTGCAACCCACTGATCCACAAACCTGTAATCTGGTATCCAGCTGCCGGAACTTTTTCCATCTCCATCCTGCCTTTGGCACCAACAAAGAGGATATGTGCCTGCGGCAACTTCCTTTTCAGTGCATCCGCAATGGCTATGGCCGGGAAGATATGTCCCCCGGTGCCTCCTCCGCTGATGATAAATTTCAGATCAGGCTTCATTTGCTGGTTCTTTAATGCCTTCAGGTTCTTCTTCTTCTTCTGCGTTATCTTCTATGTCGCGGCTTACACTTAATATGATTCCGATGCCGATGCTCGTGAACCAGATGGACGATCCTCCCATGCTGATTAGGGGTAAAGTTTGTCCGGTTACTGGTGCCAGTTTCACAGCCACAGCCATATTGATCATGGCCTGGAAAACCAGGCTGCATGTGATACCAAAAGCCAGAAATGCCCCGTAATTACGTGGCGCTTTTGCCGCGATGCGCATCCCCCGGTAAAGCAAAATGAGATAAAGCAATACAACAATAATCCCTCCTATCAGTCCGTATTCTTCAATGATGATGGCATAAATAAAATCTGAATAGGGGTGAGGCAGGAAATTTTTCTGTGTGCTGTTGCCGGGCAGTTTGCCAAACACGCCGCCGTTGGCCACCGCTATCAGGGCCTGCTTAACCTGGTAATCCTTACCGTCTATTTTGTCAGGATTTGTATCCTTACTCGTAAAATTTTCAATCCGGTTTTGCCAGGTGGCTACCCGGTTACTTGTATGCGGAAATAGTAAGATGAACCCTATAAACAGTGCCAGGCTGAGCATGCCTGCTGCAATCGTCAGCATAATGTAGCGGATATGAACTCTTCCGATGAACATCAGGACGATGCTTGTCAGAAACAACAACAGGGCGGTTGAAAGGTTGGCTGGCATAATGAGCCCCGTTATGATGATAATGGGGACGATGACAGGGACAAATGCCTTCATGAAATCCTTTGTGTCTTCCTGGTGTTTAGCCAGCTGACGGGCGAGAAACATGATCAGCGCCAGTTTGGCAAAATCGGAAGGCTGGAAGGTTATGTTGAAACCCGGAAGTGTATACCAGCGTGATGCTTCATTGGTTGAAGTCCCGAATACCAAAGTATATAGCAGCAATGGAACAGCTATGAATATGGCAATGTAGGACAGGTTTGCATAATAGGTGTACTTAACCCGGTGCGACAGGTACATCAGTAATATGCCGAACAGGAGAATGCCAAAGTGCTTCAGGATGTAATACTCCGTATTTCCCTGTTTGAAGCGGTAGGCCAAAGTGCCGGTAGAACTATAGACCGCCAGGATCGAAAAAAGCGTAAGCAAGAGGACTACTGCCCAGATCACTTTGTCGCCTTTGATCGATGTTAATATTTTGGTCATGCGTATCTATATTAATATTAGATGTAACGGTTCATTACGGCTTTTACAGGCTTCTCACAGCCTGCTTGAATTGTGTGCCGCGTTCTTCATAGTTCTCGAAACGGTCGAAACTGGCGCATGAAGGGGAAAGCAATACAACATCGCCGTCGCGGCCAAGGGCATAGGAAATTGTCGCTGCTTCAGCTGCCGACCTTGCCTCAACAATGGTGTCAACAAGCCCTGAAAAATCAAGGAAAATGCGGCGGTTATCAACGCCAAGACAAACAATGGCTTTTACCTTGCTCTTCACCAGCTCGAACAGTTTGCTGTAATCGTTGCCTTTATCTTTGCCACCGGCAATCCAGATTACGGGTTTGCTCAGCGTCTCCAGGGCATACCATGTCGAATTGATATTGGTAGCCTTCGAATCATTGATAAATTCAATACCATGGATATTGGCCACAAACTCCAGTCTGTGCGGCACGTTCTGGAAGTCGCTCAGGCATTGCTTGATGGTCTCTTTCCTGATCTCCACCAATCTGCCTGCGATCCCGGCAGCCATACTGTTGTATGCAATGTGTTTGCCTTGTAGGGCCAGTTTTTCGAGTGTCATTTCCATTGGATGCGCATGAGTATTATGGTGAATAGCTGTTTGTTCTGACTTCTTCCCCGGAATTCCCGGTATTGTATGTTGTTTGTTCACATTGAACCTTTTTGCGGATATTATCCGCACGAATAATTACCTGATTTTTAATGTGATGATCGTAAATACTGCGAGCATAATGCCTACAATGAAAAAGCGCAATACAATCTTAGGTTCAGGGTACCCGCGTTTCTGATAATGGTGATGCAAAGGCGACATCAGAAATATGCGTCTCCCTTCACCATAGCGATGCCGCGTAAATTTGAAATAGGCCACCTGCATCACCACCGATAGATTTTCAACCAGGAAAATGCCGCATAATATCGGGATGAGCAGTTCTTTGCGGATCATGATGGCAAAAACGGCAATTACGCCTCCCAATGCCAGACTGCCGGTATCGCCCATGAATACCTGGGCCGGATAGGAGTTATACCAAAGGAATCCGAGGCAGGCCCCCACAAATGCGCTTACATATATTGTTAACTCGCCGCTGTCTGGGATATACATAATGTTCAGATAATCAGCAAATACAATGTTACCCGATACCCAGGCGAGAATACCCAGGGTGACTCCGATAATCGCAGATGTACCCGTAGCCAGGCCATCCATGCCATCTGTAAGATTCGCCCCGTTAGAGACAGCCGTAATAATGAGAATCACAATAGGGATAAAAATGAGGTAGGCCCAATCACGATAGGTCTTTCCAATGAATTTGAGTAAGACGGCATAATCAAATTCGTTATTTTTAAAGAAAGGGATTGTCGTTTTAGTTGAATTTACCGGCTTTCTCGAGAATTTAACCAGATGGCTGCTCGAGCGTTCAAATGCAGATATCTCTGTGTTTGACCGGATTTTAGTTTCAGGCAACTTTTCGCGGATCACAACAGAATCATTGAAATACATTGTTGCCCCCACAACGATCCCAATCACAATCTGACCCATTATTTTAAACTTTCCTGCAAGTCCTTCCTTATCCTTCCTGAAAACCTTGATGTAATCGTCGAGGAACCCGATAAATCCCAGCCAGATGGTGGAAAACAGGATAAGCAATATATAAATATTGGTCAGTTTGGCAAAAAGCAATGTTGGAATCAGTATAGCTCCCAATATGATGAGGCCACCCATGGTTGGTGTTCCTGCCTTTTCACTCTGCCCTTCGAGACCCAGATCACGGATGGTTTCGCCTATTTGTTTCTTAACAAGGTAATTGATCAGGCTTTTGCCAAAAAGAAGGGAAATGGTAAGCGATGTTATGGCAGCAAGCCCTGCCCGGAAGGAGATATACTGAAATAATCCGGCTCCGGGGAAGTTATGGGAAGTATGCAAATAATCGAACAGGTAATATAACATCGTTTAATCGTTTAATGAAAATGAGTGTGTCTGTGTCGTTTCCATGTCAGTCTTGATTCGTAAGAATACTTTTAAGCACTTGTTTGTCGTCGAAAGGATGTCTGACACCTTTAATTTCCTGGTATTTTTCGTGGCCTTTTCCTGCCACCAGCACAATATCACCGGGCTGAGCAAGGGCACAGGCTGTGCGGATAGCTTCCAGCCTGTTTGTAATAGACAATACCTTCTTTTTATCTATAATATTAATGCCGGCTTGCATCTGCTTAATGATCTCATCCGGATCTTCAGACCGTGGATTATCGGAGGTAAGGATAACCCGGTCGCTCTTTTCTGCTGCAATTCTGGCCATGACCGGGCGCTTGGTAATATCACGGTCGCCACCGGCGCCTACCACGGTTATGATTTTTGCCGCTCCGCTGCGTATCTCTGTCAGCGTGTCGAGCACATTCAGCAATGCATCGGGTGTATGCGCATAGTCAACAATGGCTATGATGCCCGAAGTGGTGTGCAGCGCCTCGAAGCGACCTTCGGCTGGCTCAAGCCGGCTGATAATGGTCAGCACTTCTATGGGTTCTTCTCCCATCAGCATGGCAGCAGCAAAAATGGCCAGAAGATTGTAGGCATTGAATGTGCCCACAAGCCTGCACCAGACTTCATTGCCATCAATGTCCAGCTGGAGGCCCTCGAACTGGTTTTCGATGATCCTGCACTTGAAATCGGCCATGGTGCGAAGGCTGTATAATTTTTTCAACGCCTTGGTATTTTGGATCATAACCCGGCCATTGCGGTCGTCGGCGTTCGATAATGCAAATGCTGTGGCAGGCAATTCATCAAAAAATTGCTTTTTAGCTTTCAGATAAGCGTCAAAGGTTTTGTGAAAGTCCAGATGATCATGGGTGAGGTTTGTAAATATTCCCCCATAGAAAGTTAGGCCGGCAATGCGGTTTTGCACAATGGCATGAGAGCTCACTTCAATAAAGCAATGGGTGCAGCCGCTGTCGGCCATCCTGCGTAAAAGGGCGTTCAGCTCAATGGCATCCGGTGTCGTATGTGTGGCAGCGATGATCTCCTCGTCGATAAGGTTACGGACCGTGGAGAGGAG
>JBBRRV010000040.1:0-23503 GCA_038246075.1 Bacteroidales bacterium
ACACGATGAAGCCTGGCTCATTTTTATGGATATGGTGAACAACCAGATACCCACTTTTGAAAAGAAAGCCGAAGCACTGCACTATTTCCCAATGTTCCGCACCTGGTTCGGCCTGCAGGGATTATGCAAGCTGCCCTGGAACGATGTGGAACCTGAAAGCAACAGTTCGTCGGATGAACCTGCAAAAGTACCTGAACACGTAGAAAATTATGTTGCCATATATAATGCCGTTACAGGTAATCATATCAACAAAGCTGATATCATCACACAAAGCGAGCGGGTTTACAACTTTCAGCGCATCTTCAATATTCGCCGTGGGTATGGACTGCGCAAACACGACGCGCAACCTTACCGTGCTGCCGGCCCTGTAACGCAGGAAGAATACCTGTCGCGTCAGGAACGCTACGATAAGCAACTGGATGAACTCATGCATCTCGACCCGACACACATGACACTGGAAGAGAAAATGACGGCAACGCGTGCCTACCGTGAAGACCGCTATGAGCAGTTACTGGATGCCGTATACCAACGCCGTGGATGGAATAAAAATGGCGTTCCAAAGCTGGAACACATCAAAAAACTTGGCATGGATCTGCCCGAAGTGCTTGAAGTGATTACGCCGCTGCAATAAAACAGATCTGACAGGGTTAAAAACCCTGTCAGATCTTCGATTTTTAAAACCTGGCAGGTCTCCGAGACCTGTCAGGTTTTTTCGTATATTCGTGAACAGGACGTTTGTGATGCCGGCAAAGGCATCACCGCCGGAGAATCTCATTTCCCTAACGCTTCGAATTTCTATGTTTAAACATATTAAGAATTTCCTTTACCAGGAGCGTAAACCAGGTTTCGGCGGGTTGGAAATACTGAAGTATATAGGGCCGGGACTGCTTGTCACGGTTGGATTTATAGATCCGGGCAACTGGGCATCCAACCTTGCAGCTGGTGCCGATTATGGCTACACCCTGCTCTGGATGGTGACACTTTCCACCATCATGCTGATCATATTGCAGCATAACGTGGCTCACCTTGGCATTGCCACAGGTCTTTGCCTTTCGGAAGCAGCAACCCTGCATTTACCGCGGCGCGCTTCTGTGCCTGTGCTCATATCGGCCATGGCAGCATCCGTTTCCACATCGCTGGCCGAAATACTCGGAGGTGCCATTGCCCTGGGCATGCTCTTCGATATTCCCCTGAAGATTGGCGCAGTTATCACGCTCATAACGGTCATAGCGCTCATCTTCACCAATTCCTATACGAAGATGGAGAAGTGGATCATAGGGTTCGTTTCTATCATCGGTCTCTCATTTATCTATGAGTTATCGCTTGTGACCGTCGATTGGGGACAGGCTGCTGTAGGCTGGGTAAAACCTTCCATCCCCGAAGGATCCATTCTTGTGATCATGAGTGTACTTGGAGCCGTAGTCATGCCCCATAATCTCTTCCTTCATTCCGAAATTATTCAGAGCCGGCAGTGGCATCTCGAAGATGAAGTGGTGATAAAGAAACAACTCAAATTCGAGTTCCTCGACACTTTTTTCTCGATGATCGTCGGCTGGGCCATCAACAGTGCCATGATCCTGATGGCGGCGGCTACTTTCTTTCAACAGAAAACTCCTGTTGCGGAGCTGGAGCAGGCCCACCAGATGCTCGCGCCGTTGCTTGGACGGAGTGCGTCGGACATATTTGCTGTTGCATTACTCTTTGCAGGTATAGCATCGAGCATTACTTCGGGCATGGCAGGCGGATCCATATTTTCAGGATTTTTCAGTGAACCGTTTGATCTGAAAGATAACCACAGCCGCCTGGGGGTATTCATCTCGCTGATCCTGGCGGTGATCATTATTTTTATGATTACCGACCCATTCAGAGGGTTAATCATTTCACAGATGATCCTGAGTATTCAACTGCCTTTTACGATCTTCCTGCAGGTGTACCTCACCTCATCCAAAAAGGTAATGGGTAAATATGCCAATTCAGCATGGCTTAACTTTGTGCTCATCGCGGTGGGCCTGATTGTCACCTATCTCAATATACGATTACTGATGAGTATCTTTTGAAGGCACTCCAGGCACTTAACTTGGTTTACACATGAAACTAAAATCGAATCCCCAATTATTCTTCTTTTCTGTTTTTGTAATATTGGTATTACTGAACCCTCTGTATATCACAGCTCAGGATATCAGTCCCCGTCCTGATAAAGATGCCCGTGAAAACAGGGGATTTCAGTTTGGCTTTAATATTGGCCTGTTCCTGCCCAATAGTTATTCGGCAAATTATTACAATGGCAGTGACGGCAACGAAAACAATATCAAGTATATCTTCGGCAACTATTATAATTACCAGGACATCAGACGTCTGCTGAATGTGGCGGATACCTTCTTTGTGAAACAATTTCCTGCGGACATGCATTACCGGCCTACAACAATAGCGGGCTTTTATATGGGTTATAACTTTAACCGGAAGAACAGCTTGTATATTCAGTTTAACTATTCCAAACTTAAGCCGCGCGATATTTTTACCGTGGAAGTTGACCCTAAGGATTACCTTACCGAGCCTGACCTGAGGCTTTATACCATTTCGGGGGAGGAAGAAAGGATCAATATCGATCTTGGTTACAGCCGGAGCTACCCGGTAACTGATCATATGGATTTCGTGGCCTCTGCAGGTCTGTCCTTAAACGATACAAAAGTGCTGAAGGCGATGATCAACCTCGAAGGCATGGAGTACAGCATCGTTAACGTATATGGTAACCGCTCATACGTGCCCGGTACGAATATGCAGGAATATCAGTTTAGAGAGGGAGGTATTGGCTTCGGGCTGCATGGAGGTGCAGGGGTTAACTTTAATTTCGCCAACAAATTCGCATTGCAACCAGGGGTCACACTTTACTGGAACAATGTGAACCTTGAAGGCTATAAAGCAATGAAAATCAGCTCCTGTTTCTTTCTGCGCATCTTCGCCCTGAATATTTTATAAGGCAGGCCAAGGTATTTTGTATTGTCCGTTTATTTATTACCTTTACTTATAACCGGAATTTTCGAAAAATTTATTTTTAAAACTGCCATGACAAGCAACCGCCAACCAGGCCCCGGATCCGGCCCACCATGTCCCCATCCCTGACAAACCGGTGAGCCATGAACCATATTTGATTGATTTCTTTTGATAATCCCAACCAACTTGAAAAACCTTTATAATTCCGCCTTCGACGAGACTAACCGTGTCACCGCCAGGCTTACACGCAGAAAGATCACGATGCGCTCCATTACTGTAGCAAGTGTATTACTGATCATGTTTTGTATCTGTCCGGTCCTGCTGAACCACACGCTAAACGTAAATGCACAAAGGCCCGCATCATCACCCACCCTTTCATTGATTTTTATTGGTGACATCATGCAGCATATGCCCCAGGTTGAGGCAGCATATAAAACGAGTTCAGGAACCTACGACTACGATTCCTGCTTTATGTTTGTCAAGCCTTTCATCAGCCGTGCCGATTTTGCCATCGCCAACCTGGAAACCACCTTTGCAGGCCGGCCTTACAGCGGTTACCCTGCTTTCAGTTCGCCCGCAGCACTTGCCAACAGCCTCGTATACGCCGGCATCAATGTCCTGGGGACGGCTAACAACCATTGCTGCGACCGCGGAAAAACAGGCATTGAACGTACAATATTCGTCCTCGACAGCATGGGATTAAAACACATGGGCACCTATGCTACAGCAGATGCAAGGTCAAAAACCTATCCGCTGATGTTACGACGTAAGGGCATTACCGTGGCACTGCTTAATTATACCTATGGCACGAACGGTAATCCCATTTACGCGCCAAATGTGGTTAATATAATTGATACGGCGCTTATCCGGCGCGATCTGCTTGTAGCCCGCGACAGCATGCCCGATAAGATCATCATCTTTATGCATTGGGGCACCGAATATGAAAGGCAACCCAACGCTTCACAGAAAGAAATTGCCAGCTTCTGCCTGCACAACGGGGCCGATATTATCATCGGCTCGCATCCGCATATGCTGCAGCCTATAGAGATTTTCAGCATGGGCGACAGCCTGCATAAACGGGAGGTAATGGTAGCATGGTCGCTGGGAAATTATGTCAGTAACCAGCGCAATCGCTTCCGCGACGGCGGGGCCATGGTCCGTATCGACCTGACAAAGAATGCCACCGGAACCTTTATCGAAAAGGCCGGTTATGAGCTCACCTGGGTGTACACGCCATTGGATGGCGGGAAAAGACGTTATTATATTCTGCCTGTGAATGATGGCAGCAACAACCCATTCGCCATGGATTCGGCTTCCCGCGCACAAATGAATCTCTTCAGGGATGATGCGCGTTTGCTCTTTAAAGAGGGAAACCTGAAAGTTGGGGCTTGGGATTAATTTTAAAACACCCTCATTGGGCTCAACTCAGCTGTTTTTTGAGGATTCACATTACTCCCGACTGAAGTTTCCCCTGAAGTTCCCCCGACTGAAGTCGGTGGTTAGTTTCATTTTATCCCGGCTTTATCTCTCGCCTGTTGCTTCATGGCATTGGTCTGGGCACGCGCTTTATCCTGGAGCGATTGTGATTGCTTCTGCGCTTCGGCAACCATCTGAGCGGCCTGACTGGCAGCTTCCTGGTTCACTTTGTCGGCAGCTTTATTGGCAATCATGGTGGCAATAGGACCGTTCTTCTGGCCTTCTGCCTTCAGCTGGTCGGCACGGGTGGCTGCTTCGGCCTTAAGTTTATCGGCTGTTGATTTGGCGGCATCAATAATTTGTTGCCCTTGCCTGGCTGCATCGGCAATCAGTTTTTCAGCAGCAACATTTGCTTCATTGATATACTTATTGGCCTCTTCCCTCCCTTTTGCTTCGGCTTCTGCTTTCTTTTTGTTGAGTTCATCGGTGGCCATATTCTTAAGGTCATCAACTGCGGAGCTCATTGAACTCTTCAGCAGATTGGTGGTGATCTTTGGTGCCATGATAGTCCCGCCAACCAGCAACGTCACAGGCACCATGTCGCCGAGGCTGAATTTCGCGCCTTTCTTATTGGCCGCTGCCACCATATTGTTCAGCACATTGTTGGCCTGCCCCCCGAAATCCGACCGTGGAATCTCTAGGTTGATGGTATAATTGATCGACTTATCCAGTCCTGTTGAGCCGCCAAGGTTGGCTTTGATATTCCCAAACTTGACAGGGAAAGGCTTCACAAAAACTTTACCGTCAACAAATTCGTACGATAGATTTACTTTCTCGAGCGACCATTTGCGAAGTTTATCCATTTTGAGCGCATCGGCAATTTTATCCAGCGTATTCACATTGGCTATACTGAGCAGGTCGGACAACAAATTACCCCCTCCGCTGAGCGAAGTCAGCACAGGCGACAGGTTGCCATCCATGCTCGTCTTCATTTGCAAATGTGCAGAGATGAGGCCCTTTGTTTTGGCGACAATCGGTGCCAGTGCTTCAACCGTATTAAACATGGTGAATGTCTGCTGTAAATCAACATTCTTTATGTCGAAAACCATATCCAGCAATGGCTTTGCAGGTTCGGCAGCATTGAAGGTACCTGACACGGCTATCTGTCCGCCCATCATATTCATTTTAAGGTCGGTAAATCCGATTTTTTTATCTTTCACGGTTACAATGCCCGAAACATTGTTCATGGTATATTTATCGTAGATCAGTTTACCGAAATCGCCCTTTAGCTGCAGGTTAAGGTTTCCGGGAACTTCAATACCTTTTCCGGCAGTGGAATCAGCCTTTTTGCTTTTGGAATCGGCTGGCATGATTTGGTTCAGGTCAAGGTAATTAGATTTAACGGCCAGATTGCCTGCCAGGATTTCATTCTTTTTAAGAAAGAAAGGGAGGTAGTTCTGTAATTTGCCGTTGGCTGAAAGGTCGCTTTTCCCGGTTTGCATGATGAACGTGGTGAGTTCTATGAACCCCGGTGAAAATGCCATCATTGCGCTGCCAATGTTGATGGCATTCGGGATACCCGGGTAGCGAAGGCTTACGCGTGAGGCATCCATGGTACCGGCTGCTTTTACATTGGCATATTGCTGCTTCTCGATATCCGAAAGCCTGCCGGCCATGGCGATGTCGGCTTTCATCATGCCGCTCATGTCATAACCTTTAGCCATGGGATATACTTTGGGCAGATCGGCAAGGTTGAGGCTGCCATTTACCTTGAAATCGAACTGCGGGTCCGAAACAGGCGTACGCAAAGATAGTTGCGCCTTGATCGGGTTGTCAATCACTTTCAGGCGTATCCAGGGCACATCGATGGCCGTATGGTCGGGAACGCCGTCGGGATTGGCGATATCGGCTTTGATGGCGATATCCGTAACCGCACCGGGCAGACCAGGATATTTGAACATGGCATTATCCACGGCAAGGTGTACGCTGAAAGCAGGCATCTGCTTATCGCTGTAAATCCCTTTCACAAATCCGTTAAAAGCAAGGTTACCTCTGGTTTCAACTTTTGCAAAATCCTTTGAGTAGATGGCCGGCAGCAGCGAAAGGAAGTTTTTGAAGGTATTCTCGCGTGCTGCGAATTTGATATCCATGTCATAACCTACAGCAGGCATGGCAAAAAAGCCGGATGCCGCTATGGTGAGTTCGTTAAGTTTAAGCAAGGCCTCGGTGAAGGTAAATTTATATGCCTTCATATCGGTGTCCAGGTTGGTCTCCAGATTAACGCTAGCTCCGCTGAGATAGCGTATTCCGCCATAGTCGGCCGTAACGCTGGATGAACTTATCGCCACCTTGAATATACCGAGATCATTGACAAGGTTTCCGCTCATTTCCTGTTCAATTCCCAGGATCGTACTGGTAAATCCCAATTCTTCGCTATTAAAGACCATGCTGCCCTTGCTGACTTTAAATTGCTTAAGCTGCATGCGGAACTGTTTGCCTGGGGCAGCTGAATCTTTTTGGGCTGAAGGCTTCATGATATCCCAGTTGGCCCTGCCATCGCGTAGTACATGCAGGAGAATCCGGGGATCCTTGAGCACCACTTCCTTCACTTCGTATTGCTTTCCGTGTATAACACTCATCAGATCCATTGTTACCTGAAGGGAAGGAATGTTTGCCAGGGTGTCGTTTTTAAAATCGCCGGAACCAATGATGGTAACATTTTTCATGCTCAGTGTAAAATCCGGAAAGCTGTGCAGGATGGTAAATCCAAATCCCCCGAAATCGACCCTGGCCAGCAGGTTTTTATTCACTTCCTGCTTTACGGAACTCACGATGCGTCCCTTGAATGCAAATGGCAAAACCAGCGCCAGTACCAGCAGTGCTGCCAGTATGATGGCTGCAATTTTTAATGTTTTCTTCATGGATTATTATATTATTGTAATTCCGTATTTGATAATTTGTCGATTTGCCAATTTGCCAATTTGCTAATTTAGGCCTGCAGATGCAATGCATTATTCCGCAAAAGATGATCGGCCAGCACAAGGGCTGTCATGGCTTCTACGATGGGCACAGCTCTTGGGACCACACATACATCGTGACGACCTTTGCCATGAATAACAACCGCTTCGCCATTCCGGTTAACCGAAGGCTGATCCTGCATGAGTGTGGCTACGCCTTTAAAAGCCACCCTGAACCAGACAGGCTCTCCGTTGCTGATGCCACCCTGTATGCCTCCGCTATGGTTGGTAAGTGTTACAATATGTTTTTCTTTATCCACTATGAACAGGTCGTTATGCTCCGAACCCTTCATGGAAGCGGCTAAAAAGCCCTCCCCCATTTCGAAACCGCGAGCAGCATTGATACTTAGCATGGCTTTGGCCAGGTCGGCATTCAGTTTGTCGAAAACCGGTTCACCCAGACCTGCAGGAACATGCTTTGCAATGCACGAAATAACACCGCCCGTGGTGTCACCCTGTTGTTTCAGTTCGGCCAGGTAATCCAGCATGCGCTGCGCAGCAGCAGCATCCGGACATCGGACAGGGTTTTCCTCGATGCCGGATAAATCGATATCGTCCGGATTGCCGGGCAATGAAACCGGTCCGATCTGACTGACATAGGCCTGAATGGAGATGCCTGACTGCAAAAGCAGCAGCCTGGCTATGGCTCCCCCCGCAACACGGGCTAATGTTTCGCGTGCAGAGGATCGTCCGCCACCTCGATAGTCGCGGAAACCATATTTCATTTCATAAGTAAAATCTGCATGTGAAGGACGGAATATATCTTTAAGATGATCATAATCAGTGCCTTTCTGATCGGTATTCTGAATGCAAAATGCAACAGGCGCACCTGTCGTTTTGCCTTCAAATATTCCCGAAAGGAATTCGACGATATCAGGTTCTTTTCGCGCAGTGGCGAATGAGGATTGACCAGGACGACGGCGATCGAGTTCCTGCTGGATAAATTCAAAATCAATCGCCAGCCCCGCAGGGCAACCATCTACCACACCTCCGATTGCATGTCCGTGCGATTCGCCAAAAGTGGTTAAACGAAAAAATGTTCCAAAAGTGTTTCCTGCCATATGTACAAACTTACGAATATTATAGTTATCGTCCAAAGCCTGTGCTGAAAGCCGAATAAAGATTGAGTTGTCCTCCTAAATATCTAAAATTCACAGAACTAATAAATAACTAATTATATTTTCTTATAAATCCCGAAATCCAAGATCCAGGATCCAAATTCCAAACTCCAAGATCCAAATTTCAAACTCCAAGTTCCAGGTTCTTCTATGTCGGTATTGTTACCAACCGTCCCTCGCCCCACGACCCTTGTCCCCATCCTTACTTAATGTTAGTTCCTGTTTGTGCCTTTATTGAATGGTGCTTGTCTTTCATTTTGATATAAATAAAGCCTGTATATTTCCACATACAGGCTTTATTTGATAAATCAACGTCACAAAATGCGATGGGATCAGGCTTCCATTGACTTCCTCAGAAATTTCAGTTTGGCTTCAAGTGCTGTCAGTTCTTCCTTTGCTTTTACAATCTTGGCTTCAAATTCCGACTTCAAAATATTAGCTTGTTTTGAATTGGCAAAGAAACCGATGTTGTTTTCCCACAGTTTAATCTCTTCCTGTAAGGCACTGATGCGGTTTTGAAGCGAAGCCCTCTCCTTGGTAATGATACGGTTGGCATCAGGAAGCTCTTTCATGTTTTCAAGCCGGGAACGATAGTTCATGGTTTGGATCTCAGAAGCATCGATTTTTAATTTATCGTAATGCTTATTCATGGCTGCGCGGAATTCATTTTGCAGCCTTTCTTTTTCCTTGATAGGCACATGGCCGATTTCCATCCACTCGCGTTGTATCTCCTTGAGTATCGTGAGACTTGCCTGCTTATCGGTGCCGGTTTCCAATTCCTGCACTTTTTTAAGCAGGTCGATTTTTTTCTGAAGATTTTCCTCTTCTACACCATGGATATTTTTAAAGAATTCGGCTTTGCTCTTGAAAAAATCGTCGCAGGCAGAGCGGAAACGTTTCCATATCTTATCAGCATATTTGCGGGGAACAGGGCCAACATTTTTCCATGTGTTCTGCAGGTTGATCAGATCGCGGGTAGTGTTCTTCCAATCGTTGCTCTGGCGCAGTGCTTCGGCCTGCACACACAGGTCAAGTTTCATGTTGTAATTGTGAAGATGCTGATCCTTCAGCTTATTGAAATACTCTTTCTTGGCCCCAAAGTAGGCATCGAGCGAGGTCTTGAAACGCATCCAGATTTCATTGTTCTGCTTCTTAGGTGCAGGGCCGATGGTTTTCCAATCCTTCAACAGCTCATTCACTGCTGTGGTGCTGTCCTGCCATTCCTTCATGCTTTTATACTCTTTGGCTACAATCTGCTCAGCCTGGTCACAAAGGATCGTCTTGGCCTTATAATTAGCCTCCTGCTCATCTTCAACATGGGTGTAATGCTCACGACGCCTTTCATTGATCTTATCGGTGGCATTTCTGAACCTGTCCCATATTTCATCTCTTTTTTCCTGGGGTACAGGGCCTATTTCTTTCCAGTCCTCGTGGTATTGCTGCAATTGCTTGAAAGCTTTGAGCAACGATGTTTCCAGCAATAGCTCCTCTGCTTTCTCACAGATATCCACTTTGCGTTCGAGATTCTTTTTGAGGTCAAGGTCTTTGAGTTCCTTGTTAATCTTCACCTTATCGAAGAATTTCTCCACCAGGAAATGATAATTCTGCCATAAACCATTGGCATCGCCTTTTGGAACCATTCCAATCTGGCGCCATTGCTCCTGCAGCACTTTAAAATCGTCGTATGTCCTTTTGAGGGTTTCCTCCGAATTGATCAGCACTCTAAGTTCATCCAGGATGCGGCTTTTAGCTGCCAGATTCACTATTTTTTGCTTGTCAAGCTCTTCGTTGAACTTGCCCTTTTTCTGCTTGTATATTGCGAAAGCTGCCTTGAACCGCTCCTCGAACGGATCCGGTGCAGCTTCAAATTCGACTGCTTCGCCCTCAACTGCACTCAATTTCTGGTACATTTCGTGATTTGCTTCCTTTGAAAGCTTCAGAAAAGCCACTTTGATGAGTGAAATCTGAGATTTAACGGTGTTTACGTCAGCTTCCTGAACTGCGGTTTCGAGCAGCATTACCAGCTGCTCACGCGAATATTTTTCATAGTCACTATCAGTGATTCCCTCTTCAGCGATAATGGCTTCGGCAATTTCCTCCTCTTCTTCATCGTCTGTTTCTGCTATAGCGGGTGCCACAACAGTCAATTCAATTACTTCACTCACTTCACTTACTCCGCTCTCTTCACGCTCTTCAGGAACAGCAGCTGCCATCACTGCGGGTTCCTCTTCCTTTGCAGGAACAAGGACTTCCGGCACAACCGTTTCAACAGCCTGTTTATCATCATCAACTTCAGTTGCCAGCGGTTTTATCGCCTTAACATGCTTTTCTGCAGCAACCTCCGCTGCCGGTTCTTCAAGGGCTTCTGCTGTTTCTGTCATAACATCCACAGGTGCTTCTACAGGTGTTTCTGAATCTGTAGGATCATTCAACACTTCGGGCACTGGCTTTCCGGTATGATCACCGGTACTTAGTTTTGTCTCCAGAACATCTGTATTTTCAACAGAAGAAGAATTCTCCTCCCCTGCAGTCTGCTTCTCTGCTGTGGGATTTTGATCGGATTGCTTCATGGCTTTCATTTTTGACTGATGGTGGTTAGTAATTAAACTATGTGGGTGTTCTCGATATACTCCATACTCCTTTTGGGGAGTGCGGATCATAATTTATATTTTCACTTGAAAATCTAAGGGTAATTGCTTTTGCCTCCTTTTCAAAGGAGGGGACTGCAAAATTAAAAATATTTTGTTTCGCAATTCATTTAATCCAAGATTCGGGCGGAACTATCCTAAATCAAGCCGCTGGCAGGCATGGAATTGGCGCTAATCGAGCGAACGCTTGTTGAAAATAATATAACCCACACTAAATAACAACGAAAACGGGTTCTCTTTATGATCGTAATAGCTTAGGCTAACCGCGATAGGCCCAAGAGGGCTTTGATATACCAGGGCACCGGTACCCAGGAAATAACGGCTTGCGAATTCCTTTCCGTAAAAAGCGGCAAGTTTTGTTGTGCTCTCAATTTCCTGATAAGGCTGCATCACATATCCTTCCAGGCGAAAGTTTATGTTCTTCGAGAATGAAAGCTGACCACGAAGACCGGCCCCGAGATAATTTGAGGCATGAAACTTTGGCAAAATTAATGTCTTCATCTCCGGTACCGGCATAAAAGCTGGTGCCAGCAGCATACTGGCCGTGTAATTATGGAAAAATTTCGGGTTTGAAAGTACAGCCTCTGCCAGGAATCCAAATGTAAACATACCTCTGGTTAAGAAATAATTTTCATAACTCAACTTCAGCTGAAAAGAGTTGTGATAATCAGTATATTCCGTAGAATCGCGCGATGTTGAGCCGGGAACATCCCTTTCGCGGCCGCTGATAAAGCGCAGTCCGGCATAGAACCTCGCTCCCCGGCTGGCATATTGTTTCCTGTTCAGCGAATTTATTTCAATCGCTGCGAACGGACTGTAGAAATTTAAATAGCTCTTATCGGCTGTATCCGAGCGGCTAAAGGAATTGATCTGGTAATAATCTATCCTGCGCCGGCCAATTTCGGTGCCGAAGCTTATTTTGCCTTTTTGCTGAAATGGAATGCCGCCTTCAATGTTCAGAAAATTATCATTATCCAGAATATAGGATGGCGTTTTATCATCAAAGAAATAAGTGCTTGTTTTAAAATAATTCAACTGGTTACTGGTAAATCCGGCTTCGAAGTAATACGGCAGATCTGCCGGCAGGTCTATTCTTGTCCTGACAGACGCCGAATTGTAAAAGCGGCCGAAATATCCATTCACGACTGCACTCATGGCATATTTTCCCCAATAATTATATTGGGCCTGTGCGAATATCTCATTGATGGTACTGGAGGTAATTAACCCACCCAACTCGGCAAAGAGTTTGTTTTCGCGTTTGGCATCAAGATGGAATTTGTAAAGCCCGCTGCCAGGATTGTATGTCAGCTGCGGATAAGGGTTATCAATACGATCCTCTCCGATGAGTTTGAAGTATTCCGGCTTTATAACATCGAGGCTTATCTGTCCAGCTCCGGCAGCAGGGTGTTTGCGCCTGCTGGCATGTGTGCGCAGTAACTTATCGATATAAACGGCTTGATGGGAATTAACACCATTTACGAAAATACTATCGACAATAAGCGGAGGCTTGCGTTTGTTAAAAGCATCTCTGCGCGCCTGCAGGGTATCGAACGAAACAGTTTCTGTCACAAAGCTCCTGATGGCAGGTATGGCGCGCAAAGCAGCTACATAGCCACTATCAATGAAGGCTTCCGTATTGCTGAAATCGTTAACGCTCACATGCTTCAGGTTTGGTGAGATCAATACGCCATTTTCACAGTAAAGGTCGTAGCCGGTCTTGAGCATCAGCATCGTTTCGATTTGGGAAATCACATTGTTTTCATCGGGAGGATCATAATTGGATGCGGCTTTACTGCCTATGATGATGTCAGGATTAAAATCCTGCAAGGCGACATCTGAAGGAAAATTATTGTACATACCTCCGTCGAATAGCAATTTTCCATTGATGCGGATGGGTCTGAAATAGAATGGAAAGGTCATTGAAGCCCTGATCGCAGTTCCAAGGTTTCCCTTGCTCAGGATAAGCGGCTTATTTGCGGCTATGTCAGAGGCTACACAACGAAAGGGGACAAATAAACTGTCAAAGTTGTCGTGGGCAGCTGCCGAAGCACTTGAAAATATTTCCATCAAGGCAAAATCCATCTGCACCGGTGAAATGATATTGGTCGGCAGTGCAGTCTTGATAAGTGAATCGTACTGGAACTTGAAGACAAACCAAGAAGCGTTGGGCTGGGGTTTGCGAAAAAAGTAGACATATTTCGGATCTATCTGCCCGGAAACCCAGGATTTGAATTCTTCCGATGTAATCATTTTTTGCATTTGGTCCGGCGAATATCCGGCCGCATATAATCCGCCGATAATAGCGCCCATGGAAGTCCCGGCAATATAATTTACAGGAATCCCCTGCTCTTCCAATGCCCGCAGTACGCCAATATGTGTGACACCTTTGGCTCCTCCGCCGCTTAATACAAGCGCTACTTTTTGCGCTTTAGCAATAGAGGATACCAAAAGGAACATCAGGCACAATGATACAAGGATGGAATTCCGGAGAGAAAGTAGCATAGGGAAATGGGAAGCGTAATTCTTCATCAAAAATACATAAACTTAACAAGCGCCGGTGGAATTAAAAAGATTCCCGTGCGCCGGATGAAAAAGGTGCAAGGGAACCATATTGAAATAGTCAAAGGATGACCACCATTAAATCATGGAACATACCGGAACGAACCTGGCAATTTGAAATATATAGAAATACATAGAAGTTCCTTGAAATTTGTTGATGAGATTGAGGGGATTGAAATACATAGAAACAAATAGAAATACATGGAAATACTTAGAAATACTCAGAAATACATCGAAGTAAATTGAAGTATATTGAAGTATATTGAAATACATTGAAGCATTTAGCCCCAAAACCAAAATTTACCTTGGCCCTTGGATTTTGGGATCTGAAATTTGGAACTTGGAACTTAGAACTTTAAATACCAGGCCCCATAATCAAAATTTACCCAGAAACTTGGTCCTTGGAATTTGGATCTTGGGACTTGGAATTTGGGACCTTGGACTTGGGGCTTGGGACCTGGAATTTATCTTGAAGATATAATTAGCTGTATATCTGTTAAATATATTCCAGTCAGATGGAAATCTATACTTTGGCCAGTGCCTGATCAAGATCGGCCATGATATCTTTCACATCTTCAATTCCGACGGAATACCGCACCAGTCCGTCAGTAATTCCGGCTTTCAGCCTGAGTTCCAGCGGAACTTTCGAGTGGGTCATCGAGGCGGGGTGCTGGATCAGCGTTTCAACACCACCCAGCGATACTGCCAGCAGTGCCAGTTTTACATTATCCATCAGCACTTTTCCTGCCGGGAGGCCACCATGAAGGCCAAAACTGATCATCGACCCGAAACCATCCATCTGCCTGCACGCCAGATCGTGTTGGGGATGTGAAGTCAAACCCGGATAAAGCACCCATTCCACTTTAGGATGGTTCTCGAGGTATTTGGCGAGAATCTGTGCACTTTGCTGGGCGCGGTCGATGCGTATTCCGAGTGTTTTTAATCCTCTGATGACCAGGTAAGCCTGATGTGGATCCATATTGCATCCCTGAATAACCATCATGGCCCTTAATTTTTTATAAAGCGCTTCTTCTTTGGCAATGACGATTCCTGCGACAATATCGGCATGGCCGTTGATAAATTTTGTCATGGAATGCAGTACGATATCAACACCAAATTCGATGGGACGTTGCAGGTAAGGACTTGAGAAGGTATTGTCCACCGCCACCAGGATGCCATGTTTATGAGCCAGTTCGGCGCAAGCCTTCAGATCGGAGATATCCATGGTAGGATTGGCCGGGGTTTCAATGTAGAGCAGCTTGGTATTGGGCCTGATAGCCTTTTCCACTTCGCTGATATTGGCTGTATTAACAAATGAGGATGTTACGCCAAAACGTGAATAATGGTTTTCCATCAGCAGGCGCGATGGTCCATACACGGCACCCGAACTTATCATGTGATCGCCCTGACTCAGCAAGGCCATATATACGGTGTTCACTGCACCCATTCCTGAACTGGTCGCGATTCCGCCAAATCCGCCTTCCAGATCTGCAATCTGGCTCTCGAGCGCATGAATGGTAGGATTTGCAATACGCGTATAGATATAGCCATCGCTCTCACCGGAGAAGCATTTGGCGCCATGATCAGCATTGTCAAAAATGAATGTTGAAGTTTGATAAATGGGAACAGTGGCACTTCCCAGGGCATCTTTAAAATCGCCCCCATGAATAAGCTTTGAATTAAACCCTAGATCTTTTGCGTGCATGATTTACATTTTGGATTTATAACGTGTATATGAGTTGTAAAGATAATGAGTTAGAAATATAAAAACTATTAATTAATCGGCTTTAGGAATGAATCAGACAATAGGCTTTAGGCAATAGGCAATAGCTATAAGTTTTTAGTTTTTAGCTTTTAGTTTTTGATCACTTGCTCTTCTGAAGCCTCGACGCAAACGATCCGAAAATCGACTGTGTACTCGTTTGTCTGAAAATTCCCTCACTGGCTGATTTAACATCCTCCACCGTATAGAATGCATTGGGATTGAACAGGTGTATGGTGTTGATAAAGTTCTGCAGCTCTTTACGGCGGATGATGGAGAACACCATCTTCACGCTGCCTTTTGAACCTTCGGCATCCACCAGTGTGAGTCCCCAATTCTGCGATTTTAATGCAGCGATGAGTTCGGGTGATTGCCGGGAGAGGATAACCCGAATAATAACAGTTCCAAGCGATATCTTTTCTTCCAGCAGCATGCCTATATAATTCCCTGTAGCAAAACCCGCTCCATATGCGATATAACTGAGCCAGTTGTCCAGATGCTGCATGATCTGTCCCATGGCCAGCAGCCAGATGATGACCTCAAAAAAGCCCAGAAAAGGAGCAATATATTTCATCCCTTTCGCCAGAAAGATCAGCCTCATTGAACCGATGGTCTGGTCCATAATGCGCGCAAAGAAGATCAGGACCGGAAGAATAACCCAGGTAAATAACCATGGATCTGAAGTAAAGTTGCTGAAAAAACTCATAGGAGCAGTATTTTTGGATAACCCCGCAAAATTACTGGAATTTCCGCTTCATTATCCGGAATGAAAAAGGAGATAAACCGATTAAAAGGACAACCACCTTTAAATAATTGAGCAAACAGAACCCAACATGAAGTAAGAATGAGAACAAGGAGCGCGCGGCGAGGGATGGTTGGTAACAATACCGACCTGGAAGAACCTGGAACCTGGAACCTGGAACCTGGAGTTTGGAATTTGGTTCTTGGTTCTTGGGGCTTGGTTCTTGGGGCTTGGGACTTGGGGCTTGAGGCTTGGGACTTGGGACTTGGGACTTGGGACTTGGGACTTGGAATTTATTAAAAACATTTAATTGGAAGTTTATCAGTGAATTATTTTTTAATTACATGGATAAGAACTGACCCATCAGCCCCAAAATGAGATCATGGCAGCTCATGTGAGTCCGGGGCCTGAATATTCGGCAAACACTGTAAACTAATCGGTGAAACACATCAGGTCACGCAACCCTTGCAGCGCTATTAACTTATCTTTGTTCATCATGATAATGACTGTAATACTCATCATCAAACTAAACAATTGATTCCTATGCGAAGAATTCTTTATGCAACAATCCTTATGTTGTGCTGCAGCTGTCTCGTTTCAGCTCAATCCGAAGCCCGCCTCCTGCGCTTCCCGGCCATTCACGGAGACCAGGTAGTATTCTCATATGCCGGTGACCTTTATACGGTAACTTCTGAGGGTGGAACTGCCCGTAAACTTACAAGCGATATCGGTTATGAGATGTTCCCGAAATTTTCACCTGACGGAAAACAGATTGCCTTTACTGCGCAATATGACGGAAATACCGAAGTGTACCTGATGCCCGCAGAAGGTGGAGTTCCCAAAAGGCTTACCATTACAGCCACCCTCGGCCGCGATGACATATCGGACCGCATGGGACCCAACAATATCGTGATGACCTGGACGCGTGATGGAAAAAATGTGATCTACCGCTCACGCAAGCAGACATTCAACGACTTCGTCGGACAGCTTTTCAGCGTGCCGGTTGAAGGTGGTCTTTCCAAAGAGATTCCATTACCTGCCGGAGGATTTTGCTCCTATTCGCCCGATGGAAAGAAATTAGCCTATAACAGGGTTTTTCGTGAATTCCGCACCTGGAAATATTATAAAGGCGGCATGGCCGACGATATCTGGATCTATGACCAGGCAGCTAAAAAAGTGCAAAATATTACGGACAACAAGGCGCAGGATATCTTCCCGATGTGGTTTGGTGAAGATATTTATTTTCTCTCCGACCGCGACCGCACGATGAACCTGTTTGCATACAATACAGTATCCGGTGCCACACGCAAAGTAACAAGCTACACCGAGTACGACATCAAATTCCCTTCAGCCGGCGACAAATCAATCATATACGAAAACGGCGGTTATCTTT
This sequence comes from Bacteroidales bacterium, assembly GCA_038246075.1. GTDB lineage: Bacteria > Bacteroidota > Bacteroidia > Bacteroidales > DASVHX01 > DASVHX01. Next base: position 17,647 of record JBBRRV010000040.1, read on the forward strand.
ATGTTTTTGATATCGCAACGCAAAAAATCCAAAAACTCAGCATCACCATCTCCGATGACATGATGGGAGGACGCAGTGAATTCAAGGATGCCACCAAATTTATGGGCTCTGTAAGTCCTTCTCCTGATGGTAACCGTGTTGTAGTGTCGGCACGTGGTGATGTATTTTCCATCCCTGCCAAAGACGGTGTAACACGCAACCTCACACAGAGTTCCGCAGCTCATGACCGGGCAGCAGTGTGGTCGCCTGATGGCCGTTACATTGCTTACCTGAGCGACATGAACGGAGAATACGAAATTTACATGCAGAAACAGGATGGAACAGAACCCCCGGTGCAGCTCACAAAAGGCGCCGACACCTACAAATTCGGAATCCAGTGGTCGCCCGACAGCAAAAAGATACTCTGGAACGATAAAATGCTCCGGCTTCAGTTTGTTGACATTGACACGAAAGCGGTAACTCTGGTGGATGTATCCACCATCCGGGTATATCGCAGCTTTAACTGGTCGCCCGACAGCAAGTGGATTGCCTATGGCAACACGCTCTCCAATAACATGCAGCAGATTATGCTTTACTGCCTTGCTGATAAGTCGAAAACCGAAATCACCGACAAATGGTTTGACTCCGACGAACCTGCCTTTAGTGCCGACGGGAAATACCTTGTGTTTACTTCTGACCGGGAGTTCAACCCCATTTACAGCCAGGTGGAATGGAACTATGCCTATACCAATATGAGCAATATATTCCTGGTTACGCTTTCGAAAGAAACGGCGTCGCCTTTTGCACCGGAAAACGATGAAGTTAAAATATCCTCCGCACCTGCAAAGGAAGGCGCTGCTGCAGACAAGCCGAAATCAAAAGACAAAAAGGATCCGGCAGCAAAAACTGATGCTGCAAAAGAAACGCCGGCTCCATTAAAAATAGATCTGGAAGGCATTCAGGACAGGATCGTCGAATTGCCGTTGAAAGCAAGCAACTATGGGAACCTTTATGCAATCGACGATAAAATTTATTACAACGAATCAGCCTCGGGCGGAGACGGAAGAAATGCCAAAGTATACGACCTTAAGAATAAGAAGGAGATCGACCTGGGCAGCGGAATCTCTTTTGACATCACCGCCAACAACAAGAAAATGCTTGTGCACCAGGGTGATAAATATGCCATGATAGATTTGCCTTCCGTTAAAATCAATATCGACAAATTTATTGACATGTCAGATGCCAAAGTATGGGTATCCTTTAAAGATGAATGGAAACAGATTTACGACGAATCATGGCGGCAAATGCGCGACTTTTTCTATATGCCCAATATGCACGGCTTAAACTGGACAGCCATGCATGATAAATATGCTGTATTGCTGCCTTACGTAAACAATCGCAATGACCTGAATTACCTTATCGGCGAAATGATTGCCGAACTCAGCATAGGACATGCTTACATCGGCGGTGGCGATCGCCCTATGCCTGAGCGCATCAGCGTAGGATTGCTTGGTGCCAGGCTAAGTAAGGATGCTTCAGGATACTTCCGGATCGATAAAATTCTTAAGGGTGCCAACTGGAGCCCCGAACTGCGTTCACCGCTCAGTGAGATCGGTGTTGGCGCCAGCGAAGGCGATTTCATCCTGTCCGTAGATGGTAAATCCACCCGTGATATGATTGATATTTATGCTGCCCTTATCAATAAGGCCGGCAAAGAAGTCCAGATGATCCTGGGTAAAACCACCGACGAAAAAACCGGGCGCAAAGTGCTTGTTGTTCCGCTGAAGACTGAAGCTGCGCTATATTATTACAATTATGTGCAGAACAACATCCGGAAAGTAGATGAAGCCACCAAAGGTGAGGTTGGATACATTCACGTTCCCGATATGGGTCCCGAAGGGCTGAATGAATTTGTGAAGCATTTTTACCCGCAGTTATCCAAAAAAGCATTAATTATCGACGATCGTGGTAATGGCGGTGGAAATGTTTCGCCCATGCTCATCGAGCGGCTGCAGCGGGAAATCACCCGTTCCAACATGTCACGGAATGTATCTCAGATTGGCCATACACCCCAGCAAATGATCTTAGGCCCTAAAGTATTGCTCATCAATAATTATTCGGCTTCCGATGGTGATCTTTTTCCATACGCGTTCAAGAAACATAAACTCGGAACTGTAATAGGCATGCGCACCTGGGGCGGCGTTGTCGGAATCAGCGGCTCCCTGCCTTTTGTTGACGGCACCGACCTGCGCAAGCCGGAGCATGCCTCCTATTCCGCCGAGGAAAGTAAATGGATCATTGAAGGCACCGGAGTTGAACCCGACATCACCATAGATAATGATCCCATTCTTGAGTATGAAGGAACCGACCAGCAACTTAACAAAGCCATTGAGGTCGTACTTGAGCAGTTGAAAGATTATAAGGAACAACCTCCCATTCCTGAAGCACCTGACAAAAGCAAGTAACACCTGAAAATTTCCCTGTCAAATAAACTGCGCTGTTCATATGGCGCAGTTTTTTTTATGGCATTTGAATAAAAAAAACAAGAACTTTGCCGAATTAAATTCCACATCCAAAGTCTTATTCTCATAACTCAGATTGAGTGTATAGTGAATGCGGGATTTCGAAATGAAATTATTGTTATATCTGCAGCAGTTCATCAAATAATAAAATCATCAGTGAACTTAAAATTTCATTATATTTGATTTAAGAAATGATTTCTGTAAAAATTCCTGTTGTTGAACAGGATTTTATCAACTCAACTTTCTCTCCCATCTCATTGTGACAAATTTGGTTCTAATTATTATTAGCTTATCATCAAGCTTATAGATATCTGATCAAATATTTTTTATCACATTTCATTGATTCTTTCTTGATTTCTTGTCATTAGCAAGTCTCCTGCAAAATGCAGGACTTCATACGATGTTAATTTGATACGAATCCCATGGAAAAACCTTACAACAACTTCAGCAACACAAAAGAAAACACTATTTCACCCCACAAGCAGGTTCAGCATATTGACCTTGAGAAGCTTCTCAATGATATGAAGATTCAGCAGACTGAACTAAAACAGCAGCAGGATGAAACTCAGCGGATTCGCCTCGAATTGGAAGAGACAAAAGACGAATTTGCCGACCTGTTCGATTTCGCGACTACGAGCTACTTTACATTAGACAAAAATGGTACGATCATTTTTCTGAATCTTGCAGGAGCCAGTTTACTGCAGAAGGATCGCGAAAAAATGATTATGCAGTCATTCCTGCCTTTTATTGCTCCACACTTCCGGAAATATTTTGGTGAATTGCTCCTGAAATCATTCGACACGATGGAGAATCAATCCGGGGAGATGCTTTTGCAAACGGCTTCAGGCAATGATATTGACGTAGCCTTTGAGTTATTATGCATTGAGAAGAATCACGGAAAAAAGGACAGGGTTCGCATCTCAATTAAGGACCTTACCAGGAAACGGGAACAAGATGATCTGATTGAGATTTCCCAGGCCAAACTTCGCGCATTACTCGACAGTTCGGCGCAAGCCATCTTCCTGCTCGCCCCGGGTTTTGAATTACTTAAATTTAACCAGATTGCGTTCAACCAAACCAGACTGTTTCTTTCAAAACAGTTGAAGGAAGGTGAGAGCATGCTCAATTTCGTGGCTCCTTCAGATAAAGATACTTTTATCATCAACTTCAACAATGCGCTAAAAGGAATTCCAACCATCAAGGAAAAACAAATCACCATTCCGGGAAGCAAGCCAAACTGGACCGAGCTGCGCTACATGCCCATGTACAATAATGCAGGTGAGATTATCGGTGTTGCTTTTTCGATACTGGATACCTCCGAACGTAAAAATGCACTGAACGAACTTGAGCCGGTCAAAGAACAGGCAAGATTGTTGCTGGGTCTGGTACCAAACGCCATTTTTACGGTGGACAGCAATAAGATTATAACTTCATGGAACAAACGGGCAGAAGAAATTACAGGTTATAAAGCAGCTGAAATAATTGGCAAATCCTGCCATAAGCTCAATATCGACGCCTGTAAAAATGGCTGTGCCTTATTTCCCAGGCAAAACAATAAATCCGTTTATGGCAGCGAATGCACGATCACGCACAAAAACGGCAAGGAGAGAATCATCATGAAGAATTTTGCTGTTGTGCGCAATGGCGAAGGACAGATCATTGAGGGAATTGAAAGTTTTGAAGATGTCACCGATAAAAAACAAAGTGAATTGCTGGAGCGCATTAAAAATCAGCGCATCATCAGGTATCAGAAAACATTGCTCAGCCTTTCCAAAAAACAAGATCACACACTCGAGGCCGGTCTTAAACGCATTCTTAGCAGAAGCGCCGCCGCCTTAGGCGTCGAACGTGTAAGCTTTTGGCTTAGTTCGGATGATGGGCAACTGCTTAATTGTTCCTTTATTTATACGTTAAGCAACAAAAAATTCAGCCATGGATCTTTAAGTCTGAAAATAGCAAAGGCACCTGCATATTTTAAAGCATTACAGAAAGATCGTCTGATATCCTCGCGTGATGTTCTAACCGACAAGAGAACCATGGAATTTGCCGGGCACTACGCGCTTCCGCTAGGTATAACTTCATTGATTGATGTTCCGGTGAGGATCAAAGGTCAGCTTGCAGGCGTGCTCTGTAATGAACATACTGGTCCAATAATGCGTAGCTGGACTTTAGAGGACCAGGAGTTTGCCACTTCCATCGCAGATATGGTCGCCATTGCCCTCGTTGCTGAAAAAAATAATTTAACAGAGAAAAGATTACGCAAATCAGAAGTGCTCTATCACAAACTGATATCTGCTTCACCCGATGCCATAACATTGCTGGATTCGAAGGGCAAAATATCCTACGCATCCTCTATGACTGCAAAAATGTTCGGTTACGAGGACAAAAATGAATTGCTTGGCAGGTATTTCTGGAATTTTGTCCATCCTGAAGAGTATGAGCGGTTGCGAAAAAACAAGGCCTTGTTAGAAAAACTAGAGCGTTTTCCAGAAATGCAATTCAAATTCATGCGTAAGGATAAGTCAACTTTCTATGGTGAAATAAATTCAGCCACCATCACCGACAATCTCGACAAACCGGTATCCCTCCTGACAATAACACGTGACATATCGGACCGGAAAAGTGCAGAGGAGCAATTGATCCAATCCGAGCATCAGCTTCGTGAGGCCAATGCCACTAAGGATAAGTTCTTCTCTATTATCGCCCACGACCTGAAAAGCCCTTTCAGCTCGATTATTGGATTTTCAGAATTGCTCTATGAAGAGTACAATCAATTTGACGAGCAGGAGATCAAGGAGTTTATCCAGCAGATATACATCAGCTCAACAAATTCACTAAAGTTACTTGACAACCTGCTTCAGTGGGCCAAATCACAAACCGGTGGTATTGTGGCATCACCTGAATACCTTAACGTTAACAACCTCGTTTTCGAGACGATAGGATTGCTTAAAGCTGCCAGTAACAATAAAAAAATAAAACTCAGAACTGACTTGCAGGACGGGTGCATTGTGCTGGCCGACAGGTATATGACGCTAACAATACTGCGAAATCTGCTGAGCAATGCCATCAAGTTTACTTATCCGGGAGGAGACATCGTCATCAGCTCTGTAAAAGTAAAAGACAAAATCAAAATCAGCGTGGCTGACAACGGTACCGGCATCAGTCCGTCAGACCAGGATAAGCTTTTCCGGGTTGACCAGAAAGTCAGAAATCCCGGGACCGCCAATGAGTACGGAACAGGTCTCGGGCTTATCCTGTGCAAGGAGTTTGTGGAGAAAAATGCCGGCGTGATTGGCGTAGAAAGTAAAGAGGGTATCGGAAGCGTATTTTACTTTTTATTTCCCGGTGCGGTATAA
>JBBRRV010000041.1:0-22795 GCA_038246075.1 Bacteroidales bacterium
CATATCTATCGGATTAGCATGGTTTTTTTATCCTGGCCAGTTGATTGCACTGATTATCAAGTGTGAATAAACTTCATTCAACTATTATACCTAAGGTTTGATCATTAATGCCCCCAAATAGAGCATTGGGAGGATGTGCGAAAAATAAATTAATGTATTGTATGTCAGATGTATATGACCTGATGGAGTGAATTTTTGCCTGAATATGAAATGGTGGGGGATTGTACTTTTAAATCGTATTGTCAACTGTTGCTGCATTTAGCGCAAACTTCTTAGCTAATTCGATTACGTTATCGCGAATGGCTTCGGTGGTATAATCCTGGCTTACAAAAATAACTTGTCCACTGGAAGATTTTAGATTAAAACCAAACTTACCATCTAAGGAAGTTTTATTTTCAAAATGTCCATCACACTGGGAATTTAGCTTTAAGGATGATAAGCTTTTAATACAATTAAATTTTGATGTATAGCTTTCGCTGGTGAATATAACCTCGCCATTACCAATTTCAATTTCAAACTGATAGCCTCCATTCTTACTGACTGAAATAACAAATTTCAACATGTAGCTAAAATATATGGTTAAAACTGGTTCCTCAAAGCAGTACAATTTAGATTTTCCATTGTTTATTCCTTTGAAACTGGTTCAGCTTGTAGGGGCGAAAGGCCTTCAAATTTCACTGGTCGCCTAAGAGCAAAATTACATAAAAAATTATTAACCAGTAGATTAAAGCGTTATTTGTCAGGTTATGTATTGCCGGAGTGATCGGATAAGGTGTTTGAAGGGTAAAATGGGTTTAGTAAAACAAGGGATGCCAGGTTTCATTATCACAACAAGAAAGTATCGACTTCTGCAATGGGGTATCTGCATTTATCATACCAACAGGCCTTACACACGACAGGTTTATTATGAACATAGATACCCAGGCTTCTGCCTTTATCATCTTTCTTAGGGTCTTTAAAATATTGGCCGCACAGCGCACAACAAGAGCCGTCTGATTTGTCTGCTGAATTTTGTTCCATATTACGGTGTATTAAATCTGTTCATAAGTACATGTCCTGCCGTAGAAGAATTTAAGCCCAATAAAGGATCGGATACCGCTAGTTACCAGCTATTGGTCACGTAACAAAGCATGTAATTGTTAACTGCCATTATTTCAGGTACCATAATTGCGTTTCTTTTAAAGATTATGGATACTTAACCCTAAATATTGTGATCATTTGAACTTAAAAATAAATACAAATTGAAAAGTAATTTTATATTTCTCTAATTTTATTTGCAGCTAATTGAAGGAGATAGAGTATTGAGTATTCGCAATCTTTTAATGAAATGAGCCCGGGGGAAACCATAGGGTCGTTGCACATTTCGGTAACACATTCCTTAATAAAAGCGTATACTGCAATATATTGCATATCACTGGAATTATTTATGAATGCTGTTGGGTATTCCAGTACTTCTAACTTGACTGATTTTCTATTCGTTCTGTTAAAAGCCAAATAGTAAAGATCAACGGCGAGCTTCTCTATCCTTTCTGACATGAAAGCAGGCTCGCCTGCTATAGAACCTCTGAAAATATTGTACAATATTTCCGGGGCTTCTTTCTCTGTCTGGCTTAACTCTTTACTGTTCTTGTTGACAAATAAATCAATAATTTTCATTTTGATACAGATTAACTTCAATTAACAGAATACATGTTATTTATGTTTATCTTAAACAGAAATAAGTTATGCACGAGCGAAGCTAAGAGCCTAATGAGACAAGTTTTATTTTTACGGAAGGGAGTTTGTTGACTTAACGGAGGATAATCTGACGAAATATAACACATATTTCGCTGTTTTCCAAATTTTTTATCATAATTTAAAATGCTGAATGTTAAGACTTATACCAAATTTAGGAATATTTTAATTTCCTCTTTTGTGTTAAAGAAATTTGGGCTAACTCTAATATTCTTAGCCTGTAAAGTCACCAGCACGCTCTTTTCTATAAGCTTTTCGTAAAGCATTTTAGTCGTTTCAAATGATCCTGTATTAAAATGAACTATTGATGATCTCTCTTCTCGGTTTTTTGTAGGTGTTACTATTGGGTATCTCTTTTCCCGGAGCCCGTCAATCAGAAATTCTGTAATTTCTATAGCGTTCTCATAAATATTTTTGACACCAATATCAAGAATTAATTCGAGGCCTGCTGTCCAAGCATCAAAGAGTGAGTAAGCAATTGTGCCGGTCTCAAATTTTCTGGCATCATCATGATAAGAAAGTTCGTCATAAAGGTTATCAGCTGAAAACATACCAGGTAGTACCGGAGCAATCATTTTCATGGCTCTTTTGCTAACATACAAGAATCCTGTGCCATGCATTCCAAGCAGCCATTTGAAACCACAGCCCGCCATTACATCAATCTGATCTTTTTCGATATTAATTGGAATCATACCAGCTGCTTGTGCCACGTCCACCACAAACAAAGCACCTTTGTCATGGGCGATTTTTCCAATTACAGCCAGGTTGGGTCTGAAACCACTGTTGAAACGCACAGCAGCAATTGTCACAACGCGCGTTTTATAATCGACAAGTTTTTTGATTGTCTCAGGATCGATACTATTATCCTCATTTATTTTTGCAAATCTAACCTCAACACCCTTCTTTTCAAGTTGTAACCATGGAAAGGTGTTATTCCAATGTTCCCTTTCAGGAATTACGATATTGTCCCCTTTTTTCAGATCTATGCCCTGGGCCACAATCCCCATACCAACACCAGTGCTTGTGACTAAAGCATATTCTTCCGGAGAACCACCTAATAACTTTGATAGTAAAACTCGTGTATTATCGCGATCATACGCTTTTTTCCCAAGCGGAATTAATTCCGTTTTTAACTGTGCCTGAAGCCTGTCATATACCAATAGATTCAGAGGAGATTGTGAGGCGCTGTTAAGATAAACAGCTTCTTTTGTGATGGGAAATAGTGATCGGATTTGTTCTATAGTCATATTGATAAGATTTGTTTGATTCAGTTCCAACTTTTAATTCTGACTGGCGTTTTCCCCTCAATGTTTAGTATTTGAAAATACAAAATTTATAGAATCATCTTATTTTTGTTTATTTCCTTCATTCCTTCCTTCCTTCCTTCCTCACTTTTCACGTTAGCTAAGAAATAATTATTCTCTTGGGGAAGAGGATGAATTCCTCTCAATATGCCGCAGCTACCCCCAGGCCGGTCGATTAATTCCGAAGTTTCCGGGTGGGCGCATAAATATTCACTATCGCGCCGGGCGGCCATAAAAAACTGGCCTGGGACCAGGTGCGGTTAGCTGTTGCCTATTTTTGACTTTCAAGTTTCGATTTCCTGGATGCATTAAACCAAAATACGCCAAATATAATTGTTGCTATTGCTAAAACAACTGCAACTGGCTTAGTGTCTGTCCATAGCCAATGTAACCCTGCTTTGTCAAAGGTAAATGCAAGACAGAAAAATCCACACATTAGGGTCGCACTCATAAACAAATTTCTTTTTTTCATTTTTTTAAATTTTAGTTTGACAAATATTTGCCGTTACAAAAGTATGTCGCACCAGAATTAAAGTAAAGTTATGTGGGGTTGAAAAAAGGTTGATTGTAGGGTTGAAAAAAGGTTTATTTGACAGTATCTGTCTTATTTTCAAAGTTTTTAGTTTCTCTACGACTCTTAATTCCAAGTATTTTATAAATTTGGTTGATATGTGTTTTAAGTGTACTCAATTCAATATTAAGCTCTGCTGTTATTTCTTTATTTGATTTTCCTTTTAAAATTAAGTCGAAAACTACTTTCTGTCTTAAACTCAAATCAAATAATTTATTTTCTGTTTTGACAGAATTATTTATGTTCCTTTTTTGAAGATTATTGATAAGCAGTTGTGTTTTTTGTTTTTCAATTCGAAGCCAAACAATTGCAATTAAAGCTGTTATTAGAGCTAATGCTATGGCACCCGATGGGTAGTCGCTCCAAAACAGGGTAACTTTTTTACTGTCAACCCTAAATGCAGCCAAAGAGAAAAAGAGAAAAATTGCTATTATCTCGATTACCTTTTGTTTTCGGTAAAGCAGGTCTGTAATTTTAGTCAAAATAGCCATTGATCAATAGTTATAAAATTTGAGTTCAATATTTCAGGTTATCCGCGGGTTGCAATAAACTCGTTTATGTGTAGGACAAACGTCAAATTTTGTATTAAAACGAAAGGTACATCATTTTTTGGTGTGATCATTGGCTGAAACATTTGGCTGGCGTTGCAAAATTGCGCCTTCATCCTTTTTCCATCCAGCTCCACCTTAACAAAAGAAGAATGGTAGCATTTGCCAACCCCACTATCATTATTCACATGAGCATTTAAAAACTTACATGGGGAGTACCAGGATGGCTAAATATCGGGGAATATGATCTTGTTTGCTTTTTTAGCCTTGAATTGGTCAATTTAAAAGGATAATCAATTTTAAAAGGGTTCACAGTGTGATGAAATCTTTAATCCAATCTGAGGCAGGGTTTGCTTTAATAAATTCAGGCCCGGCAAATTGTTCGATCTTCCCTTGGTTCATTATCGCTACTGTCGTCCCAAGCGTAAAAGCTTCTTGTAAATCATGCGTAACCATGATAAAGGTAAGGCCCAATTCATGATGCATCTGTTTGATTTCACTTTGCAGGTTTCGACGTGTAATGTTATCAAGTGCCCCAAATGGTTCGTCCATCAAAACAATTTTTGGGTTTGCGGCCAAAGCCCGAGCAACCCCCACGCGCTGCTGCTGCCCTCCGCTTAGCTGATCAGGATAAGCGTCGAGTTGTGGCGCATCAAATCCCATCATTTTAGCCAGTTCGGCAACCCGTTTTTCACGCGCCTCTTTTTCGTCACCTGATATGCGCAACACAAATTCCATATTTTGTTTTACCGAAAGGTGCGGAAACAGGCCACCTTGCTGTATAACATATCCAATATTCCGGCGAAGTTGAATCTTATCCCATTGCTGAATATCGGTTCCCATCACTTTAATTTTGCCTGAATCAAAATCGGTCATGCCATTGATCAGCCGCAGCAATGTCGTTTTACCGCATCCACTTGGACCAATGATGGTGATAAAAGCGCCTGCGGGAATGTTCAATGAAACCGAATTAAGAACAGGGTTTCCGGCCTGGTACGATTTTGTTACGCCTGATATTTCGATAATCGGATTGTTCATCTCCCTTTTAATTCAGTAAATTATTTGCCTTTAAAAACGACGCTGCCACTTCCTCCGGTGTTTTCCTGGCTATCTCCACTTCGTAATTAAGTTCCAGCATCTTTTTGTCATCAATAGTGCCTTGTAACCGCTTGAGTATACCAACCAGTTCCGGATAGTGTAATAGTATTTCATTCCTTACCACAATACCGGCCTGGTATGTCGGAAAGAAATGCTTATCGTCACGAAGCACTCGCAGCTTCATTTGCCGGATACGCGAATCGGTTGAAAATGCATTTATAACACCCACCGTGTGATTTGCAAGCGCCTGGAACTTCAGGTTCACATCGAGTTCAACCTTGTTTTTAAAGTTAAAGGGATAAGCCGCTGAAAGTCCTTTAAAACCATCTTCGCGTTCGTAAAAATCAAATTCAGCACCAAATGTAAACTGATCACTTCTTGATGCCAGCTCTGAAAATGTTTTGATGTTTTCCTTATTGGCTATGACTTCCGGCATAGCCAGTGTAAAGGTGTTGTTGAAACCAAAACGGCAGGCCCATGTAAGACCATATTTTTCAGTATATGCCGTTTTTAACGCTGAAAATAAACTGTCGGGATTACGAATCTGTGGTTTCTTCAGGACAAATAACCAAGCAGTGCCGGTATATTCAGGGTAAACATCAATTTTGCCTGAAAGAAGGGCCGGTTGAATATTGGAAGTTCCGCCGCCAATGCCGAACATGCGCTTTACAGGAATATCGGTGTGCTTTTCGATCATTTGAGAAATGATTTCTCCCAGGATATACTGTTCGGCTGTAGGTTTTGAAGCCACAACAATTGCTCTTTTATCAGAGACACCAGATTTTGTAAATATGAAAAAGGCAATCGCCATCATAGTGATCACCAATCCGGAATAGTATAACCAGCGGCGTTTGCGAATGGAATCGTGTGTCCTGTTTTTTAGAGACTTTTCGAATGCTCCAATCAGAAGATCGGTGATAAGTGCAAGCAACGCCACAGCGATTGAGCCAACCAGAATAAGTGAAGAATTGTTGGTATTAATACCCCTGTAAATCGCCTGACCCAAACCACCGGCACCAATAAAGGATGCCAGTCCTGCCAGCGCAATCGTCATCACAACCATGGTGCGAAAGCCGCTTAGGATAGTTGGGAAAGCAAGAGGCCAGCGAATCCATAGGAATATCTGCATCGGGGTCGCGCCCATGCCTTTTGCTGCATCTAATATACGTGTATCAACTTCGATCAACCCGGTATAGGTATTTCTGATCATAGGAAGCAGGCCATAAATAACAAGAACCACCAGTGCATTTACAAAGCCTATGCCTATTAAGGGAATGAAAAGACCAAACATGGCTATTGACGGGATGGTATAAAGAAAATTTACTACACCCAATACCAAACTCCGGATTCGATGATACCTAACCAGCGCAATTCCCGAACTGACTCCAATAACAACAATAATCAATATGGCTGTAAGCGACAGTATAATATGCTGAAGTAGCAGTTCAAATAAATAATCCTTTCGCTGGAGTAAAAATAACCACATACTGAAATCCCGATTAAAACTACCTTTCTTTCACCCACAGCGAATCTGCAAAATAATTCAGGCTGTCGGCAAAATGCTGTTCAACCACGAATCCATGACTTGTCGCCAATGCTTCAATGGTTTTTAAATCAAATTTGCGCGAAAGTTCCATGTAAATCGCTTCCCATTGGTTAAAGTGGAATTTTTCTGCCAGTGATTCAATATGCACGGTCTGATTTTTTGTTGAAACCAAAAAGCTTTTGGCAGCACCCGTTTGCGGATTATAATCTGTTTGATGTTCAAAATTGCTGATGTCAAAATCTGCACCCAATTCCCTGTTAAGACGGTAAAGGTGATTGAGGTTAAACCTCCGGGTGTGGCCATGTGGATCATCATAAGCTTTCAGGATTATATCGGACGCTTTTTTGAGGTCGAAACCAATCATGACTTTATCGCCTTTATGAGCGAATTCAGAAAGCTGACTTAAAAACAAATGCAACTCTTCATCCTGGAAGTTGCCTATATTGGAACCAAGGAATAAAATAACTTTCCGTAGCCCGGAATGACCGTTAAGTTGTTTCATTACACGAAAAAAATCGCCGGTTTGAGCGTTTACTTTTAATGAAGGAATTTCCTTTGCCAGACTATCAACCAGTTCATCGTTTGCTTTCGGGCTGATATCTATCGGTATATATTTGAGGCTTGAAGATCGGCTGGCCATTGCATTCAGTAATACTTTCGTTTTCAATCCATCTCCCGGACCCAGCTCAATTAACTCGAAGCCCGAAGCATCCTTCACAAAAGCGTCAATTATCTGCTCTTTACGGTTTGAAAATATTTCATATTCACAATTGGTAAGATAATATTCAGGCATGCGCATAATGTCCTGAAAGATGCTGCTCCCAATATCGTCGTAAAAATATTTAGGCAACAGAAATTTTGGTTTTGCTGACAACCCCAGCAAGGTATCAGTAGCCATTTCAGAAAGGAGTACTTGTCGGTCCATGGTTTTACGCTCTTAGACTGGTATATACCGGTATGCCTGTTTCAAAAGGATTTTTGGGATCGTTACTCCATTCAAACCAACCGCCGTCGTAGACGGAAACCCGGGGCCAGCCCATCAGCCAGGCATTGAACCAGGCCTCGCTGCCACGCCATCCGGTACCACAATAGAAAGCCAGATGCTTGTCGGGAGTGATCCCGTTTTTAATCCAATTCGCGGCGATTTCATGAAACTCGCGTGTTGTATGGTCTAGGTTCCTGTAATTTTCCATATGATAAGCATCGCTGCCGCAATCTGCAAATACAGCGCCGGGAATACGTCCTTTTGCCTTAATGTAATTATACCCGCTCACTTCGCCGATATATTCACGCCAGCTTCGCACACACACAAGTTCTGCATCAGACGCTTTTAACACTTCTTTGGCTTCGGGCGTATCAACAGCAAGTTCAGGATGAACCGGTATTTTAACGCCAAAAGCGCTGACAGGATTTTTAGGTTCATCATTGTATGCTGCTTCAAAACCGGCATCCTGCCACGATTGAAAACCGCCATTTAAGATCCTGACATCTTTCACCCCGGCATACATCATGATAAATGTGTTGCGGATGGCTCCGATATCGCCTGCAGCGCTACCGGGAAATTCATCGGCGTTGTCGGGGTGCATGAATTTTCCATATAGCACGACTGTTGTATCTGCCGTTATACCATGAGCTTCAAGCGCCTTTGCAAGCTCTGCGGGAGTGCGCCTGTTCCATGTTTCGGGAGCTTCCAGCGCAAGCGTATCCATATCAATAGCTCCTGGAATATGCCCACTCAGATATGCGTCGCGGTTGCGGTAATGCGCATGAACCACAATGAACTTATCATTGTAATAATGTAAAGGCTTTTCACCTGAGAGGAGGGAATGCACCCACTCAGCCGAAACCAGGTTCTGATAACGTTCCAGTTTCTGCATGGCCAATTTAGGGTTTGAAGCCCATTCGTCTTTGAACGCATGGTATGCAATAACCTTATCATACCCGGAATTTATAAATCTGTCGGCCACTTTGTCTGTTTCTTCCCTATGGTAGCCATAAACTACAATCGTATGCTCCGGTAAGAGCTGTTTTTGAAGTACAATCTCAATCCAGTCGATATAAGTTAACCATTTTGCCGGAAGGCTGCGCGCACCGGCAATATGCCCTCCACGTTCTTCATTTTGAAGCGGCCAGCCATTGTATGCTGCCACAGGGCGAACATCAACTATTTGTACCAGCGGATCATTTAGCATTGCATGCAGATCCGAAGTTGAAATTTGAGGAACCTTATTTCTCACAGTTACCAGTTTTTTCAGATTGATAAAAATCGAGGATTAATCTTTGGTGATCTCAACGCCTTTCCAGAAAGCTACGCGGTTCTTGATGCCGTTGGCCAGGTCACTCGGATCGGGATAATACCAAACTGCATCCTGGTTTTTCTTGCCATCAACTTCCAGGCTATAATATGAGGCAGTACCTTTCCAATGACAAACTGTGTGTGTATCACTTTTTACCAGGTACTCTTTTTTTACAGATTCAACCGGAAAATAAGCATTTCCCTCAACATTAACGGTGTCAGTACTTTCGGCAATGACTTTTCCGTTCCAGATTGCTTTCATCGTATTTTGTTTTTAAATTGTTTATCAGTTTAGTAAGGAACTCCGGGTTCACCTTGTTTTTTGAATGCCTCTACGTACCAAACAAATTCATCGATGAAACGATTGGTTGAAGATTCAATTCTTTCACTTTGAGGGGTTAAATCATCTCCAAACAAACTGGCTATCAAAGGGAAGGGCAATATCGATGAAATAGCATGCGTGCCAGGTTCACCAAGCTCTTACCGCAGGTGTTCTGCCGCCCTCACGCTACCGAAAGAAACAATAGAATAGTATGCGATGGCAGAAGGCTTAAAATAATATTCTTTCTGAAAATGAACTACGGTGCTTTTTAATGCGGGCGGAAGACTATGATTGTCTTCTCCGAAGAACTTATTTCCTTTTCAAAAAAGAGGGGGTCAACATCCGCCGGATTGTCATTCGGTGTTTTCAATCTGATTGGAAAACCGGATTGGATTCTTCCGGCGTGAAGGGGTCAGCATGGTCCGGCATAACAACTTTATTCAGGCGAGATCTCGTAAACTCATCGTGAGCTAAAAGAATCAACAATAATGCATACCAAATCAGAATGTTCATCAGAGGGTAATTACTCCAAACGATCGTCGCACATAAATACTTCGTCGGGCTCGTTAATAAGTCCGAAAATTACAGCTAACTGCGGAGACCCCATGCTCCCTTCCTTCGGATGCTAACCTAATATATTAGTCCCCAAATTGGGCTTAATCAATGCTATTCTCCTTTTAAAAAATATTAGGTGTTATTTTCCTTTTAACATAATGCCGATAATGAAGGTTTACCCCAAGCGAAAAAGCTAACATAGTTGGGTTTTTCCACAGCACTTTATTACAAATAACCCTGTGAAATATACTTTTCAAAGAGAAAACCTTATTGTTTAACCACCAATACATTTCTGTAAGTTTTTCGGGTTCAATTAATTTCGGAATATGCACACAACGCGTCCCGTCGAATAGTCGGAGATCATCTGTCAACATTCGCCCCTCTTGTTTGAGTCTATTGTGAAGTTCTGTGCCTGGAATTGGTGTTAAAATATAAAAACGAGGAATAGGTATTCGGTTTCTGTTAATAAACGCATAGGTTTCGCGTATAGAATTTTCAGTATCAAAATCAGTACCGACAATCATCTCTGTACTTACCGTAATTCCTGATTTTGAAAGTATTTTAATGTTTTGTTCATGCTCATCTGCTTTCAACCAAGGTTTGTCAAGACTATTTATTGCATCTTGTTGAATGCTTTCAACCCCAAAACTCATTAGGTCGCAACCAGATTCGCGCACTATATTTAATAATTCAGTATTTTTTGCCAAATGAATAGCACATTGACTGGCCCATTTCATTTTTAAAGGGATAATTTTCTGGCACAGCTCCTTAAGGTAATTCGGATTTGATACAATATTGTCATCAATTAAATAGAAACGATTAAAACCTAAGCGTTTCACTTCCTTAATATCACGAATCACTTCATCTACAGGACGAAAAAAATATTTCCCTGCGTATAAACATGCTATTGAACAGAACGAGCAACTATAAGTACACCCGCGACCAGCCTGAACCGGCAACATCGATCCAATATTTTTTTTAGTGAGCAAATCGTAACGGGGTAAAGGTAAATTTTTCAGTTCCTGAATGGGGAAATTATACAAAGGTTTTACACATCCATTATCCTCATAATCTTTCAATAGCAATGGATAGGCGATTTCCGCATCACCAATCACCACAGCATCCACATGCTTCATAGCTTCCCTGTATGCAATTGATGCCATGTAGCCTCCCATGATAACAATCTTTCCTCGTTTTTTGAATTCTGCTGCTATCTCCAATCCTCGAAAGGTGGCATGCCCCATACTTCCTATGGCAACAATATCTGCGTTGCTTTCAAAGTTGATTTCATCTACTACTTCGATAAGAAGTTCCACCTCCCAATGCGATGGCGTATATGCTGCCAATAGTGGAAAGGCCAAACCCGGAAGATTAATCTTTCGCTGTTTGCATAACTTTCCACTTTCTGCATATTGGGTGGGCTGAATAAAAAGGATTTTAGGCATTTTCTTTAGCTTCTTTAATTTTTGTTTTATACTGCTTTGTTACCTTGTATCCGCCAATAAGCATTTTAAATAACATAACAGGACTATAGGAGGTAAAATATTTCCACACTACCTTGGGATCGTATAAAATAGCACTATAAGCATTGAGTATTTCCTGATAGAATTCCGCAACCGAAAGTTTCTCAGGCTTCACAGATATGTGTGCCAGGTCCCATTGTGGATAATTGTGTTTTTCGATAATAATCTTTTCCTTGGGAAAACTAACCCCTGTCTTGGGCATTGGGGTTAAGGGCTGTAAATTTACAAAATGTATTTTTAGCGACTTTATTGCAGAAACCATATTTTTAAAATCGCTTTTGTCCCATTCAGGTGGAATAATAATGGTAGCAAAAACATCAATTTTTTCGCGATGCAGAACCGTCATGGTTTCTTTGTATATTTCAACTGTAGTAAGTTTATTGTACTTATCTAACTCTTTATCAGAGAAACTTTCGAATCCAACTATTACCGTTTGTAACCCTATTTGAGCCAATTCATGCATTATGGTTGAATTCTTGGCAATAAAATCGGCTCTTCCATATGCCAAAAAATGCTTCTTAATCTTTCTTTGTTTTACTTTTTCAATAAAGTTTTGTAACCATTTTACATCTGCTAAAAAATCGTCATCAACAATATAAATTTCCGACTCATGGATTTGTTCAAGTTCTTGTATCACATCGTCAACTAATCTTTGATGATATTTACCATCGGTAATAATCCTGCAAAAACAAAAGGAACAATTATAAGGACAGCCAAAAGAAGTTTTAATCAAAGCTACCTTATTGTGAAAAATGTAAAAGTACTTTGCTCTGTATTTTTTAACTGCGCTTCTATCGGGAAAGGGAACTTGAAAATTAAATGCAGGAAGGGAGGTATTTTGAATTGAATCCTCATGCCTGAATACGCCTTGAGGCAAGGCAAAATTATTCTCGATATGATTTAATAAATCAGTGAAAATAGTTGCGGCATTTCGCACAACCCTATAATCTATAGCTTCGTTCTCAAAATCTTCGGGACAAACCTCGCAATGTACGCCACCCACAATACATATTATCTTATTTGAAATTTTCTTTGCCGATTGGCAGTAAGATATAATAGTTGATACATTGGTAATGTATCCTGTAATACAAATCACATCTGGTTTGTGTTCAATAACAAAAGACTCAAAAGTTCTTTTCTCAAGAATCAGATCCACTATAATAACCGTGTCAGAATCACGCTTTAAAGCACTCAAAATTTCTAATTCTAAAGGCTCTACAATCATCACATGCTGCAAGCCAATAGTTTCATCAGACGGCTTGGGACGTATCATTAGTATTTTCATGTGTTCTCCTCCTTAAATGCATTGGTATTTTCAAGTATTCTTTTGTATTCAAGCATACGGCTACCCATCTTAATTAATTTATTAATAAGGCTATTGCTATGATGAGCTTCCATATAAAGAGATTTTGGTGTTCCACCCAGGCGCATTTTAGGTATTTCAGCTGTTTGTCCAAGCTCTATTGTTTTAGCATATTTTTCAATTCCATCTTTAATAATAGAGGTAAGTAGCAGTAAGTAAGTGTTGTACTTCCTGTTTTGCTCATAATCTATTCCACCTAAAACAAAGTAGTATATATTTTGATGTTCGAGTGCGATATTCCATCCAATAATTTCATCGTTTTTAAAACAAACCGTAAGTTTAAATTCAGGAGGAAGATTCTTGAAAAATTCAAAATTTAATTTTTCTAGTTTACCATGGCTTCTATCATACACATTGAGATATTGCTTGTACATTTCGTTGCTAAATTCAACACAAGATTTTTTCTCTATTTGTAAATATTTATTTTCTCTGTTTATGAGGTTTAAACGTCGTCTATAGGGATATCGAAGAGCTGAAACATAACTATTCCAATTTTTAAAATGATTGACAAATAAAATTGTTGGCAAAGTTTGACCTGATGCCACAGAATCGTTTTCAGATTTGTTTTCTAAATTTAAGAATAGTACCAGCCCTTTTTCCACTTTGTAAATATGCTCTTTTAAGGAATTTACTCCCTCTGGATAACCAAAAATACCGCTACTTGATACAGAACATGGTATGCCAACAATATGCATTTTTAAAGGGCTTTTTATCTTCATAAATGTAAAGATATCAAGGCGTAAAGAATAAACGATGGCGGCTGAAACTAGTTTTGTATCGGCAAAACAAACGTAATAACGTTGATGGCAAGGGTTGAATTTTTCTAAATGCAACAAAAATTTTATTTGTTGAAAATAATTATCAGCAAGTTTATTCCACTCGGGTGGAAGATTGATTGGATTTGTTATACATCTAAATTCCAACATTAGAGCGTTGTTTCAAATGTTGCATACTGTCGATAAGTTTCTCCTTCTTTTCCAAAACAGCGTTGCAATATGCCTTTTACAAAGGCAATAGACGATTTGTTCTCTTCAAAAATAAATCCTCCTTCGCAATATTTATAGCCTTTTTGAATTACTACAGGTAAGGCTTTGCTTATTAACGCCAGCGCTACAGGACTTCCTTGGTATTCAGGAAGGATTCCAATTTCAGTAAAACGAAAAGTCGTAATCGATTTTCCTAGTCTGAATTTTAAAACATCTAAAATATTCAGATCTCGCTGACCAGATATCAACTCATTAAAATTTGGATACCACAAAAGGAATCCAACTGGTTTCCCATTTACTTCTGCAAAAAGCAAATTCTCATTATCCATTAAAAATCGAAAGGGCTTAAATAACTCCAGGTCTTCTTCATTATCTCGATTTGCCCAATAAGGGTGATGAATAAAAGCTTTATTGTTAAGTAGCGTGTAAATAGCACTTTCTTTTTCAATATTACGCTTATTCATAAAGCGAACCGTTAATCCTTCCAACTGTCGTTTTGCTGGATAAGAGCGAGTCCATGCAATGTAGGATTCCATGTCGAAACGAAAGGTAAACATCTTTTTGATTTTCAAACTTGTAAAATAATCGGCGTAATAATCAGGATTATAGGGAAGTCCGAACATTGGGATTTCCTCGAAACGGTTCAATAAAATGCCAGCTCCATAATTCAAATGTCCGTTTAAGCCAACAACTACCTTTTTGCATTGAGGGTAATGCTTATAAATGGTCATTTTTATGACCGAAAAAACATCACCTAATCCTTTCTGAGCTTCAAAAAACGACACTTGAATATATTCGGGTAATCGTAAATCATGAATGAGTGCGAAACGAGCTACATTGCTGTTACCATTGCAAATTACAAATTTCATGATGCTGGAGTGGGTGCCAAACGCTGAGTGCGAACCTAATAACAATTTCACAATACTTCCTTCGGTTCCTTTGAAAAATGGATTTCCGGAATATATATCAGCACCTACTTGTTCGAAAGATTTGCAGGCATTCTTGCCTTCAAGTAATTCAACTATCATACAAAGATTTCTTCGGGTTTAGCAAATCCTAAAAACTGAAGGTGTGAGGATGCCAAATACGATCCTGCATTTCCAAATACTATAATATCGCCTATTTTAAGCTCAGGCAAATCCACTTTGTTTGAAAATATATCACGTGAATATGTTGAACAACCATAAATGACTGTTGGTATTAGCTCTGATGAAATTAACGGATTACCATCACGAATAATCATTACCGGAGGATTAGCAATGTCTGGATAAAGTAATGATCGTGAAAATTGAACAGTGGATGCATTGACACCTGCAAGGTTTTTACCAATTCGCCTTTTTATGTCGGTAACTTGACACACAAAATAACCAGCTTCACAGCCAATGATTCGCCCTGGTTCGAGAATTAATTTTAGGCTTTTACCTTTTCTTTGAGAAGTGACCTCCATTAATTCAGTAACACGCGTATTAAATTCGGATATATCGAATTGTGTTTGACCATTGTCAGATACGCCAAATCCGCCTCCAAAATTTAAATATTCCAACGCATGAAAATCATCGGCAATATCAATTAATTCTTCGTAACAAGCAATAAAATAGTCGATGTCGAAAATATCTGTACCGGCATATAGATGTAATCCTTTAATTTGGTTTTTATTGGCAATTTGAGCAATTTCCTCACGGGTGAAGCCCAGCCGGCTCTCATTTCCAATAAAAGAACCTGCATGGTTTGAGTATGGTTTTACCTTATCCCCAATATTACAACGAATCCCAACTGCTTTATTTGGAAATAGTTTAAACCACTGATCAAGCTGACCCGGTGAATCAAGATTAACTTGTACTCCATATCGCCCGGCGTGGAGCATTGTTTGCTTGCTTAGGGCCGATGAAGTAAAAATTATTTCTTCTTCTCTAAACCCAGCTCTAAATACTTCTTCTAAATGCAATATAGAATTAACGAATACGTTCACCTTTTCATCCTTAATAATTCGAAGAAATTGGGAATTCACATTAGCCATTGATGCAAAATGAATGGCTTTATTTTCGTATGTAATATTTTGGAAAATCTGACAATGATTCCTTATTTTCTGAATATCATAAATGTAGAATGGGTCGAATTCACCTTTGCTTTTACCCCTTAAATAATTAAGTATCTTGTTATCTAATATCATCATTTAAATTATTCATTTTTACAGGAATTTTTGCAATGACAGTCTTGCAGGTAACTAATAAAGCTGTATGCCAAAATCATATATATTATCAAACCGAAAGGTACATCAATTTTTATTGTGATACTTGTCTGGACTATGGGCTATGTATTGAGAACTTTGGCGATTTGATCCGACTTTAACCGGATTACATTAACCGGC
This sequence comes from Bacteroidales bacterium, assembly GCA_038246075.1. Classification (GTDB taxonomy): domain Bacteria; phylum Bacteroidota; class Bacteroidia; order Bacteroidales; family DASVHX01; genus DASVHX01. Next base: position 16,215 of record JBBRRV010000041.1, read on the forward strand.
AATCTTATATTGCCGTCGGTTAAGACCGAGGACAAAGAACGAGATTATGCTGTTGCTTGGGGCGCTGTGAATGCCTTAATGAAAGGCACAAATTCCAATTTCGTGCCAGCGAATAGATTTTCCACCGGCCATTCCTGATTTTCCGTGTCCTGAAGGGCAGTCTTTAATGTAAAGTTCTTTTCCTGAACTCAGCGATAATGCATCAGCTTTTACAGGGTGTGCCTTTCATTAACATTAGCCAAAACTATCCAGTTGCTGGCCGGGGTAACTACCCATCAGGCTAATGCCATTTCACTATTTGTACCCGTGAAATGCTTTTGGATTAAATTCCTCAGTAAGGTTTGGTTGAATGGCTTTGCGATATAATCATTGCATCCTGCCGCCATTACTTTGGCTCTTTCGCCTAAGAGAATATTTGCTGTCTGCGCAATGATGATGACGTTTTTGTTAAAACGGCGAATCTGCCTGGTGGCTTCATATCCGTCGAGGCCGGGCATCTGGATGTCCATCAGCACCAGGTCGAGGTCAGGATTATTACGACAGCTCACAACGGCTTCTATTCCGTTATTTACTTTGAGAACATTATTGCCGTAGACCCCAACGGCTAATGAAATTAATTTTTCCGATAGCTCGTTGTCCTCAACAATTAATATTTTTAGGTCAGGGATTAGGCTATTGTCAGTCTTGTGCTGATTATCCTTGACTTCTGATTTTTGTTCAGCCTCTCCGTTGTATGGCAGGGAAAAATAGAAAGTTGAGCCTTTTCCCTCCTCACTCTCCATCCAGATTTTTCCACCCAGTAATTCTACGTAGACCTTTGAAATGGATAACCCCAGTCCTGCTCCTTCATAATTGCGGGTGAGCGTTTCATTGACTTGTCTGAATCTCTCAAAAACAATTTTCTGCTGGTCATTAGGAATGCCAATGCCCGTGTCTTTTACAAAAAATTCCAGAAATTTGCCCTTTTTCGTATATCCGAATTCTATAGATCCCGATTGGGTAAATTTAATGGCATTTTTCACCAGGTTGGTAAGGATGGCGTATACTTTCTCAGAATCCGTGTTGATGAGAGCCTCTTCTTCAGGCAAGGAAACTTTATAAGAAAGCATTATCCCTTTCTGCTCGACAGCAGGTTTAAAAAAAGTATAGATGTATTCTACCTGTTTATTAATATTCGTTTTTGCAAGCGCAATTTCCATCTGACCCGATTCAATTTTTGAGATGCTCACGATGTCATTCAGGATATTCAGCATGCGGGTGCCACTTTCCTCGATGATGCTGATGTACTTTTGCTGTTCTTCACGCGTTAATCCGTCTTCCTTCAGCAGATCGGTAAAACCGAGTATGCCATTCATTGGAGTACGGATCTCATGGCTCATGTTTGCCAAAAAAGCTGATTTCAGTCGATCACTCTCTTCGGCCTGGCATTTTTCCATCTCGAGTTCTTCGTTCTGTAATTCCAACTCTATCTGACGTAATTCAAGTTCATGAATGAGTTTATGCATATCATTATGAAGTGTTTGCATGACAGGAGTATGCCGTTTGTTCTTCAATATCGACAATGCCGTTTTGCGAAGTATTTTAGTTTCTGATTTGTCAATATATTTTTTCATGATTTTGTCCCCATTGGATTCTTAACAGCTATTCTCTTTTTGTATGCTATAGAATAGTTGAATTGATCCTGTTATTGGTTTGAAAATTAACACGGATTACATGAAAACAAAAGTAATTCTATCATCATACTGAATAGTTACATAATTACAGATATAAATTGTATAATTCACACTTTTGCCCCTTCGTGCTGTCATTTAGTAACAGTCATAAAGTCGCAGTCGCGAAGGAGGCTGCAGGCAGGAGGCATTTGGCAGTCATTAATCCATACCAGTTGCTTCAGCCAATACGACATCTATGCCATGGTGCTGATCTGTGAATTCTGGTATAAGGAAATTTATGTCAACGCTAAATAGGGCATGGTTTAAATCCTCAAACTACTTGTGAAAGGGTAATGAGTGAAGTTTATATCATTCCAAAATAGAAGTATTTATTGGCTAATGCTCCAGGGCCCCATGATTCTTTGCAATATCGATCCAGTGTTCAGCAAGAGCTTTTGGATCTGCCCCTATGCCACGGGCAAGATGCAATGCGACACCCATGATTAAAACAGAAGCTTCATGTAATTCCTGATTTGCTTTCAAGGTTCCGAATTTTTCCTGCGCTTTAAGCTGGAGTAAATCATAATGTTTACGGGCAAATGAAGTTGGATCATCCAGATCATCATAAATTTCCGGAAGCATCAGACAATCTATCCACTCCGTCCCTATCCTGGTTGTCAATTCTTCCGGAAGCTCGTTGCCCATTTTTCGCCAAAGGGGCAACGTGTCTTTATCTCCGGATGGAGCCAGGGTGGTATCCAGCAGAAGCACAAATGCTATATCAGCTATGTTCTGCACCATGTCTAGATATGCATCCTGGGCTTTCTCGAAGTTAACTGTTAGCTGGCCTTTAAGATATTCACCTACACGCATATGAGGCAATCCAGAAACTTCGGGGCATCCGTCCAGGCACGGAAATGCTTCCCCCTGATACATATAGTGAATCACTTCACTTTGTATCTGACGACCAAGCGGATATAACCGGCAGGCTAGCGGGCGCCCCAGATGCACGCTGCATCCGAAACCAGCGACATATTGGCTGCAAGCCTGTTGTCCTCGCCACTTTGCTTCTCCGTCGAACCGTAAACGAATGCCTCCGTAATCGCAATAAAGATCGCGAAATTCCATTGGTGTAATTTTTTTCTCCCGGGCCAGACTGGCCAGTTCCCAGGGATTTAGCAACACAAGTTTCCCATGACAGCATGTTCCCGTTCGTGAGCATGTGAGCGGCAATTTATCTTGCATGCCGAGTTTGGTTGTTAGCATTGGTGTTCTTGTAGATATGCTTTATACACGTGATGAAAGAACAAAGATAGGCCTTATTAAATTATTGGTCAAAAGCTGCTGAAAACCCAATGTCATCTTCTTGATTTTATTCTCTTTGATATAGCAAATGCAATCTAAAATGCCTGGTGGCCGAAGAAAACAAGCAATGCTTAAAACCAGATCTCGTTATATAGCGTCAGATACGTAAACTGATATTGAAGACGGGATTTTCAAGAAAGAGATTTTTTACCAAGAGAACTTTATCGGGGCAGCAGGAGAGGAGCAAAGATGTTAAGGGGAAAGAGCAGCTTGCAAAGCCATAATCACTTATCCCGTGTTATGGTTGGTCATATTTGATGCTCAAATACATTATGCCGATTGGTAATTAGAAATCAAAACCAAGTATTCTTTTTATACGCTTTGTACTGTTGTCCAAATTTATCTTCAAGTATAATTTCTTCCTTTTTAATTCTTCCCTTTTGAACAAGAATTAAAAAGCCCCAGAGGACCAATAAATAGAACTGTTGTAAAAAAATAATCAGACCCAGGGTGATTATGAGCCCGAAGAAATAAACTGGGTGTCGTATTTTCTTGTATAGGCCTCCGGTAACCAACAATCTTGCTTTAGCCGATACTTGGAAGGAACTTCCTAATTGAATACGAGCTATTGTAAAACAGACTAATGATGGCAGCATTAATATTAAACCTATATAAGAAAAAAAATTAATTTCAGAAGCGTGTGAAAAGTTCAAAATAACAATTATCAGGAAAGCAATTATTATTATGGAAGTCAAGTAGTTGAAAATAAGATTTTTCATAGCAATAAAAAATTCAGTATTCGTAAATGATTGTCCGTTCGATACCTTCCTTAACCATATAAAACTAATCTTAAGAGAGAAGGGCTGGGTTTGTAATATAGGAAACAGCGTTCATGACAAAAAATTGGTCATGAACGCTGCTTAGCTTAGGAATGAAACACTTAGTCCTTACGGTCTCCTTTTTTCGTTTTGGTTTCTTTTTTCACAAGTGTTCCATCGGCATTTATGGCAACTTCTTTTTTTATATTACCGGTCTTGATGTCAAATTCATACACTATTCCATTTGGCGTTTCAGAAATATCTGATCCCAGGCGTTTGTATCCCGGAGCTTCTTTTGCCAAGGTTTTTAGAACTTCAGCAGGAACTTCTTTCATGGCAACGGAATATTCTGTTTCGACCCAGGTTCCATCCGATTTATAGTTAGCTGAGTAGGTCCTGCCGTTAAAGGTGAAATCGGCTTCCCATTCATTGGCATTTTCTTTTCCCCATTTTACTTTCTGGGCAGTTGCAAATTTCTGATCGAAACCGGCTTTTACTTTTGCAGGGACATCTTTGGCATTTTGACCACAGGCATTCAGACTAATTATGGTTGCAGCAGCAATCATGAGCATTAAGTTTTTCATTTTTATAATATTTTATTGGTTTATAACTGCTGCTAATATACATTGGAAATCTAAAGGGATTTTGAAGTTAAGATGCATGCTATTTAATACGGTAACCTATAGTCCATTCAATAAAATCGGAAACATGAAATTTGTAATCTACCAATGTGATGCCAGCAAATATTCGGTCTGTGAAGTGGTATTTTAATCCGATACGTTGGTGAAAAACAGGCGATTGGATAAATAGTTTTTTGCGATAAAGGTAGATTGCTGGTTGAATAACGATAGCTGCTTTATTTATTACAAGTTCGTAAGAAGGGTATATGCTGACCATGATTTTATTGCCGAGCTTACCTGGCTCAGGCTCCAGGTCATTGTTTTCAACTGCTGCCTGGGCATTTACAGCTCCATTGTAAGTAAAAGTAATCCCTATTCCGAATTTTGATTTATAGCTTACCTGCCGGTTAAATAGCGCGGAGATGCCGAAAACAGAAAAATTTACACCTTTATATTTTTCTAGTATTGTAATATTCGCGGAATCGAAGATTACATTTTTTAGTCCGCCAAAAGCCGAAACCAACCATTCGTCTTTAGGCACAAATACATGGATTTCCTGTTTTATAAAAGCAGGTTTGTCATAGAAATTGTACTTTAAGCTAATTTTAGGCGCAATTGTATTGATGCCGAAGTTAGGTTTTTTCAGCGCTCCATTCGAAAAATGGGTAAGGCCGAAACCTCCAATTATTTCGATCCTGCGAGTTAGAAGGAATTGAAGGTTTAATCCAGCATAAATCAGGAAAGATTCCCGGCCGCCAATAGCAATGTTATATTGATTCGTAACAGGGTTAAAAGCTTTCCAGTGAAATGTGGCCCCAAACCCTATTTCGGAATTAAACGCAAGTTTGCTCCATCTCTTGAAAGGGGCTTCGAAAAATCCGTATATGGCAATTGGAATGCCAATTTCTTCAGGATTAAAAAAATCAGCCACATACAACCCTGCACCATAATCAGGATAGTTATACAACTGCTCCCAATATTTTGTTCCGGTAGTTTGCGTTGAGAATCTTAAGGAAAAAGCCTGGAAAGTATTTATTTTTTCTGCTTCGATATTTATTCCTTTTAAGAATGGGTTGGTGGCAAACACATACCCGTTCTGAAACATAGCCTGCAAAGCGTAAGTATGGTGTTTTGAAGGGGTGGAAACACTGATTGTGTCAGTTTGAGTGAAAGCCAGAAGCGGGGAGAATAAAAGCAGGGTAACGATACATCGTTTGCTTAATACAACAACCATCCTCATAGCGTTCCCCCATTTTTAATAACCGGCATTTTAAGAATATGTTTGTCAAGGCCGGTAGCACAATCAATAAAAAGGCAAAGCGATAATGAACCCCCTGATCACCGCAATATCCTGAGGTTGGTTTATTTATAACCCAGTCCCGAGTCCTCAGGCAAGAAAGGGGGGTCAGCAAAGGTAAATAATGAGGTCATCAAATTTGGTTGTAAAAGGAATGCAAGAGCCAGTAGGTGCGAATTGCGGCTTCCTGCGCCCATTTTTGAAAGATACTGCTGGATAGTAAATTTGAGTTTCCTCCAATGAATCCACGAATCATCATTAATTCCGGGTAACCTCCGACATTTGTAAATATTTGCCTGCGGCACTAAAAATCGAAACCTGCCGCAGTTCATCTAACGATGTTATATTGTTTTCAGGGAGGATCATGCGGATATTGGTTTGTTGGCGATTTCGAAGCACTGCCCTTTCAAGTTAACTACTTTTGGTAAGGGATGAAACGCACTAATACGCATTGTGCTGCCAATTAACTAAACCGCGTGTTGTGGGTCCGTAATTATTACTAAAATTTGATCTTATGTATTTTCTGTTGTATTTTTTTATTAAAGACTATTTTCCAACACATCAACTAAGGCTAAATCCATATTAGCAAGAATTCTACACATTTTAATGTCCTTATTATCAGCACTAAGCATGAGGCCCTTAAAAAGATAATCAAAAGTATCTTTTAAATTGTTATTCTTAACTTTTGGACTTAGTATAAGCCATACTTTTTGAGTATTATCAATAGTTTGTTTAATGTTTTCCCAATCAATTTTATCTTGATCTGAGAGTGCCAGCGTTTTAAAACCCATATAATCAAGATGTTCAATTCTGATTTGATTTTCAATTAGCTTTCCATCTGCAAAATTGCTGATATTAAATTCAAAAATATCTGTTGACGCTAATGCTA
>JBBRRV010000042.1:0-20877 GCA_038246075.1 Bacteroidales bacterium
GCGACGCCGACCTGCTGGAAAAATGATTCGGTGCGTTGAATAGCCAGTTCGATTTTCTGATCTTCGCTGCCTTCGTTGATGTTCCAGACACGGGAGGCATATTGCAACAATTTTTCACGGCGTTTGACTTTCATAAGCCTCATCACGCCAGGGAGAACAATGGCCAGTGTCACAGCGTGATCTATACCATGAAATGCCGTCAGCTCGTGTCCGATCATGTGTGTGGACCAGTCTGATTTTACCCCGGCGGAAAGCAGGCCGTTGAGTGCCATCGTAGCAGCCCACATCAGGTTTGCGCGATTCTCATAATCGGGCGTTTCAGCTGTCGTGGCTTTTGGGCCTTCTTCTATAAGGGTAAGCAGAATTCCTTCCGCAAAACGATCCTGCACAGGTGAATTGACGGGATAGGTAAGGTATTGCTCTATCACGTGTACATAAGCATCTACGATCCCGTTGGCTACCTGACGTTTGGGAAGGCTGAATGTAATCTGGGGATCGAGTATGGAAAATTGCGGAAACAGCACCGGAGATCCGAAGGCAAATTTCTCCTGTGTGGCTTCACGCGTAACCACGCCGCCACTGTTCATTTCAGAACCGGTGGCTGCCAGCGTCAATACTGCTCCGAATGGTAATGCTTTACGAACAGCAATCTCCTTTACAACGATATCCCATGCCGATTCCCCATCAAAAAGCGAAGCGGCTGCAATAAACTTTGTGCCATCAAGCACTGATCCGCCTCCAACAGCCAGTAAGAAACTGATCTTTTCAGCTTTTACCACCTCCACGGCTTTCATCAGTGTTTCATATTTTGGATTGGGTTCAATACCGCCGAATTCAACGACTTCAAAACCCTTTAGTGCTGCCTTTACCTGGTCGTATACGCCATTCTTGCGGATACTTCCCCCGCCATAGGTCATCAGTATCCTGGCATTTCCCGGAATATTCCGGCTCAGTTCAGCAATTTTTCCTTTGCCGAAAAGGATTTTGACGGGATTAACGAAATTAAAATTGTTCATGTGTTTCTGTTTCGGTTTGTTTATTTGAATATTTATTTCTCTGTGATAATATTAATTAACTTATTCAGTGTAAAGAGTGCCTAGAGTACTTTCCTTCTAAAAACAATTGGGAATAAACAATGGCGCATCCATTATTTAAATAAAATATTGAAGTCAAGAAAGTGCATCCCCCACTTCAGGCATTCCAGACACTCCCAATTGCAGGCGTGCAAGGCATTTTACGCGCTGACCTCCACCAATAACTTGCCGGTGTTCTTCCCCTGGAAAAGCCCGATAAAAGTATCCGGTAATGTTTCGAAACCTTTTGATACTGTTTCCTGGTAGGTAAGCTTGCCTTCCGCGAGCCATTGAGCCAGTTGTTTAATGCCTTCTTCAAATCTTGATGCGTAATTGCTGACAATAAAACCCTGCATCAATGCACTTTTCTTTAGCAGGGAAGGTTGAAGCCTGGGTCCTGTTGGCGTTTTAATGCTGTTGTAAAGGGAAATCTGGCCGCAGAGGATGATCCGGGCACCCTTGTTAATATTGGCGATCACAGCATCCGAAATGTCGCCTCCAACATTGTCGAAATATACATCGACGCCGTTCGGGCAGGCATGGGCGATGGCCGAATCAATATCTTCTGTCGTGTGGTAGTTAATGACTTCATCCAACTTAAGCACATCCTTCAGATAGGCGATTTTATCCTCGCTTCCGGCTATTCCTACCACCCTGCAGCCTTTGAGGCGGGCAATCTGACCTACGACCATTCCTACAGCACCTGCAGCACCCGAAACTACAACGGTTTCACCGGCGACAGGTTTCCCGATATCAAGCAATCCAAAATAGGCCGTTAATCCGGGCATCCCCAGTATCCCCAGGTAATAGCTTAACGGCGCAGCCGACTTACCCAGTTTGGTTACCTTTTGTGCACTCACGGTTTGTATTTCCTGCCAAAGCAGACTGCCAACAACGGCATCCCCGGCAACAAAACCAGGATGGTGGCTTTCGATTACTTCGGCCACAACACCACCTTCAATCGGTTTTCCCACTTCAAAAGCGGGAATATAGGATTTGGCATCACTCATTCTTCCGCGCATGTATGGATCCACTGATATATACCGCGCCTTCACAAGCAGTTCGCTTTCTTTTGGCTCCGGAGACTGCACCTGTTTGATCTCAAAGTTCGCTACTACAGGCATGCCTGTGGGTCGTGATTTTAATATAATTTGTCTGTTCATTTATGTCTGATATTAAATTTGAATTTTGTTCTATAAACAAGCATAAACGGCAAGTTGTTTCAAAAATATGTGATTAGGTAGGAAAGTCAAATACACAGGATTACGTGAAAATAACAGGCATACTTAGAAATATCAGGCCATCCGGGCACTTACTTATGCAAAACCTCTTTCAGAATGTCGGGCGATTTCATCTCCCTGAACTCGGGTAGGTGGAGCCGGTAATAATCAAGGATTTTGAGCAAGAGGGTATCACGCAAAGCGGATGACCAGTCGTCGGGAACCTGCTGCGAAAGCAACTGATGCCAGTAAACCGACATGGTTTCGTCCAGGAAGTAAGGATGCTGTGGCGGTGTTGTCATAAAAGCGCCTTCCTGAAGATCGAAAAACCGGCAATGAGCGGAATAATTATCATGAGGCGAAAAGCCGAGGAATTGTGTGAGCTCAAGGGCGAATTTCATATGGAAACAGGCCAGGCGATCGGTGGTGGCGTCGAGGTGTTTTACGGAATCCTCGATGAAAGCAAATAAGGCGGGATCAGGTTCTTCCCCGTGTATGGACTTATACAACAATTCGTTGATGAAGATGGCCAGTGATGCCCGGCGCATATCGGCAGCGATTCCTGTAGCGGGGTAAAAACTGTTTATTTCCCTTAAATGCTGAAGTGTAGATTTCTCCTTGTATACCATGACCATTTCGACCAGCGAAAGCGGACCGAAAAGATTCATCCGCATCCTTGATTTTTTCTGCCGCACACCTTTCACAAGGAACGACTGCAGGCCAAACTGTTCGGTATATATTTTCGCGATGATACTGGTCTCAGAATAATTGAGATGATGCAGTACGATGCCGCGCGTGTTTACGACCATGGATCAGCGATCTATGCATTAAGAAATCGGGTTTAAAGGCGCTATACTTTCCCGCAGACTTTCCCGGTAGCCTTGTCAGTTAAAAAATAATATCTTGGTTACCAGGGTCTCCGAACCATCTTCATTTGAAATAAAAACCAGGTAAACGCCTGAATTGGCGCGCCGTCCGTTGAAATTTTGCCCATTCCATATGGCTTGTCCGCCTGTGGCTTTGGTTTTGAAAATTAACGTGCCGCTGATATCGGTAATCTTGATGTCCGAATCCTTTACCAGGTTGGTAATGGCAATAGGACCGTTATAATTTGAACGCACCGGGTTCGGATATACATATGCCGAATCATTATTTGGAACTGGAGGCTTAACTTTGTCCTTAAAGGAGATAATTCCTTTTGAAGTGCCAAAATACACATCCCCTGCGCTGTTGAGCGCTATACTGGTAATGGCGTTCGAAAGTAAAGGGCTGTTTTCTTCGGTAAAATGATATATCTGTTCCTGACCGTCGGCCGACATCAGGAAAACACCCGCACGGTCGGTGCCAAACCATTTCTGGTTGTCGCCATTGACTGCAATAGCCGTAACAGACTCCGACTCCAGCAGATATTGGAAATATTCACCTTGCTTCACCAGTATTTTCTGACAATCAAAACCGGAATTTGTAAATACATTTTCGGGATTGTAAAATACGGCCACACCTTCGTCGGATCCGATCCACATGGCACCATCCTGATCCACAGCCAGGCATTGTATGAAGTTTCCGATCAGTCCACCATTTCCGGTCGCCTGGGTAAGGCGCTTCACCTTGTCGTCGGCGGGTTTGTCTATCGTTTTATTGTCGTTAAACACCAGCATTGTGTGATCGCGCTGCAGCATCCATTTCTGACCACTCTTGTCAATTGCCAGGTTGCCAACATCCACTCCTTTGGCCGATGCACCCAGGTCGAAAGATTGCCATGTATTGTTATTCTTGAGCACCGAAAGGATATTGGGAGCACTTGAATTGGCAACCCATAAGTTGTTATCGGTGTCGTAACACATGCCGCTTATCGCAAGCCAGCCAGGCCTATACACGGAAAACTGAAGGGTGCTGTTCGCAGGGGTGTAAAACTTTACCAATTGCCCGTCGAGGTATTCAAACAAGCCATTACCCCATGTACCGAGATAGCTATGCTTATGATTCCGCGGGTCGACCACAACGGACAGCACATCGCGTATTGTATCCAGAAATGGCGTATTCAGACGGTTGAAGGAGGTCCATTTGTTGTCACTCAGCGTGTAAAAAGCACCAGCATTATATTCATTATCAAAGGCTGAATTTCTTCCTCCCGGGGCAACCCAAAGATCCGTTCCTTTGACATCCATGGCAAAAACGCCGGCAGATGACGGACCATCGAGCAAAATCCTGTCATTCGACCATATATTGTAATTTCTGACAAGCCCTTCATAATTATCGGCAATCCAGAGATCCCCGGCAACATCCAGCTGGGCATCGTTGGGTCTTACAGTTCCGGGATTGTATGAATAAACCCTGAATTCTCTGTTATCCTGTTCATTATATACATCCACATATAAGTATCCGCAAATGACCAGCTTCCCTTGCGATGTGCGCAGGCAACTCCTGTTGGTATGGTTTGTCGGGTCAAAATAGTTCCAGGTACCGTTGGCATATACCAGCGTGGTATCCTTATCATAAGCGGGTTCTGTCTTTGAAGTCGAATTCGCATAAACCTTGCCGGCAAAAGCGGTAATCAGGTTGTACTTCCCATCGGGTGCCGGCAGACCTGTATCCTTTTTCCACGAAACATAATAGGCCAGGTTGGCATCAGATTTAGCCCTGAAGATACCTCTTTCGGTGGCGGCATAAAACTGATTATCCACCGGGTTTAAAGTGAGATCCAGCACATTAAGCCGGCTGCCTTCGGGTCCTATATAATATGTATCGTGAATTTCCTCGCGCTCCGGATCCAGCACTACAATGCCGAATCCACAGGAGAGGTAGGCATATTTGCCGATAAACATAATCTTGTTTATGGTCTTATTACCAAGGATTGACTTACGCTTGATATCGGAAATATTGATGATCTTCCCGTTTTTGATCAGATCGATATTGGTATTGGTATAAGCGATCAGCAGTGTTTTAAACTCCGTGCTGTAGCTTATGGCGCTGATACCTATATCAGATAAGCCCGTAATCTTATTCAGCCGTTCAGAAGTTTTGTCTGCCTTGTTGAATACGAAAAGGCTGTAAGGTGTGGCGCAAAATACCCTGTCGCCTGCATCAGCTACTGCAATGCAATTGCTGTAAGGTAAATGGTCCTGCCATTCTCCTATGCCCACACCCTGGGCCAGGGTATGGCTCAGCGCACTGAAGGAAAGCATAAAGGCAAGCATCAAAACGTAACGTTTCATTCAGCCCTGATTAAGGAATTTTGGTGAAAAAAATAATAGCCTCAGATTAACTCCCCTATTGCAATATTATTGTCCACCGGTGTTAAGAATCTAACTTGTAAACAGCTGGTCGGGCAGTTCAGCATGTACGTTCCGCTTGCAAAGCACGCGGCAACTTATAACTGATTAACCGTCTTTTCAGGCTTCAGCCATGATGGTTTTTGCAACCCGTATTTTACGATACAGAACATTGCCCTGAATCCGTCCTTCCAACTGATCTTTTTACCTTCTTTGTAAGTGCGTCCATAATAGGAAATACCAACTTCATATATTCTGATTCCGGGGATATGTGCAATCTTCTGTGTTACTTCGGGTTCGAATCCGAAGCGGTTCTCCTTCAGAGGTATAGGTTTGATGATCTCAGCCCTGAAAAGCTTATAGCAGGTCTCCATATCTGTGAGGTTAAGGTTGGAGAACATATTGCTCAGGAAGGTGAGGAAGCGGTTGCCAATGGTATGCCAGAAGAAAAGTATGCGATGCGGTTTCCCGCCAATAAAGCGCGAACCGTAGACCACGTCGGCACCTTCGTTCAGCATCGGCTTCAGCAGATCGTTGTATTCTTCAGGGTCGTATTCGAGGTCGGCATCCTGGATAATGATATAATTGCCGGTTGCTTCCCTGATACCGGTATGTATGGCAGCGCCCTTACCCTTGTTGACTTCATGCTTATAATACAGAACCGGGAGTTCCGGCGATTCAAGCTTAAAACGTAAAATGGCTTCTTCGGTATCATCTTTGGAGCAATCATTCACAATGATCACTTCCAGTTGAAGATCCTGAATCAGTTTAACAACTTTTATCCTGTTCAGGATAAGATGAATGGTCGATCCTTCGTTATAGGCAGGAATAATGATAGAAAGCACATGCATAAAGACTAGAGGCTTATTGTTTAAGCAAACATACGACAATTTGTTAAATTGGTTGCCCTAAACCCCGGCCTTAAAAAAATGAAAAGGAGAGGTTAACACTATTAAACATTCGCTATGTCGATCTAATTTTTTATGTTTGCATGGAGCAAACTACGGAAATTTTTGCTACTTTCATCATCGCTAAGGGATAAGTCATTTTAATATTGTTGTCATGACCTTGATTCACTATTCGGACCATGCTATCGTCGAAGGATTGCGGCTGAACAGTGATTTTATCATTAAGTATGTTTACAAAGAATTCTTTCCAACGATACGATTCCTGGTAAAAAGTAATACAGGCTATGATGAGGATGCAGAGGATATTTTCCAGGAGTCGCTCTTTATCGTTCTGAAAAAACTCCAGAATGAAGATTTTGAGTTGAGTTCCTCCTTCCTGACTTACCTTTATTCCATCAGCCGCAATCTATGGCTGCAGAAACTTAAACGTAAACGCCAGACGCTGCAGAACCAGGATGACCTTGAGCGCTACCTTTCCAGCCGCGAGACCAGCGTGGATGCTCATTATGATGAACATGAGAAGTTCAAACTTTTCCAGGAATATTTTGATAAGATGAGCCCCGATTGCCAGCACCTGATGAAATTATTTCTCACCCGCATGCCTTTGCGAGAAATAGCCCAGGAAATGGGTTACAAGTCTGAGGACTACGCAAAAACAAAAAAATACCTCTGCAAAGAATCGCTCAAGAAACTAATCGAGAACGACCCCCGCCTCCAGGATCTGATTGCTTAAATCAACTTTTAGTGCAGCCATTTGATTACTTTTGCACCCCAGCATCTTCTTCCGTGAACCAGTTTTTAGATTTATATTCTCATCCAGGCCTTTCCCGGCAAAGGATCACCACCCGTATTGTAAACATTGGTGATATCCCAATGGGAGGCAGCTTTCCCATCCGAATCCAGTCCATGACCAGCACCAATACGATGGATACGCAAGCCACCGTGGAGCAGGCCATACGCATGATCAGGGCCGGTTGCGAATATGTGCGCATCACAGCCCCCGGCATCCGGGAAGCTGAAAACCTTTCCCTCATCAAACAACAGCTCCGGCAATCGGGTTTCCGAACCCCGCTTGTCGCAGACATTCATTTCAATCCCAAAGCTGCTGAAGTTGCTGCGCGTATTGTCGAAAAAGTCAGGATAAACCCGGGGAATTATGCCGACCGCAAACTTAAACCTGGCTCAAATTTTACCGACGGGGAATATTCGGAAGAGCTGGAGCGTATCAGCGAAAGACTCAACCCGTTACTGGATATTTGCCGCCAATATGGCACAGCCCTGCGCATAGGTGTGAATCATGGATCATTATCCGAACGCATCATGGACCGCTATGGTGATACGCCCGATGGGATGGTGCAATCAGCCCTTGAATTCATCAACATTTGCCGCGATTCCGGTTTTCATAACCTGGTGCTTTCGATGAAATCCAGCAACGTGCGCGTGATGGTCCAGGCCACGCGCCTTTTGGTAAGTCGCATGCAGGAGGAGCACATGGATTATCCCGTTCACCTGGGCGTTACAGAAGCCGGTGATGGTGAGGACGGTCGTGTGATATCAGCTGCAGGCATTGGTGCCCTTCTGGAAGATGGCATTGGCGATACCATTCGTGTGTCACTTACCGAAGATCCGGAATTGGAGATACCTGTGGCCAGGACCATCCTGAACCGATACACTCAACCGCCTATAGAGAAATCCACTCAGCAGACTCCGGACGGAGTTGTTCTCAACTGCGACCCCTTCAGCTACCGTAAACGTTTTTCGATTGCTGTGAATTCCATTGGCGGAAGTAATCCGCCTGCAGTGCTGCTCACATCAACTGCCGGTGTGGTGATGCTGGATGACAATAACACAGAAACTCCTGTTGAAGATATAAATTTACTAAAGCTAGCCGGCGGCGATACACGCGACATCAGACAATCTGTTGCGGCAATGGAACAGTCGCAGGATTTCCGTCCTGTCATCATCCACAAAACATATCCGACTGCTGATAGCGGGCATTTCCAGGTGAACAGCGCCATAGACTGCGGTTCACTGCTGATCGATGGCATCGGCGATGGTTTATGGCTGGAAGCCGGTCCTGGCATCAGCCTGGAGACCATACGCCACACTGCCTTTGCCATACTACAGGCCACCCGGACGCGCATTACCCGGACAATATTCATCGCCTGCCCTTCCTGCGGCCGGACCCAATTCAACATACAGGAAGCCCTCCGGGAGATAAAGGCCCGCACGGGGCACCTGAAGGGCCTTAAAATTGCCGTTATGGGCTGTATCGTGAATGGTCCGGGCGAAATGGCCGATGCCGATTACGGCTATGTAGGTGCAGGAAATGGAACAATTTCGCTCTATAAAAGCCGTGAAGTGATCCGTAAAAATATTCCCGAAGCCGAAGCCGTGGAAGCACTCATCAGCTTACTGAAAGAAAACGATGCCTGGGAGGAGCCCCGGGTATAAACATCGTAAGTGATCTCACCTATTTCCCTGTAATTACCTTAATTGACAGCGGAACAACTTCGAACTGAAAAGGCGTATGCCCGAGCGATTCGCCATCCACCTCCAGGAATAAGGGCGGGGCAGACTCAATGGCTATTTTATCGGCAATATAGGTAGAAACCTGCGGCATATGGATGAAGGTTCCATCGAAGAGTTTTGCAATATTTTTGAAGACCTCAAATTTTGTCACTTTCGTGATGATGGTGAGGTCGAAAAGTCCGTCGTCGGGAATGGCGTTGGGAGCCTGCTTCATGCCACCGCCATTATACTGGCAAATGCCCACGCTCATGCTGAAAACGCTTGATTCGATTGTTTGCCCGCCGAATGTTATTGTTGATTCTGCAATGTGATAGGAGAAAAGGCTTGTCAGCATATTCAACAGGTAGGAAAAGGGCTGGATCTTTCCGCTTTCTTTCAGCAGGTTGGTCTTTTTGGCTACCAGTGCATCATAACCCATGCCTGCCATATTGATAAAGTAGCGTGTTTTGCGCAGATTCTCGGAAGTGAAAAAACTTACCCTGCCGGCATCCTGCAGAAACGTCGTACCACGGGTAATAAAACCGATAGCCTGCTTGTAGTTCGGCGGAATGCCGAACATCCTGCACCAGTCATTGCCTGTGCCAACGGGGATCATGGCCAGTGTAATCTGGTTTACAGGGAATTGCTTTTGCAGAAAGACCCCGTTCACCACTTCGTTCAGCGTGCCATCGCCGCCAACGACAATAATATGTTTGAATCCGGCTTCTATGTATTTGCGTGTCAGTTTAACGGCGTGGTCTCTGTGCTCGGTAAACACATTGGTAAATTTAATGCCCGCTTCATTGAGCAGGCGGGCAATCTCGAGCCAGTCCTTTTCGCCTTTGCGCCTACCGGCATTCGGGTTTACAATTACAAACCATTCTTTTTCCGTCATGACAAATAAGTTAGCATCCGGCTTGCCACTGCGGCCGGATCGATAGATAAGATGCATTCACAGGGTCCCTGATGGCGGCATTTTGAGCAGGCTCCCGGCTTCACAAAATATGTTGCCTTTTTCCCCAGCGGGGCCCAGCGCCCCGGGTGCATGGGTTGTATAGGCGGGTAAATACCTATTGTTATGGTCCCCAGGGCGGCGGCAAGATGCAGGGGTCCGGTGCCCCCGGCAACCAGCCCGTCGGCATGCTGAATAAAAGTGATGAATTCGCCCAATTGTAGTTTACCGGTAAGATCGATAAGCCTGTCGCCCCGCTCCAATCCATCCGCCGCAAAGACCATCCGGCCCTCTTCGGCAGTGCCGGTAATGAATATCCTGAATTTATCCCGGGGTAGCATGTCTATCAGGGCCCTGAAATTATGAAGACCCCATTCGCGGCCGCTTCCTTTTGAACGGGGATGCAGGATGATATTAAATTTATCCGGTTGCAGCAACGATTCCATTTCTGCAGGAAGGGGTTGAACAGCATGTAACCCATAAAAGGCAGGAATTTCCTGTAACGAAAAGGCGCGGCGAAAACCTATCCCGCCAAGCAAATTCAGGTTGAGCTGGGCTTCGTGCAATTTTGAATTCCTGCGCGAAAGCCATACGATCCGGTTGCAGGTAGTCCAATGGAATAGCCTGCCCGATGCGCCGATGCGCATTGGTATTCCAGCTGTTTTTGCCAGTCGGGCGATGGCCGGGCGGGGAAAGGCATGAATAATAACATCAGCGCCGGCAGCCCTCATCTCAGTGACCTGCTGCCCGGGCGAAAGCCGGCTCAACTGGTCCCAGTCAAGGAAGCTGTCCACATGGTTGCAACATCGAATAACATCCGCCGTATAAGCCTTTCCTAAAAATATGATATAACAACCGGGGAACTCCTTTTTGAGCACCCCTGCCATGGGCAGTGTAAGGACCACATCGCCGATGCTATCGGTACGGCTGATGATAAACGTCTGATGACGGTTGTCTGAAGTCATGCGTTTTTTAGTAATAATAATCGTTGGGTTGGACCACAAAAGTAACAAATGCCGGTAAAATCCCTAGTGCAGATGTGCTTTTATGTAAAACCCCTGCCGTGTTTGGGTTTCCCGGTAGGGGTTTTAGAAGTAAGGTGCGAAAAATGCTGACTGATTAAGTTTTCACTGTTTCATATGTTATTATTCATTTTTCACGGGTCGTATGGAATATGCCAGATTGAAGATAATATCATCTTCGATTGGTGATTTGTGCAATCATGGCTATTTCAGTGCAAATTTAATGGGAATGACCATCTGGACTCTTACGGGTTTGCCTTTATGTTTGCCGGGGTGCCATTTGGGCATTTCTTTCACAACCCTTAAGGCTTCTTCGTCGCAGCCACTGCCAATGCCCTTTACGACTTTTGCGTTTGTAATTTTGCCATTCTTTTCAATAATAAAGGCAATATTCACAATGCCTTCGACCCCTGTCTCTTTAGCATCGCCAGGATATTTGATGGAATTCATCATGTATTTTGTGCGTGCATCATCACCTCCCGGATATTGAGGCATCACTTTAACCCAGGTATAAGCTTCTTTCCCGTTGTCATCCTTAATTTTAGTTGTCTTTGCCTGTTTCTGATGAGCAGGTGGCGTTGGTGGTGGAACATTTTTATCTTTAATCGTGGTAGTTGTCGTGGTAGTTTTCTGTTTCACTACCTTCTTTGTTTCCTGTGCCTTCAGGCTGCCGCACTGCATCCCTAAAAATGCAGCTAAAATGATTGCCAGAGCTGCTGTTATCCCGGATTTTTTAATTGACATAATGCTAAGGTTTTTGGTGAATAAATTAAATTGATTGGCGAATATATATTGAGGGTTTATCAGGCTAATGAACAAGTTTGCAGGAAAACAGCCTTGTGGAAGGCCAAATAAGCGTAGTTGAGTTCCAGTCATATAAAGGTACAAAAAAAACGGGCTTATTACAAGTAAAACTCACCACACCCCCACCACCTATATGGTCCTTAAATGCCATTTCCCGTATCTGAGGTAGAAAAAAGAGAGGGAGCCCAGCATGGTAAAATAGATGTATTCGCAGATCCAGACAATTTCGATCTGCTGCCGGAAAACCACGCCGATCAGCCATGCAGCAAGGAGGTAGATAATGATGGTAAACAGTTCGATGAACATGGAGATGTGCGTGTTGGCGGTGCCGGCTACGGCGCTGAACATAATGTTCATAAAGGAAAACAGGAACAATGCCCCTGTAATCACGTAAAGTGAGGGCAGGGTCGCCTGAGCAAGGCCCGGATCGTTCGTGAAAATGCTCAGGACGAACCGGGGAAAAAAGAGTGTGAAGGCAATAAGCGGCAATATGCTGGCAACACTGAGCGTCATGACCTTTCGTGTGACAGGGATCACATCATGCACATGTCCCCGTCCGAGTGCATTGCTCACAAGGGTATTGGTTGCCGAACTGAAGGCCCATACCGGAACCATGAGCAGAATGTATGCGCTGCGGATAATATTAGAAACCGCCAGGGGACGTTCCCCCATCTTTTCGATGATCATAAAAAATACCAGCCAGCTTCCCAGGGATAGGAAGTATTGCATCATCATAAATACCGAAATGTTCAGTGTTTTTTTCACAATCGCCAGGTCAAATAAGCCGTTGGAAAAGAGTCCATACATGCTTAATTTTGGCCGGCGGATGGTAACGATCAGAAAATAAACGGTAGCACAGCCTTCAGCCAGCACCGATGCCAGGGCAGCACCTGCAATGCCCATTTTTGGAAAACCGAAATTGCCGAACACGAGCAGATAGCCCAGAATGACATTTATCGTGGCCATAATGGCTGCGCTGTAACTGAGGTGGCGCGTTTTACCGATACCCACGTATAACGCCCTGAAAGCCACATTGGCAAAGGCCAGGAAAATACCAAAAATCCTGTAACGCAAAAACAGCACACTTGCCGTATAAATCCCGGGTGAAGCCAGGAAAGGTTTCAAAATGACCGGGGAAAGAAAATAGATGAACAGGAATAGCAATAATGCCAGCGCAGCAAGGAAATAAAAGCTGTTGTTGAAGATGCGCCCGATGTCGGCAAAGTTTTTTTCACCATTGCGCCGGGCAATGAGTATCTGAGCGCCCGATCCGAATCCAAAGCCCAGCATGAAAATAGAAATGTAAAATAACCCCCCGATGGCCGATGCACCGAGTTCCACCTCACCCACCCTGCCCAGGAACGCCGTATCCGTAACATTCACCACATTCTGTGCCACCAGGCTCAGGATAATGGGATACGAAATCTGCCAGATAGTGTGGTAAGTGGTGGTTTTGTTTTTCATTCAATACTAAACTGATCCCAATCCAGCCCAACAGCAAACTTCCGCCGTTGCGCCTCAAGTCCTTCACGTGAAAGTGTATATGTAGCAATGTGTTCCTGATCCTGCGGGAATTGCACCAGGTAATTCCCTTTAAAATCGATGATGGCCGATTCGCCCTGGTGCGCCACGCCATTGCCATCCAGGCCTGTGCGGTTAACACCACCCAGGTAGGCCTGGTTCTCGATGGCACGCGCCAGCAACAGCGAACGGAAAGCCAGGCTTCGGTTCGCGGGCCAGTTGGCCACATAAATAAGACAATCGTAGGTATAGTTCCCGTTGACCAGTCTGTTCTTGCTCCATACCGGAAATCGAAGGTCGTAGCAGACCAACGGCATTATTTTCCAGCCGTTAAGCGCTACAATCAACTGCTTATTGCCCTGCTCAAAACAGTCATGCTCATTACCCATCCTGAAAAGATGTCGCTTGTCGTAGGTTTCAAAGCTTCCGTCGGGCCGCATCCAGATCAGGCGGTTGTAATATTTACCGTTTTCGGTAATGGCCAGGCTGCCGGTGATGGTGCAGCCTGAAGCTTTCGCCTGGGAAGATAGCCACTGCATGGCCGTTCCATCCATAGGTTCGGCTATATCAAAAGGCTCTACCACAAAACCTGTGCTAAACATTTCGGGAAGTACGATAAGATCGGGTTTCGCAGCGAGACCCTCAATCCATGCTCCGAATTTAAGGAGGTTTTGCTTTTTATCCTTCCAGGCCAGGTTAGCCTGCATAAGGGTTATCGTCAAATCGTGCATAAGATTTTGGCTGCTTTTTCCAGTGTTTCTTCACTCTTTGCAAAGCAGAAACGCAATACTTTATTATCCCTTGCATCATGATAGAAAGGAGAGACCGGCACCGATGCTACGCCAAACTCACGGGTGAGGCGGATTGCAAAATCGCGTTCGTTTTCATCGGAAATATTTTTGTACCCCAGCAGCTGAAAATACGTACCCCGGCATGGGATGATATCAAAGCGCGATCCTGAGATCAGCCCTGTAAAAAAATCACGTTTTTGCTGGTAAAATGCCGGTAATGTGTCGTAGTTGGAACTGTCGGCCAGGAAATCAGCAATGGCATGCTGTACAGGTGTGTTACTGGCAAATACAACAAACTGGTGTGCCTTGCGGAATTCCGCCATCAGAACGGCAGGCGCCATGACGAATCCTGTTTTCCAGCCCGTGGCATGAAAGGTCTTACCAAAGGATCCGATCACGAAACTGCGGGCGGCCAGTTCGGGATAATAGCAGGCACTTTCGTGGCGGAGACCGTCGTAAATCAGGTGCTCATAAACTTCGTCGCTGAGTACGATAATATTCGTATTGCTGGTGATATTACTGAGTTCAAGCATATCAGCTGCTGAAAGCACGCTTCCTGTAGGATTATGAGGCGTATTGATGATGATCATCCGCGTATGCGAATTCATCAGCGACTTTACTTCGGCCCAGTTTACTTCATAGCCGGGACTTTTTAAAGATGAATACCTGACGGTGCCACCATTAAGTTCTACTGCAGGGGCATAACAGTCGTATGCGGGCTCAAGGATAATTGCTTCGTCATGCGGACGGATAAAGGCCGAGATAGCCGTATAAAGGGCCTGTGTGGCTCCGGCCGTTATGGTGATCTCCGAGTCGGGGTCATAGGTTATGCCAAAGGTAGCCTGTGCCTTTTGAGCTATTGCTTCACGCAATTTCAACACGCCGGGCATCGGTGCATATTGGTTGAACCCCTTGTGCATGTAGTAACTCACAAGGTCTATCAGTTTTTCGGAAATGGCAAAATCCGGAAAGCCCTGCGATAGGTTAATGGCACCCGTTTCGTTTGCCAAACCCGACATCACTGCGAATATGGAGGTACCTGTTTTAGGAAGTTTAGAGCTTATCGCTCCGCTGTTATTTTTCATATTTATTTGTTTATATTTTACAGGATACAGGGACTATTTTTTTTCCAGATCCTGGTGGGTCAATGTGCCGGAGACAGTTCCGGTTTTCGGATAACCGATTTTAGTTTAAGGATTAACGTTATTGGGGTGATTCACCCGATCGCCCAATGCCCTTTCACCCCTGCTACAATTCAATCGTATTAATTCTGTTATAGCTGTAATTCTCCCCGTTGCTTTATCAGGATAGATTCCGGCACCTTGCCGCGAATTAATCTCCTGCTGACAATTAAAATGCATTAGCGCTCCTTCTGCCCGGAGAACATGTATTGTGCCAGTAAAATGAAAATAATCGTAAAGGTTGAGCTCAAGATCACCCGCAAAAAAGTCTGCCCCATTTCGTGAAAGTTAAAAACATCGATAAGGTTGAGTGCAAGATGGTGGATCATGACCATCAAAATCGCATAAGGTAAAAACCATTGAAAACCCATGTCGCGCATGGAAGGTTCACCACTTTGGTCGTAATCGGGTTTGTTGCCGACAAGGTTGATCACTGCAGGCCGCATGAATGCCATCAGCACCGAGGCAGCGGCATTAAGTCCAGGTGTATTGGCAAACATATCAATGACGAGGCCCGTTAAAAATGCGAGCAGCAGCAAGAGCCATCCCGGCGTTTCGAAAGGCAGAAGCATGATGAACAGAATGTATATGTAGGGGTTCAGGTAGCCAAAGAAATTGATCTTGTTCAGCAGGAAAACCTGCAGTAAAACAAGCAAAATGAAACGGGCGCTATTTTTGAAAAACAAGTTATTCATCTTTCACTGTATTTTGAAGGTTTATCACTTCTTTTTTGGAAAGATCCACTACTACATACACATAATCAAGACTATTGAAATCAACACCGAAATTAAAAGGTATGACATAGAAGTGGTCGCCTTGTTCAACCCTGAAATCCTTGATGGTTCCAATAAAAATACCGGCAGGGAAGATGTAGGAAAATCCGCTGGTAACGATGGTATCGCCCTTGGCAATTTTAACATGTGCGGGTATATCGGTGAGTGTTCCGACGCCAAAATTTTGCCCTTCCCAGATGATGGTTCCCATCTGGTTGTTCTTTTTTATCCTTCCGCTGATCTTGGTATGTTTATTCAGCACCGACATGACCCAGCTAAAGTTATCTGAAACGCTCACCACCGTACCCACGATGCCATTTGAAGTGATGACGGCCATGTCCTTATTAATTCCACTCTTCTTCCCCTTATTCAACATGATGTAATTGTTGCGCCTGTTCACCGAATTGCTGAGTACTTTGGCTGCAATGTAGGTATAGCGGAGCTTATTGACGGTATCGTTAACAAAGAAAGAGTTGGTATCGGCCTGCAGAAAGGAGATGCTGATGGCTTTGCGCAGGCGTGCATTTTCTTCTGCCAGGATATAATTGGTCTTGCGCAGCGAAAAATAATCCGTTAGGTTGTCAAATGCATCATACACCGTGCCGGTAATGCGATTACTGGTATTCAGGATACTAGCCTGCTGGTAGTAAGTAGAATTTGCGATGAGTACAAACGCAAATGCCTCGAGCATCAGGAACAGCAGGAAAAAGTGATACCTGAGTACAATAGCGATAAGGTTGCGCATGCCCGAATATTTGCCTGCTTACTTGATCAGGAAAGTGAATTTATCGAAATTCTTGAGTGCAATACCCGTTCCACGGGCTACGGCCCTCAATGGATCTTCTGCCACATGCACCGGAAGTTTGGTTTTCAGGTGGAGGCGTTTGTCCAGTCCGCGCAGCATAGAACCACCCCCGGCCAGGTAAATACCTGTACGGAAGATATCGGCAGATAATTCGGGGGGTGTATTTTCGAGTGCGTTGAGCACTGCAGCTTCAATTTTCGAGATTGATTTGTCCAGACAATGGGCAATTTCCGAATAGTTTACATAAATTTCCTTGGGAATACCGGTGAGCATATCACGGCCATGCACCGGGAAATCAGGCGGAGGATTGTCGATCTCTGTCATGGCAGCGCCAACTTCGATCTTGATGAGTTCGGATGTCCGTTCACCAATATTGATGTTATGTTGCTTGCGCATATATTCTTCGATATCCGAATTAAAATCGTCGCCGGCAATACGGATGGATTTGTTGTTAACAATACCACCAAGGGCGATGACGGCAATTTCGCTGGTTCCGCCACCGATATCAATGATCATATTTCCGGTTGGTTCGAGTACATCGATCCCAATGCCGATGGCAGCTGCCATGGGCTCATGGATGAGCCGTACTTCCTTGGCTCCGGCCTGTTCTGCTGAATCCTTTACAGCACGTTCTTCCACTTCGGTTATTCCCGAAGGGATACAAATAACCATTTTGAGTGCGGGCGGGAAAAGACTTCTGCCTGTTCCGATCATTTTGATGAATTCACGGATCATGTACTCTGCCGACTGGAAATCGGCGATTACACCATCGCGCAATGGGCGGATGGTCTTGATGTTTTCATGCGTTTTCCCGTGCATCATCATTGCTTTCTTGCCCACTGCCAATACTTTGCCGGTATTGCGCTCTATTGCGATGATAGAGGGTTCATCCACCACAACTTTATCGTTGTATATAATGATGGTATTGGCAGTGCCAAGGTCCATCGCAATTTCTTTCGTAAGGAAGGAGAATAGTCCCATTCGTGTATTTTCAGTTTATTTAGTGATTAAATTATGCGTAAAGCTAATGTTTAAAATGCCGCACTCCTGTTAGAACCATACTAATGCCATTTTTATTGCAATAGCTTATAGATTCTTCGTCCCGTACCGAACCTCCCGGTTGTATTACAGCCTGAATGCCAGCAGCGTGAGCGAATTCCACTGAATCGGCAAACGGGAAAAATGCATCAGAAGCCATTACGGCTCCTTGCAGATCGAAACCAAATTCCCCGGCTTTTACGATAGCTTGTTTCAGTGCATCCACCCTGGATGTTTGTCCAAGGCCGCTGCCAATCAGTTGCTTGTCTTTTACCAATACAATTGCATTGGATTTTGTATGCTTCACAATTTTATTGGCAAAAAGCAGGTCGGTTATCTCTCGTTCATCAGGCATTTTAATAGTGGCCTGTTTAAGGTCTGATGCATTTTCTGTGCGCGAGTCCCTGTCCTGTTCAATTATGCCGTTAAGCAACGATTTAAACTGTTTAGCCTGAAAATCAAACGATTTCTGCTGCAAAATTATTCTATTTTTCCTTGCCTGTAGCAGTTCGATGGCTTTTTTTTCATATCCCGGCGCCAGGATGATCTCGAAAAAAAGTTTATTGATCTCTGTGGCCGTGGTTTCATCCACTATAGTGTTAGTAATCAGCACGCCACCAAAGGCCGAGACGGGGTCGCCGGCAAGGGCAGCCTTCCAGGCATCCAGCAATATGGGGCGGCTTGCCAGGCCGCAGGCATTGGTATGTTTAAGAATGGCAAAAGTGGGTTCGTCGAATTCATTGATAAGCGCGATTCCGGAATCGAGGTCCACCATGTTGTTATAGGAAATGGCTTTGCCATGGAGCTGATCAAAAACCTGTGAAATATCGCCATAAAAGATACCTTCCTGGTGAGGGTTCTCGCCATAGCGCAATACTTCCCCTGAAGACAGACTTTGCTTGAAGGCCTTGATCTTCCTGTCGCCGTTAAAATAATTAAAGATCGCGGTATCGTAATGCGAGGAGACATTAAATGCCTGGGTGGCTAAAAAACGCCTGTCATCGCGTGAAGTTGCACCTGATTTTTCTTCCAGCAGACGGCTCAGGTATTCGTATTGGGCTGAGGAGGCGATAATGACTACATCAGTATAATTCTTTGCGGCTGCCCTGATGAGCGAGATACCGCCGATATCAATCTTTTCGGTTATTTCTTCGTCGGTGGCTCCCGAAGCCACTGTGGATTCAAAAGGATAAAGATCTACAATCACAAGGTCGATGGGCGGAATATTGTATTCAGCCAATTGTTTTAAATCCTGTGGATTATCCCTGCGATATAGAATACCACCGAAAATGGCTGGATGCAGCGTTTTTACCCTTCCCCCGAAAACAGCGGGGTAAGTAGTGAGCGATTCTACTGTGATGGCAGGAATATTCAATGACTGTATAAAATCATAGGTCCCGCCTGTAGAATACAGTGTGACGCCCAATTCATGCAATTTCCGGATGACAGGATCAAGTTTGTCCTTATAATAAACAGATATGAGTGCGGAACGGATTTGTCTTAAAGATTCCATAGAATGAGGGGCAAAAAGCAAGAATTTGCAAGTTTATTAAAAATTGCGGTACCAACCCCACGAAAGGGTGCGTTTTTGGGAAGATTTAACTAACTTTATATTGTCATTTTGAGCCTCACCCGGCTTTGGGCTTAGGAGATGTAATGGATGGCCGTTTAACAACCTGAAAACAACTAACATGATATTATTTCTGCGACTTTTACGTGAGAGTCACCTGTTCGCACTCAGGGCCATCATCGGCAACAAGGTGCGTACTTTCCTTTCCCTGCTTGGAATAACCATCGGGATCTTCTCAGTAATCTCTGTATTTACGGTGTTCGATTCCATCGAAAGTTCCATCCATAAGAGCATTGAAAGCCTCGGCAGCAATGTCCTCTTTGTGCAGAAATGGCCATGGGCTTTTGGAGATAAGGATTATGCATGGTGGAAATACATGAGCAGGCCGGAAACCCGCCTGGATGAACTTGAGCTTATCCAGAAAAAAAGTTCGGCATCCGAAACCAGCGCCTATTATGTGGGCACAAACAGATTTGTCAAATTTGAAGGTAAGACGCTCCAGGATGCTACCATCATAGCCGTTTCACAGGATTATGACAAGGTCATGCCTTTTGAATTGTCGGAGGGTCGTTACCTTACACCTAACGAATCGATGGGAGGACGGGCAGTGGCAGTGATCGGCAGTGACATTGCCACCAACCTCATTGGGGAAAATACAGACCCGGTCGGGAAGCGTATTGCTGTTTTCGGCATTAAGGTGGATGTGATCGGAGTATTCAAAAAAGAGGGCAATACCATCGGGAATTCAAATGATAACATGGTATTGGTGCCTGTTAATTTCGGGCGCAACTACATCGATCTTAATGCCGATAATATCGGTTCGGCCATCATCGTGAAGGCCAGAAAGGGAGTCAGTAATGATGAACTCCGTGATGAGCTCACCGGCATCATGCGTTCGGCGCGCAAGATCAAGCCTTCGGCCGAAGACAATTTTGCCATAAACGAAACCAGCGTTATCACAAAGGGATTCGACAGCCTTTTCCGGGTTATTGCAGTTGTAGGCTGGATCATCGGTGGCTTTTCGCTCCTGGTAGGTGGTTTTGGGATCGCCAATATTATGTTTGTATCCGTGAAGGAGCGTACGGGCATTATCGGCATTCAAAAGTCGCTGGGGGCCAAAAATACTTTTATCCTATTCCAGTTTCTATTCGAAGCTGTTTTCCTCTCCATTCTGGGTGGTATCATGGGTTTGCTTATCGTTTATATCGGTACGCTTATCGTCTCCTATGGTTTCGACATGAAACTTATGCTTACGTCCGCCAACATTATGCTGGGTGTATTCGTATCAGCCATCATCGGCCTTGTATCGGGCATTATTCCTGCTTTGTCGGCATCCAGGCTTAATCCCGTAGATGCCATGCGAGCCGGGAATTGAAATTAGAAGTAATATATAGAAGTAAATGGAAGTTCATTGAAATACATTGAAGTACATTGAA
>JBBRRV010000043.1:0-20429 GCA_038246075.1 Bacteroidales bacterium
GGGATAGGTCTTAATGGTCAGTTGCTTATTTTCAGCAGTGACCTGGTCGGTGAAATTTACATGGATATAGTAACTCCCATCATAAGGAGGATTAGGATCAGGTAAAATCAGATTTTCTATGTAAGATTCTGAACCGTTACTCTTGGGATCTGCCGGCTTATTTTCATCCTTATGACAACCGAATAGGAGGAGCAAAAGTGACAATATAAGTATATTTCTATTCATAGCTGAACTATTAGGTGTTATCAGTATCCAAGCCTCTACGGATAGTCAATACCGTATATCATATTAATCCGGAATCAGCAAAAAGGTTATACCGATTGTACGGAAAGACTTCAACAGAATACCGTTACCCGGTTTTAATCATTTCAAAAAACCATAGCAAAAGAGGCTGTCCTGTCTGGACAGCCTCTTGTATTTTTATCACCATTTGCAGGAGAAATATCAGCCATAGAAGGGAAATGGTGTTTCTGAATTTTGTGTTTTCGGCATAGACACCATCAACGCAAACCCAATTTTTTGACCGGTGACAGTTCAGGAGAAAGGTACATTGTTGTTTTATATGGACTGAGAAGATTAGCGCCTCTGATTCCCTTACCGGCCATGGTAGGCAGGATTTGTGCAGATTTCACTGCACCACCTGAGATCACGTTGAGGGCTTTGGATAGCAGCGGTTCCCGCACATCCCCCAGGGGCCTTAAGTAAAAATGATTATCAGGATCATAATTATTGGGATCGGGGGCAAATCCACGCGTGTAATCACTGAATCCTAGTGAATTAGTCAGTTTAAGAACAATGGGCTGCAATCCCCAGGTGTTGGTTGTGTTTTTTGTATCCGTAATGGTGATGGAACCTACATTTTTTCCGTAGGTGGTATCTCCTACGACAACAACATTCATATAGGGTTTCAGACCGTTGATGATGAGTTCACTTGCTGATGCGGTCCCTTTGCTGGTAAGCACAAAAAGACGTGTCAGGTTATCGCCTATATTGCTGGTTTTCGATACAAATTTCTGAACCAGGTAGCTTGGTCCTAAGGTAGGTTCTTTGATGATATCAGATTGTACCTGGCTGTTGTATTGGAAATTAACAAATATTTTTGAGGGGTTATATCCCGGAACCAGCAAACTGGCCATGTTGATGGCCGAGCTAATTGCCCCGCCACCGTTGAACCTCAGGTCGAGGACGACCTCATTGACGCCGCTGGTTTTGAACTTCGCAAAAACAGCATCTACTTCATTATCATAGTCTTTTGAATTCGCCAGCCCGGGCGAGAAGAAATTGTAAACCAGGTAGCCTACCTTTCTGCCTGAATATGCATAAATAGAATCTAAAAGAATAGGATTCTCTGCCAGTTCAATAGGATTCAGGGTATACACCTGTTCAGAAACAATTGACTTCAGGTCAGTATCGTAGCGCTTTACACGAAGCGTATAATTACTTCCGGCAGCATTTAACAGGGTGCGATAATTCACCGTAGTCAAAAGCGTGCTGTTGATTTCGGAAAAAATATCGCCTCTCTTTAAACCAGCTGCCTGGGCAGGCGATCCTTTTTTGATATAGGTAATCTGACCGATAACATTGGTGGCTGATCCGGTTTCAAGATATAGCCTGAAATCGTAACCTGCCTCTTTATTTACCCCGTTCAGTTGATTAATCAGAATGGTATAATCAGGTTCAATCCACGAAAAACGGTCTCCGTCGGGCGCTCTGTAAAGCAGTGAATAGAAAAAGGGATCCGGCTGCAAGGTAGTATCAGGCTTGGTGGGCAGATTGCTGGTCCAGTAATACCAATACTGCATATTGCTATATATCCAATCCTGCACATAGGCCTTAGGCTTAACTATCGTAATGGGGACCGGAGTATCGGTTTTATCTTTCTTACAGGAAGTAATTGCCAGGCTACATGAAAGCAGGGTAATCAAAATCAGGGAAATATTTTTAGTTTTCATTGTTTTTCCTCCGCAAATGCTGTTTATGAAAATATTATAAATTCCAGTGGTCCATTATTTTAACCAAAAGAAGCAATTGTCAGTCAATAGTTGATTGAAACCTTTTGCTGCTATTGCAATTGAACGCAAAGAACAGCAAAATTATTTTATCATTCAATCTTTCTGACAAGGATCAAGTGATTAAACGAACAGATCGAAAAAATGTTCTGGTTTTTCACTGATTTGGAGACCGCTGGCGATAATATGCATAAAAATTAACTGGTATCTATATTGAACTAAAATGCATGCCAGTTCAGTAGTGGAATTTCATTTGACCAGGTAAGGAAGAATGATCTTCCCCCATATTTTATAACCTTCAGGCTTCATGTGCAGACTATCCTGCAGAAAAAGTCCTGCCTTGGGATTTCCTTTAGTATCAATCATCGAAGAATAAATATCAATATAGCCGGCTCTTTTCTCATTTTGCAGAAATGCCTTGATTTCTGTATTTGATTCTATCATCTTGTTTGTAATGTTCTTTCGGCTGGGGCTGGGTTTAATTGAAACATAATCAATTATGGACTCCGGCAGATTGATGCGGATAATTTCAAAAAGCGTTTTGAACCGCTTCACAATATCTGCTGCGGAAACCGCTGCATCTGCGGCAAGGTCGTTTTCTCCGCAATATATGATTACCTGTTTAGGCTTATAGGGAAGTATGACATCGTATGCATACCTGATCTGATCCAGCAGTGTTGAGCCGCCAAATCCCCTGTTGACGACAGGATACCCCGGGAAATAAGCATTGACATCTTTCCACATGGTGAAAGATGAACTTCCAACAAATAATACCGGGTTAACCGGAGGCAACTGAATAGAATCTAATTTCCTGAAGGCTACGATATCGTTCCAGTAAGGTGGAGCTACCTGTGCGATTGAAGCAGACAGAAATATAGTTAATAATATGGTAATCAGGATTGTCTTTTTCATAAGTAACAGATAAATTAATTCATATAAATTTTCAAATGTTTTTCTTTATGATCAATTTTTAACCACTAAGTTATCGTAGTCAAGCATATCCGAACCTCAAAAGTAACAACTATAAGATCAGGTATCTTGAAAAGCGAATAAATCAGCCACAAAATGCAGGTTAATATACAGTTGAAAATCAGATTTTTACAAGTAGCTATATAGTTGATATGAAGAAACAATGAAACATAAATGACTGTGAAAAAGCGAATTAGCTTTTTAAAGCTAGGAGCCTTGGTGCCTTTGTGGCAGGGAAAATAATTTTAATGCAGTTCCATGCTTCAAAGCTAGCCTTGCCGACTTCTGTTAAGATATGCATATGTCAATGTGTTGATATGCAATTGTTTGCATGTTTATAAAAAATCAAAAAAGGCATATTTCAGTGTTATAATCCATACTTTTGCGGAGGCTTTAACGGCGTTTCAAGATGCTAAAATGTTTCCGACACCGCAGGTCAAAGCTAAAAATTAATGGCCTCACAGGAAGAGGGCAGGATAAGTATTAAACCTAAATCCGCTGTATCATGGCATTACGATTTATATCGGCCGAAGAGGCCGCCAGTTATATCAACCACGACGATGTTGTCGGTTTCAGTGGATTTACGCCTGCGGGTGCGGCTAAGGTAATTCCGGTAGCAATTGGAGAGAAAGCTAAACTGGAACACGCCCAGGGCAGGCCTTTTAAAATAGGGGTGATTACAGGAGCATCAACAGGAGATTCGCTCGACGGGTCACTCGCCCGCGCTGAAGCCGTTAAATTCCGCACACCTTATCAATCCAACAGCGATCTGCGCAACCTGATCAATGCCGGGAAGGCTGACTACTTTGATTCCCATTTATCGGAGGTGGGGCAAAACATCCGTTATGGATTCCTGGGAAAAATCAACTGGGGTATTATCGAAGCCTGCGATGTGACGGAACAGGGCGAAATAGTGCTGACCACGGGTGTGGGCATTTCACCTACCATCTGTAAAACGGCTGATCGCATCCTGATTGAACTTAACTCCTTCCATCCCAAAGCTTTGCGTGGCATACACGACATTTATGTACCGGCGGATCCTCCCTATCGTCGCGAAATCCCTATTTATAAGCCTTCCGACCGTGCCGGTGTTGAAATTATCAAGGTTGATCCGTCAAAAATTGTCGGTATCGTTTTAACCAATCAACCCGATGAAGTTGGCGGCTTTGCTAAATCCAATGAAGTAACTGAAACCATTGGCCGGCATGTAGCTGAATTTCTATCAGGTGAGTTGAAGCGCGGCGGCATTCCATCCTCTTTCCTGCCCTTGCAATCGGGGGTTGGAAATATTGCCAATGCTGTTCTTTCAGCACTCGGGGAACACAAAGGGATACCCAATTTCGAAATGTATACCGAAGTCATCCAGGATAGCGTTATCTCGCTAATGGAAGAGGGCAGAATAACTTTTGCCAGCGGATGTTCTCTAACCGTTTCTCCCGACATGCTGAAAAGGGTGTATGATAATCTCAGTTTCTTTCACAAGCGCATGGTACTCAGGCCCCAGGAAATTTCAAACAGTCCGGAAGTGGCACGACGTATCGGAATCATTTCAATCAACACGGCACTCGAGGCCGATCTGTTTGGGAATGTGAACAGTACCAGTGTGATGGGACGTAAAATGATGAATGGAATTGGTGGTTCGGGCGACTTTACGCGAAATGCCTATATTTCAATATTTACTTGCCCATCAGTTGCCAAAGGCGGCAAGATTAGTGCCTTTGTTCCGATGGTTTCCCATACCGACCATAGTGAGCATTCAGTTCAGGTGATGATTACCGAGCAAGGGATAGCCGACCTGAGATCGAAGTCGCCTAAGGCAAAAATGGAAGCTATCATCAATAATTGTGTGCACCCCGATTACCGGCAGGCCTTGCTTGACTATGCCCATCTTGCAGGCGATACCCATACCCCATGCACGCTAGCAGCGGCCTTCGCCATGCACCTGGAGTTCGAGAAATCAGGTGACATGCGCAATGTCGACTGGGGCGATTGCTTCAAGTAAGGTCTTTTCAATTCGTTATTAGTACTGGTAACTGCCCAATCTCTCAGGTTCTGCATAGGCCTGCGCTTATTCTAAATAGCGTTTGATGCAGAACTAATAACATTACTAATCGTTTAATTATTACATTTGAAATTTTTTTTCAGGCGGGATGACCTGAACTAAGATTTATGTCTGTTATTGGAACCTTAGTCATCATTAAGGTGTGTGTTTTTTATTGGAATTTTTATAGCGATTTATTGTATGAATAATGACACCAATGAACTCAGAGAATCGAGCGACTTCCTGGATATATTGCTTGATAGTATATCATCTGCCATATTCATTTTAGATCCTGATTTGCGCGTTCGAAATTTTAATCATGCCTACAACCATATTTTCAGAAAGACAGAAGACCGGATTCTCGGGCAGCTTGGAGGGAATGCAATTGGCTGTGAATATACGGAAAATGACACCCGTCAGTGTGGCACAACCAGTCACTGTAAAAACTGTGATCTGCGCAATTCCCTTTTGAGTTGTTTCCTTGAAAATGTGCCGTCAAACAAAGGATTACTCAGCCGCGAATTTATGATTGATGGCCGGCTGGTGCGCAAGTATTTAAATTTCACCTCTAAATTAATCACGTTTCAGGGTCAAAAGAAGGTATTGGTAATTGTAGATGATATTACGGAACTTGAGGAACAGCGCCTGAGCCTTGAAGAACAAAACGGTAAACTTACGGAACTGAATAATCAGAAGAATAAATTTTTAGCCATTGCTGCCCACGACCTTAGGAATCCGATAAGCAGTATCCAATCCATATCGGAAATACTCAGTGATTCTTATGAGGAAATGGAAAAAGAGGAAATAGATTCTATTTTTAAAATGATTGGTGATGTAAGCCGCTTCTCGCTCAGCCTGATCAATGACCTGCTCGATATTTCCAAGATTGAAGCCGGTAAGCTGGAACTTAAACTGGCATCGCAGAATTATCTGATTTTTTTACAGAAGCGTCTGAAATTTTATAAAGCCTATGCCAAAGCACATCAGATGAAGGTGGACCTGGTTTTTGGGGAAAATATCCCGGAATTTGAATTTGATGACAATAAAATTGAACAGGTCATCAATAACCTCATTAATAATGCAGTAAAATACTCTTTATCTGGAGCTTCCATTAAAATATCAGTTTCCTGTAAGGATGATTTTGTCATCACTTCAATTGAAGATACAGGGCAGGGCATTCATGCGGATGAACTGCCAGCCATTTTCAATGAGTTTCAGATAACCAGCAACCAGCCGACCAATGGTGAAAAGAGCACTGGTCTCGGATTGGCTATAGTAAAAAAAATAGTGGAAGTACATGGTGGAAAGGTATGGGCCACAAGCAAGCAGAATATAGGATCAACTTTTTGTTTTACACTTCCCGCCAATAAAAAACAGCAGTTTTCCGCTATTCCTGATTAAGGTTCAGTATCAAATTCCTTATAGTAAGTAGAAATCTATTGTCGAAAAAGTGTCAATGACTTTCGGCTTTATTCATTGTGAGAATCCCATGACAGTTTCTGTTGCTGGCCATAAGGAAGTGAATTCCTTTGTGCAGGACGAATTTGCGGTGGTCAATATCGTTTGTTTTACCCTTAACACTCAGCAGGATGATTTTGGAAGCATCTGTTTTGATGGAGAGTTCAAACTCTTCGGCTTTGAGCCTTTTGATGTTATATTCAAAAGTCATACTATCCTGCTTTATATCAAAACGGTATAAAATCATTTCACGCGCACTAAACTTAGAAAGGTCCCTGCGTAATAAATCAGGCGGAGGGCCGGGACTAAACAGAATTGCGCCGGCCAAACCAAACGAAATAAGCACCATCAAAGTCAAAACAACTTTTTTCTTCCTGTTACTGATGGTAGAACCATCCTGTTTAAGTAACGCATAAAGTCCAGGAATTAGCTTATAATTTGCTTTTTTTCCGATGAGAATGAGAATGACAGTGATAAGAAAGAGACAGGCAAGTGCGACCAGCATAGGATTTGCACCGGGATTCTCCGAAAAGAAAGCCATTGTGTCAGCATCGCTGTTCCTTCCGAAGCTGTGCAATATTAAACTGATAATGTTGCCACCAAGGGAAAATATGATTAAGCCGCAGAATATTGTTTTGGATGCTTCAAGAACTACATTTCTTGTTTTGGGAATCAAAATCATGGAAATAATCGCGACAATTACAGGAAATATTGGTCCTGCCAGGCCCACAAAGTGAGCGAAAACACCGCTGACCTGACTCTCATAAGACACGAACGGCGGGACACTAAAAAATGCCTGATCCCTGATATCTGCGCCGCCCAAAAAAGCAATAAAGGTATGCCCTGCAGCATGCAGGAGCGTATAAGTCACCAGACACAGCACAAGAATGATGAAAAACAGGGGAATCGGATAGCGCTCACCGGACGACTCGTTCATTGAAAAAGTCCTTTAAAATTATTCGTTAGAAAATTTATAGATGGTTGTCGACTTGTATACTTCTCCTGGTTTTAGAATTGAATTGGGAAATGTCGGCTGGTTTGGTGAATCAGGGAATTTCTGTGTTTCAAAACAAAACCCGTAATACTGTTGATAAACTTTAGCATCCTTGCCGGTTAACGTGCCATCCAGGAAATTTCCTGTATAGAACTGAACACCGGGCTGATCGGTATAAACTTCCATTACCCGGCCCGATAAAGGTTCTGAAACCCTGGCTGCCAAGGCAAGTTTTGTCCCGCCGCTGTTAAGGACATAATTATGATCGTACCCAACAGGCTTTCCGCCAAGTTCCTTTATTCTGGCCCCGATAGCCTGTGCCTTTGTAAAATCAAAAGGTGTACCTTTTACATCGCGAAATTCACCCGTTGGTATCAGTGTACTATCTACAACTGTATAGCGCTGTGCAGCTATCATAACCTTATGACCCAGTACATTCCCCTTACCGGCGCCTGCCAGATTGAAGTAGCTGTGATGGGTTAAATTTAACGGAGTAGCTTTATCAGTAGTGGCTTCATAATCGATGCGAAATTCATTCGCGTTTGTAAGCATATAGGTAACCGTTACGTTTAAGTTGCCGGGAAAACCTTCATCCCCGTCCTTGCTCAGGTGATGTAATCTGAGCCCGACTCCCGTTGTATCATTAACTTCTGTTGCATCCCATAAGACCTTATCGAATCCGATAATGCCACCGTGCAGTGTATTGGGGCCATTATTCAACGCAAGGGTATAGGTTTCTCCATCAATTGTGAATTTTCCTTTGGCAATCCGGTTGCCATAGCGGCCCACCAGTGCCCCGAAATACGCGGTGGCTTTCTGATAGTCGGGCAGGTTATCGAAACCCAATACAATATCAGCCATTGTTCCTTTTTTGTCGGGAACAGACAGCGCGGTTACAGTACCTCCGTAGTTAGCTACCTTCAATACAAGCCCGTTTTTATTCATAAGTGTATATAAATTAACAACCCGCCCGTCAGGAAGTTTTCCAAAATCAGATTTAGCAATACTTTGCGCACCGGTGGCAGTTTTTTGCTTACATGATGGCATGATCAAAAAGACAGTTGGAACAGAAAGAATGGCAAGCAAAAAAATTATTTTTTTCATAACGGGGGAATTGTTTAAAACTTTGGCAAACATGTCAAACAAAGATAAATACAAACCAGAATAAAAGAACAAGTTTTTATTAAATTCTGCTTGAAAAAAGAACAAGCAATCCATAACTTTTATTACGTGTAAAGAAGGTCGACAATCACATAGCTTTTCTAAAGTTCATGAAAGAAACATGATCTGTTTGCTAAGGTTTAAAGTGCTTTGTCAACAATTTTCCGCGTCAGCATCTGCAAAAAGCCCGGTAACACGATCAGTAACAATGGCAAGGCAACAATGAAACCTCCGATGACTGCAATGGCAAGTGGTTGATGCATCTGGGCTCCTGTTCCCATGCCAAGTGCCAGGGGAGAAAGGGCTACTATTGCGCCTAAAGCCGTCATTAAGTTTGGGCGCAGCCTGGCTGAAACGGCCAGCTGAAGTGAATGGTTTTTTCCTGTTTTCAATTCTGACAAATACTGTTGTATGGTAAAAATGGAGTTTTCGCCGATGATACCGATGATCATGATCAGACCAGTATAACTGCCCACGTTCAGCGGTGTACCGGTGATATAAAGGGCAATCACACTGCCTGACATTCCGGTTAAACTGATAAACAGGACAATCAATGAATATTTCAGGTTTTTAAACATGAACAGGACGACTGTAAACACCAGCAAGCCGCCTGCAATCAGAATTTTCAGTAATTCGGCGAAAGAATTTTGTTGCTCGGCATACGAGCCACCATAAACGATCTGATAGGACGGCGGTAAACTTATATTTTTCACTTTAAGTTGAATGTCTTTCATTACACTTCCCAAATCCCTGTTATCCAGCCGTGCAGTAACTACTCCCATTGTTTGCAGGTTTTCCCTTTGAATTTCAGAAACTCCGCTTTGAATGCTGAAATCGGCAAAATCGGATAATGGAAAATAATCGCCTGCAGCTGTGGAAATTGAAACCTGTTTCAGCCCTTCAAGAGGGGTCCTGTTATTGACGGGGAAGATCATGCGTATATTGGTCAGCTGCTCTTTCTCCGGCACTGTTCCGACAACAGTACCATCCAGGTAAGCACTCGCCTGCTCCTGTAGCAGCAATGGGGTAAGCCCGTATTGTTTCATCCTGCCTTCTTTTGGCACAATTTTCACAACAGGACCGACTACAACGATTCCATTGAACACATCTGCAGTTCCGGCAACTTTTTTGAGGCTTTCTGCTACCTGCTCTGATAATTGCTGCAATTTCACCTGGTCGTCACCAAAAATCTTGATTTCGACAGGTTGCACACTACTCATCAGATCGCCCAGCATATCGGTAATTACCTGTCCAAAATCCACGGTGAGCGCAGGAAGCGTGCTTTCCACTTTTTTACGGATTTCATCCGAGACCTCGTTGGTGGTCCTGGTTCTGTTTTTATGTAACTCAATCAAATAATCGCCCCTGTTGGGCTCGGTAATAAAGAAACCCATCTGTGTTCCCGTTCGCCGCGAATACGTCTTGACTTCGGGTATTTTTTCGATAATCTTGTCAACCTCATTGAGCATCCGGTCCGTTTCTTCCAGCGAGGTTCCTGCTGGACTGTTATAATCCAATACGATGGATCCTTCATCCATATCGGGCAGGAAGCCGGTCTGCAACTTTGGCAAAATAATTATAATACTTATAATTAATACTACGACAATGCCAATGCTTATAAAGGGTTTGAGGATGAAAAATTCAATCCAGTTGTATTTGGGAGCCCTGAAGGGCCTCGCTTTCTTCGAAAAGGCCTTGTCATTGGAAAAGAGCAGGTAAATAACAGGCAATCCTATCCAGGTGATCACAAATGAACATGCCAACGTGATGATCATGGTTTCGGTCAGGATTTTAAAATAAGCGCCTGCAATGCCTGTCATCAGTTCAAATGGAATAAGGATCACGATGGTACTCAAAGAGGAACTCACCATGGCAGGAAACAGATACCGGACAGCTTTTCCAACCAACTCACTTGACTTTTCCTGAGGATAAGCCTCATGGGTGCGGTGAATCTGCTCCACTACGATGATGGCATCATCAATGATCAGGCCGATGGCCGCGGCAATGGCCCCAATGGTCATGATGTTAAAATCGGATCCTATCACCGACAGCACAATAAACGTGAGTGCCAGAGTAAGCGGGATGGTGATCAGCATCACTGAACTTGCCTTAAATGAACGCAGAAACAGTATCACTACAACAATAGCCAGCAACAGACCGATCCAAAGCACATCAATGATGCTCTTAATGCTGTTTTGAACAAAATCAGCCTGATTATAATATGGCTTCAGTAATACGCCTTTTGGCAAAATCTTGTTGAGTTCTGCAGCTTTTTCCGAAACCTGTTTTGCCACATCGATCAGGTTGCTGTTAGGTTGTTTTACGATAGCTACAAGCGGAAAATCCCTGCCATCGGCTTTGATTTTTACATATTCATTTTTTTCGGAAATTTCGACCGTAGCTATATCCGATATTTTGATCTGCCTGCTTGCATCGTTAAAAAGAACAAGGTTTTCAAGTTGTTCCTTATTTGAAATTGTAGCATCCGTAATGGTAAGGTACAGTCGTTTATAATCAACCGTATAACCATTTGACTGTATAAACCCTGTTTGCTGAACAGCATTTGCAATTTCCGCAGTACTGATTTTTAACAGTTTTATTTTTTGCAGGTCCGGAATGATCCTGTATTCTTTTTCCTTGCCACCGATGACCTCAACAGCAGATACACCTTTAATCCGTGAAAAATAGGGTTTTATGGTATATTGGGCAATCAATTTAAGTTCAACCTGGTTTTTTGTATCGGACTGGAGTGAATATCCCATGACAGGTAAAATGGAGGGATTCATTTTCTCGACCGTAATTTCAACTCCGGGAGGCAGGGCATTCTTGATCTGCGCTATGCGCGATTCAACCTGTTGTTTATCGAGATCAATATCGGAACCCCAGTCCATGAAAGCTGAAATTTCGCAGCTTCCCATGCTTGTTGTACTCCGGATGAGTTGCAGGTTTTCGACTTGTTTAATGGCATTTTCGAGGGGCTTGGTCACCGAAACCATCATTTTTTCAACAGGCTGCTCTCCATTATTTGCGATGATCTTTATTTTCGGGAAGGTGACGTTCGGGAACAGCGAC
Source organism: Bacteroidales bacterium (assembly GCA_038246075.1). Taxonomy (GTDB): domain Bacteria; phylum Bacteroidota; class Bacteroidia; order Bacteroidales; family DASVHX01; genus DASVHX01. Next base: position 11,705 of record JBBRRV010000043.1, read on the forward strand.
GTTTTCATATTCTTATATGACAGCGCTCCTCCAATCAGAATAAGCAGCAAAATGACAGCAACCGGGCTCTTGAAGCGGACAAATATTTTTTCCATGTTATTTTACGACTTTTATGATCGTGCTATCCTGCAAGCCATATGCTCCTTCGATGATGACAGGATCATTTACTGCGATATTTGCGGAAAGAATTTCCACCATCCTGTTGTTTTCAAATCCTTTTTTAACGGGTACTTTTCTGGCAATGCTGTCGTGCAGAATTTTCATCACCCAGAATTCCTTTTGAACCTCGTTGGTCAGCAGCGCTGCCTTTGGGATGAGCAGGGCTGTGGCATGATGCATTTTCACAAATCTCACAATCACATTTAGGTTTTCAGGTACCTGGCGGTTGCTCCTGACTTTAATCAGCACATTCTGTGTTTGCGATGTTTCATTTATAACAGGCATAATCTTATATACACTCCCATCTATGAAAGTGCTGTCGGGCAATACGATCTTACACGCCTTGTTTATTTTGATCCATTTGTTGTATTCATAAGGAACATTTACCTGGACCATCATATTTTTATTCTCCACAATCGTGCATAACTGACCACCTTCTGATATAAATATTCCTGCTGAATTAACATTCAGTTCGCTTATGATGCCGTCGGCAGGAGCAAGGACCCTGATGATGCCATTTTTTGAGGTTGAAAGTTCCGGATCCAGTCCTGAGTTTTCCAGCGCTTTATTCTCTTTTGTCTGAATTTCGAAGAGCAGATCGTTTTTATGCACCATATCCCCATACTGGATATAGACCTTTTTGAGATATCCCTGGATGGATGACAAAACAACATTTTTTTTAAGAAAGACTGATTTCCCGTTCAGGCTGATGATGTCGTCGATGCTGCCATTGATGATGGCAGTTGTTTTAACCGAAACCTTTGGACTGGTGGTATCAGATGCTGTTTCTGACTGTTTGCTGCTACAGGAGACAACAACGGTTAGGAACAGTATGATAAAAAGTAGGTTTGATGCTGATTTCATATTCATGATGTTAGTAATTCCAATAATTGAACGAAACAATCAGTGCTTGTTTTTCCATTTCAAGCATTAATCGTTCTTGTTTTTTTGTGGCTATATCCTTTACAGTGTTCTTGAAATCAATGACTGAAATTTCACCCTGGGCAAGCTGGACACGATAAACTTTCAATAATTGATCATACTTATCCAGTTGGTTATCGGTTAGCGACATTCTCTTTTCCAGTGAAGCTACCTGAACCTGTATATTGATTTTATTAATTTCCCGTTGGGTGAGGAAATTATGTTTTTCAAAATCAAGGGTCAACAAATTCAATGCTGATTTTTGCTTTTGTATGTTGTGCTGATTTCCGTCAAAAATATTCCAGCTGAATGTAAGCCCGGTGCTGAAACCAAGCCGGTTGATCGTTGGTACATAAACTGCATTTAATCCGGCATTGGCAAAGAAATTAAGCTGCGGTTTATATTTCAGATCGCTGATGGTCAGATCAGCATTGATGCTTAAACTATCCAGACGGTAGCTGTTCAGAAAGTAGGATGAAACTGCAACATTGTTTTTTAACTGCAGCTCAAGTTCCTGTAAATCAACGGTGGTGGTGTCATTTATTCCACAAAGCAGGTTCAGATCATACAGGTTGTTTCTATATGCAGCGCGGGAGGTCTCATAATTGAGTTTATAGTTTTCCAATTCAATCTGCATCAGCATCAGATCGGATTTTTTATTGATGGCATTTTCAACCAGTTTTTGCATGATGAGCACCTGGTCCTTAAACTCTTTCAAGAGGGACAAACTAATGTCAGCAGACCTTTTATCCTTCAGGCAAAGTATATATTGATGACTTACCACTTCTTCCATTTCATGGATGGTGAGCAAAATGCGGTTATCATTAAACTGTCGGGAAATATCGGCTCTACCTGAATATGTTTTAAAACTGGAACCTTTCAGCAAAGGCTGTTTGAAGGATACGACCGACTGATACTGGCCACCATCTGTAGCCGCCTGGTCAAAGCCTGTATAGTTTGTCGCACCGCTCGAAACAGGCTCGAAACGGTACCTGTCATTGTCATGCGAAATGATGGGTGCAAACAAAATACTGGCCTCCACATTGATCTCTGGTTTCTGCAGGATGCTTTTCATCAGTTCCAGGTCAAGCGTTACCTGCTTATTATCATTCTGAGCCTGGTTGATTAGCGGGCTGAAAGTTTTTGCTTTTATGAAATAGAAATCAAGGTTCCGTTGTTGAGCCTGGGCGGAATTTAAAAGGAATGTCAATAGCAATAGAAGGATAATACGCATAATCTGATGTTTATTTTTTTTTGCTGATCGTAAAACAATGGAATTCATTTTTAGCATAATGAACCTCCAGGTGATGGGTATCGCAAATCTGTTTCACAATTGCTAATCCGAGCCCATGCGATTTCGAATTCCCCTTTACAAAACGATTAAAGATTGTTTCATCACTCAACGTATTGTCAACACCCGTATTACAAAATACAATTTCATCTTGTCCTGCCGTAATATGAATAGAACCATGATTAAAATTATGATTTATGGCATTCGATAACAAATTGTTTACCAATATTTCGGCCAGTTGCAGGTTGATTTTTACTTTAAATGCTGATTGGCTTATATAGCTCACCTCAATACTTTTTTCCTTGAATAGCAGTTCAAATTCCTGTATCTTACGCTGAATTAATTCGTTAAACAAAATCATTTCGCTGGCCGCAAACTGGTTGTTTTCGATTTTAGTCAGCAGTAACAGTTGCTGGTTGAGTACTGACAAGCGTTTAATGGCATTGATTGCTGTTACTACTTTCCCAAATGATTCTTCATTTAAATCCTGTTGCAGGATTTCCTCGAGGCTGAGCGACACAATGGCGAGTGGCGATTGGATCTCATGGGAAGCATTTTCGGTAAATTCTTTCAGGACGCTGAAATCCTTTTTTAATTTATCGGTAAGTTTATGAACCACCAGATTTAACCGGTCAAATTCTTCGATGTTCGATGAAAGCAGCTGCAATTTATTGTTCTCGGTAAAATCAAAATGCTCGATCTCTTTCAGGTTATATTCAAAACTGTTCCAAATTGTTTTATTCAATCTCCAGGTAATGATGAAGGAGATGACAAACGCGGCAAAAAGCAGGGTGAAGATTGCAAAAGCAATGCTTGAAGCAAGGTCTTCACTTTCGAATAATGCCTCCCTTATTTTTATCAAATAGCTGACACTGTTTACTTTTATGACATTTGAATATTCCATAAAAGGCTCGGTTTCGTTTTCAGCCTTGTTATATATGGTCACCTCAATATATTCCCGATGGCTTACTGGGTGGCCGGTTACCCGGACTACTTCAACCAATGGTTTAAGTTCAGGAACCTGCCCGGTTTCAGCAATTTGTCTTTCAATGAGTGATTCCTGTGCTTGCAGGCTCTTCCTGATATTATCCTTTATGATCGCCGCCAGTATAAAATAGCCCGAAAAAGACAGTATGATTAAAAGCGCACTGAAAAGGAGCAGATAATGGCGGTTTATTTTTGTTAAGAATTTCATGAAAGTTTCATTGATCGGTAAATTTATAACCCATTCCGTATAGTGTTTTAATATAATCTACACCTCCGGCAGCTTTTATTTTCTTACGGATATTATTCAGATGTGTATAAATGAAATCGTAGGAATCAGAAAGATCAATGTTATCATCCCAGAGATGTTCGGCAATGGCTTCTTTGGTCAGTACACGGTTATGGTTTATGATCAGGAACAGGAGGATATCGTATTCCTTTCTGGTAAAGGTAAGTTGCTGATCATGGATGGTAATGTTTTTGCTGTCGGTATTAATGGAAATTTCTTTAAAGGTCACCATGTTAGTACCTGCAAAATTCCTTCGGCGCAGCAAGGCTTTTATCCTGGAGTTCAATTCCGATAGCTGGAAGGGTTTTGTGATATAATCATCAGCTCCCTGATCGAGACCAATAATTTTATCATCCAGTGAGTTTTTGGCCGAAAGAATAATGATGCCGGCTTTTTTATTACATTTTTTTATTGTTTTGAGCAGTTCCAGGCCGTTCCCATCAGGCAGGCCAATATCCAGCAGGATGATATCGTATTCGTAAACCGATAATTTTTCATTCGCTTTTGCGAAATTATCAGCCAATTCACAGATATAATTCTCTTTGGTCAGATAATTGCCAACAGCTATCAACAATTCAATCTCATCTTCGATGATCAGGATCTTCATGAACCAAAGTAACAAATTAATTCTAAAGGAATTCTAAAGATTAAATATAGAAATGCTGATTATCCATCAATAGGGGAGGAAACCAGCATTTCTTATCCAGCCGCTAAAACCTTAATAACAGGTTTGTTTCGACCTTAGGATGCTACAATTAAAACAATAAGGTTCTCCGGCAAGCGATGCAATAGCTGTGGCCGAATGTGTTTGGAATTCTATTTTCCCTGACCTGTATCTGGTCTATTTTAATGATTCGATGTCGAGAATAACGAATGAATCCGGTTTTACCGCCGGGCGGGCCTTACTGCCTGCAGGAACAGCTTCATATTCTGCTGTTGGTAAATATAAATGCTGTGTTTTATGGTCGATGACTATGGTTCTGGCGCCCTTTTGTGTTGCGATTGTCTCCAAAACCTTATAGCTGTCTTTATTTAATTGCTGCACCACTGTTATTGTTCCTTCTCCGTTTGAGCTATAAGCCCGCTTTGTTCCCGGGTCAAAGGCCACACCATCGCAGCGGTCGCCAATGGGTAACGTTGTAATTACTTTGCCGGTTTGGGCATCCGAAACCACCATGAGTTTATTGCTGCAGACACTGAATAACCGATTGTTTTCAAGGTCCATGGCAAGTCCGCTGGGTTCTTCGCCCGGAGCTATTGACCAGCGCTTATCAGCTTTAAGTATAGCGGTGTTGATGACATTAATGGAACTTTTATCTTCAATGTTCACAAAAATTCTGCCTTTCCCGTCGGTGACAGAAAATTCTGGTTTTCCATCGAGTGGAATGTTGGTAATCACCTTGTTTGTTTTGGCATCAATGACTGTTGCATTAGAACTTCCGCCATTGAATGTGAATATTTTCTGAGAGAAGGGATCGTAGAGTATGGCATCCGGGTTTTTGGCATTTATTTTTATTTTAGTGATTACTGCCAGGGTTTTGAGGTTAAAAACCGTTACTGATGAATCGCGGCCATTGCTTGTAAATCCCTTGTTCAGGCCGGTGGCTATGGCAATTCCGTGGATGCCTTTGGTATCGGGAATCGTACCTGCCAGTTTTCCTGTTTTGATATCTATGGCCTGCGCCACCATTGCATGTGAAACGAATATTCTTCCGTTCAGTTCGTCAAAACTTATATAATCCCAGCCACCGTCGCCCTCCACATGGATTTTGTTTACAAGCTTCAGGTTTGACTGTGCCATTAAAGATAAACTGCTGATCATGGCGACCAGGCCAATAATGAATTTCAGGTTTTTCATAATTCATATGTGTTAATTTGGATTTGATTCATAATATGACAATTTTACGGTATCATCAAATGTAAAAATGATTTGGCAATTTTCGGAATCACGATGACAATATTATCACAACACAAAAATAGCTAAAGGATGTTTTGTTTTCAGGCATTATCAGGATTGACTGAACAAAGCCTTTTCAATAATAAAGAAAAATGAAAGGCTGTCTGCAACAGATTGCAAACAGCCTTTCAGACAGCTTTTGGTCTTTAGTATATAAAAAATGTTCTGCTGACGTTGACTTATTTGGTCAGCACGAGTTTTTTAGTTTCCACAAATGAACCGGCTTTCAATTGATACAGATAGATCCCGGCAGGGAGGTTATCAGCATAAAGCGTTGCAGTGTGATTTCCGGCAAGTGCATCCGCATTGATCAGCGTCTTAATTTTAGTGCCAAGATTATCGAAGAGCACCAGTTCAACGTGACAATCATTCGCAAGGGTAAACCGGATATCCGTCGTATTCACGAATGGATTAGGTGAGTTCTGGAACAGGGCATTATCACCGGCAGTAATCATGTTATCAGCTATAGCATCACCTGCTTTGACCCATCGTCTTGAAGGATTGGGCAGTACATTCATGGGCCTCATCATATCATTATCCTCATGTTCAACAATATGGCAGTGCCATACATAGCCAGGACCTTCGCTCGGGTCAAAACTGAATCTTGACAATGACTTCGGCCACCACAAAGGTAATTCAGTGGGTGCAAATCTCACCATATAGGTCATAACCTGGTCCGGGTTAGCTTTAATCACATCTTTCCAGCCTCTTTCATTTGGATTTGCCGGAATTGGGGATCCAAGCAGATAAGGTGTAATAGCCGGATTACCTCCGACGGCTCCATCGTCATTTTTAACATTATAATCCTTCGGGGGACCTTCTCCGCCCATATACATATTGCCCATCATAGGATCAGGTTTACTGTAGAATCCACCCTGATCCATGTAGAGATCCATGTAATCATGCATATATCTAGGCATATCAAAATCCTGCCTGCTCACCAGCTGGAACTGAACCAGGTGCATGTGCATAGGATGCGCGTCCATGGTGGTATTGATTAGCTGCCATTTCTCAGTAGTACCTTCTACGGGCTTTTCCGTTACATCCCCGAACTCATTCATGGCTGGATCCATGCTCGTATAACGGGAATTATTAAGGAGTACCATATTAGGTCCGTCGTCACCTTGTACCTCATTCAAAACCAATTGTCGGATCACATCCGGTTTGGTTTTAAGATTGCCTGCAAAGTCGGTGAGCTTTACCAAGGGAACGCTTCTTAAGGTTGCAGGAACTTTGCTTTTGTCGGTTCCGGTTAAATTTTTATCTTTTCCATCAACCATATCACCGTTCACAACAAACTGCATGATGCGGTCCGTGAATCCTTGAATCACCGCATCTCCGCTGGGATAAGGGGTATTCGCATTATTCATCAGTTTAAAAACTGAGTTCTTAGGTACCTTTGAAAAGTCTATGATGATATCGGCTCTTTCTCCCGGACCCATCAGCAACGAATCCCCATTGCCTGGATCTATTATTGCCGGTGAATCAAGCATGCCGCCATCTGTGCCAACCTGTATAAAGGCCGGACCATTGGCACCCGTAACGGCGTTTTTCAACCACATATTATAAAACCGTGCATTTGAGCCATTCAGGAAATGAAAACGGTATTTGCGCTGGGCCACACTCAGGTAGGGCCAGGATTTTCCATTTACGGTGATAATATTGCCGAAAAATTCAGGATTCCATAAGGGATGGAGCTCCGGGTTGGGTAAATCACTGACGTCGTAATAGAGCTGGCCGTTCTGGTCAAACATTCTGTCCTGAATGACGATTTCAATTTCCGGCAGATATGCGCCGGGATGAAGTGCATCGGCAACTTTACCATTAGGTGTTTTTTCAAGAACCAGGTCATCTTTCGACCAGCCTGGTAATTTATCATTTTCCTCATCTTTTCCGCGTAAAAAATAAAATCCTGCCATTCCGGCATAAACATTAATTCGGGTTAATCCCAGTTGGCTGTGCTCATGAAACCACAAGGTTGCTGCTTCCTGTAGGTTTGGATAATGAAGAATCTTTCCTACTCCGTTAGGTCCCCATCCTTTGCCTTTCAATGCATAATCAGGCGTGAACCATGCATAAGGGCCTCCGTCGGAGTTGGACGACACTTCACCACCGTGTAAATGCATTGCAATAGGTATTGGTCCTTCGTAAGGCTGGGTCATATCGCCATCCACAGGCACGCCGTCCATCATCACGGTTTTGTCTGCTGCTATATTTACATCTTTATAGCTGAATCCTTTCAGTTTATTTCTGAGTTCAATATCCAGTTTATTGCCTTTCTGTGCCTCAACAGTGAATGCCGGCCACAATGGCCCGAACCAGGTTTTTCCACCATCCTTTGAAATACGGTATGCAAAATAATTGCCCAGGCCCGCCCCGGGGGTTTTCCCCACTTTCCCTTTTCGCAATTGCGTACCCGTGGATAACGCTACCTGTTGGGTTTTCACAGCTTCTACGATTAGTTTGCCACCGTCTTTGGCATTGATCCTCAACCCTGCAAAATGTGGCAGCGGATCAACAAACTGTGGAAGTATGGTATTGGCAGGATCGAGCGCCACCTGGCCTGAGCCCGGATACTGTGCCCATATGTCCGGAATAGTCATTGCAGACATCAATAATGCTGCAATCATAGTTGTAAATACTACTTTCATAACTTTATTAATTTAGGTTAAACATTGGGGAAATTTTTAAGACTGAGTGATTGAAAGTAACAGGCAAGTAATATATGATGATCAAAAATACCTGACGTAGAGATTCCTGGTCTGAATTATTGCGTATTCCGAGAAAAAGAGATGACTTTGATTTGCAGAATAACTGAGCATTCCGAGAAAAAGAGATGACGATGTGATGAGGTCTGAATGAACCATCCCGGGTTCAGCTGACAGCGCGACTCAAGGTATTACGAGAGATTCCAGGTCCAGGGAGCTGACATATGTCAAATTATGCATGCATCACTAGACAAAGCAAATATAAAGTTTCGGTCAGGCGAAAAATATAGGATAGATTCTGAATTTAAGATAGGAAATATTTACATTTAAGATAGGATATATTTACTTGTAAGATAAGAATTTATCCTATGGAAACAGGGGAGAGGAAACGGTGAAAAAACGATCAACACGCAATA